>NZ_JAMYUV010000010.1:0-151203 GCF_040323405.1 Mesorhizobium sp. M0048 | reverse complement strand
TGTCCCAGAATCCAGCCTGGCCTCGCATCCAACGCCTCCGTGCAAATCACCAGGCGAAGTGAATCAAAATGCGGTCTCGATTGCCAGGTTTTTCGAGGTGTCCAATCGGCTATCACCTGTCGTATCGCTGGTTTCGGCGTTGCAGAGTGGTAGTGCTCAAAGTCATTCCGGAGCTTCTGGAGGCCTTTGATGTCGCCAGCAGGCCATGTGAGCTTGAAACCCTTGAAGCGCTCACGGAGTTCCGCAAGGTCAATAGTCTGCTGGCCCTTCGCTGCATATGCTACCTCGCCGTCGTCGTCCAAAATGGGGGCGAACTTCGATGCAAGGATTTCCATGGGGTCGGCGTCGTCTGGCGCAGCATTCAAAAGACACTGTTTTCCAAGAAGTAGCACCCCCGCGTAGAAATTCCGCAGCGCGCTTATCGGCCGAAGTTCGTCGTTGGATTGAAAATCCTGGATACCAAGCCTGATCGAGGCGATGGCGTTCTCGTAGATGTCACTCATCGCCTATGAATCCTTGGTCCGCGTGGACAGCCATTGCGGCCACGTGGTCGAACATCTTCTTCAGATGCTTGCTCATGAGCACTTGTACGGTCTTCGGAGCCTGTCCGCTATCGTAGACGGAGCCTTCGATAGCTTCTCGGAACTGCTTCACGGCGGCGCTGGGTGTGGTTCCCGCGAGATGGGCGTAGTTGCTTGCTGACAGCAGGGCAAGCGCATGAAAGGCGTGCTCAAGAGCCAGCAGCCTCGCCAAGTCATCTTCGCCCCAATTGATGCTCATTGTTCGCTCGCTCCGCCCTGCGCGATCTCTGACCGATTCCCCCTCGCTTCTCAATGTTGACAACGGAATCCTTGGCGCTGTACACCCTTGCGTACACCAATCAGGTGTACGTTTCTTGATTCTGGCGATTTCGGTCAACGCTATTCGCGCTTTAGAATTCAATGACTTAAGGGTGGACTACTCGCAAAGTCCCTCCGGGCCGAAGCAGCTTTCGAAATCATTGCATTCCAAGCAACTGGGCGCGCTGCAGAGCGAAAAACCTTCGGCCTCGCAGAGCTTGCGGTAAAAGTATTTCTTCCATTTCATGTTTTGGGTGTTGCCGGCCGCCAGCGTCGGAAAATGCGAGGCGAGCAGGCGGCCGAGGTCGGTTCGATTAAAAAGGCCAAGGTCCTGCCAGAGGTGGTCATTGCGCATGGCACGCCGGGCGATGATCTTGGCGAAGCGGGCGCTCGCCGGGTCGCCATGTCGGGCATGCGCCAGCAGCAGTCCATGCAGAAGTTCTTCTTCCAGATCCGGCTCGGGCTCGCTCACCTCTTTCAAGGCAAACGCGTTGATAGGAAAAGCAGGGAAACAGCGGACCAGGACATCGCGCAACTCGGCGCGCGAAAGTCCGGTTGCCTCCGTCGCCGTCGCCTCGCCGGCCTCGATCTCCTCGAGCGCACGTGAAAGCACACAGGCAAGCACATGCTGGTCGAACCTCCTCTCCAGCTCGATGTGCGGCCATTGGCCGGTGCTGAGCCGGGCATAATGTTGGGCAAATATGGTGCGTTCTCCTGGTTTCGTCCTATCAAATCATGCAGAGACCCGGCCTGCCGCAACATGGGTCGGGCAGTTCTTCGGTATGGCACTCCGGGTCGCCTCGCGTCGAGTAGTTCGGCAATTCTCGTCTGGTCCATCGGCTCTGACGCAAATTCTGTGATTGGAAGAGGTGTTCGCGAACCCCTGCCCTGCCGTTTGCGCCTCACGGGGAACACTGGCGCCGGAAATGCCCCTGCAGAGTTGGACGTGAACCGTGCGGGACAGAGGTCGCGTGCTGAGTGCGGCCACATGGTTCAAGCCCGCCAGACTCTCGGTTGAATGAGTCCTCAAAGCGCGCAGCGGGTGAGTTCCAGCGCACGTTCAGGACAGGATCGCGCGCCCCGCGATGCAGGCAGTTCCTCCCCTTCCGCAACTTCAATGTCACCAGGCAGGATGTAGCCCTCGTCATCAAGCTTGAAGATGTCCGGCGCTTGCGCCGCGCATCGCGCGTGACCCTGGCATTTGGCCTTTTGGACGATGATG
This sequence comes from Mesorhizobium sp. M0048, assembly GCF_040323405.1. NCBI lineage: Bacteria > Pseudomonadati > Pseudomonadota > Alphaproteobacteria > Hyphomicrobiales > Phyllobacteriaceae > Mesorhizobium > Mesorhizobium sp. M0048. Next base: position 149,142 of record NZ_JAMYUV010000010.1, on the reverse strand, counting down.
CGCATGGCGCTGCCTCCATTGTCTGTGCCCCGGGTCGGGGCGGGCCTAAGACCAGTCCAGGATCAAATTTTCGATCCCGAACACATGGCCGCCAGAAGTTATCGGTGCCGTACCCTGCTTGATCCTGAAAGCCGGGATGCGCGCCAACCACTCCTCCAGGCCAATGACAATCTCCCGCCGGGCAAGGTGTGAGCCAAGGCAACGGTGGGGACCATAGCCAAACGCTGCGTGGCGGTTGTCCTCCCGCTCCAAATCGATTGTGTTGGGGCATTCGAATTCCGCCGGGTCACGATTGGCAATCATCGTGGCGCAGGAAACATAGTCCCCCTTCCGGATCGGCGCGCCTTCGAAGTCGATATCTTTCGTAGCCACGCGGATCAACTGAATGGGCGGATAGGCCCGCAGCAATTCTTCGGTTGCGAGCGGGATGCGGTCCGGTTCGCTCCGCAGCAATTGCTGATCTTTGAGGTTGCGCGCGAGGTACGCCAAGTCAAAGCCTATAGCTGCTGCGACCGTGTCGAGCCCAGCGACGAAGACAAGCACGCCGATGCCGCGGACTTGGGTGTCCGTCAGCCGGCGGCCCTCGACCTGTGCCTGCACGATAAAGGTCATGAAATCGTCAACCGCCTCCTGGCGGCGCATGGCTGCAAGTTCGTCGATGAATGCCACGATCGTCTGGGCAGCCACAGGTCGTTCCTTATCGTCGCCGTGGAGCAGATCTTTCCCCCAGCCGACGAATGTATCGAGTCGGTCATCGGGCAACCCCAGAAAGCGAAGAAAGGTGCTCACCGCGAAAGGAAAGGCAAAATCCTTCATCACGTCGCAGCTTGTGCCCGACGCGGCGATCCTTTCGATCAGCTCGACCGCCCGTTCGCGGACAGCCGGTTCCAAAGCCAACACCCGCTTTGGCGAAAGCAGCGGATTGAGCAGTGAGCGAAAGACGCCATGGGCCGGTGGATCGAGCTCAAGCGGGATCGTCGGCCAGTTTTCACCCAGTATGGAGGAGAAGATGCTGCGATGGCTGGAAAAAGTCTCTGCGTCCTGCAGCACCTTCCGCTGGTCCGCGGCACGGGTGATGACCCAGGTACCCCGGCCATCTTGCGTGTTGTAGCGGGAGTAAAAGATCGGAGGCCCGTCATGTACGCAAGCGACAGCTGCGTGTGGATCCCCGTTGGGTGTTGGTGGCATCCCTGGCGATGTAAACAGGCTGAAGTCCCTCACCATTTCGGGCGGGACATGATCTGGAACGGGGTTGGTCGCCATTTTGTTTTCTCTACATTGGCGTTCATGGCTCGATTGAGATTGCACCGCTGTTCATAAAGTCGATTTCCAGCATGGGCACGTCTCTTGTCGGGCGCCTTCTAGATTCTGTCGCCTGATACAGCCCACCTGCACCAGCGCGGATGAGATCGGTTGCGAAGTCGATCAGAAGGGGCATCTCCGCCGCGCTGCGGTCATGAAGCAAAGCCGCCGCTTATCCCCGTTAGGGTTGAGAGGCTGGTCAATCACCTCTGAGCTCCGTGACGCACTGCTGATGCCCTGCTGATCAAATTGTCGAAGCAAGTCGCGTGCCGGATAGGCGTACCCATGGCGCTGCACCAAGCAATGCCAGCCTGCACTAGGCCCGCCGCTGATGATCACCTGTCCATCATTCTTAGGACAACGTCCGACAACCGACATCCGTGGTCGGTTTTGTCGAGTCCGCGACATCGGGCTGTTCGGCTTGGCTGCTGCTGCACAGCCTTCCGGTCGACGAGCGAGGAGATCGCTCGCACGGCCCGGATTGAGCAACGACGCGATCCAGCGCAAGGTTCGGGTGCGGTCCGACAAGACCCGGCCGCGCTTCCGCTCGGTTCGGCGCTGATGGCATATGCGTTGTTGTAGCCGCTGCAAGATTTCCGGTCAGACGAGCGATGCACTCGTGCGCAGCGATCCGGCCGGCGACGAGCCTGACTGTATCGATGCGGTCAATTCCGGCGTGCACACCTGACCGTGCGTATGCGCTAACACGGCAAGCTCTATCGCACATGGACCTATATTTCCTCGCGAGCCGCTGTCGGAACGTGGTGCCGAGTCCTATGGCGGCCGGTTCAATCCGAGGGCCTGTCGGCACTCTACACATCCCGGTCGGTCGGACCGGGAACGCGTGGCAGACTCTCGGCCAGAAACCGCCAGTCGCTGCGCTCGCGTTCGCCTTCCTTGCGCGTGCCGAAGAACTGGACGATCATCTTGCCGTCGGCGCCATAGGCTTCAACGGACGTGACGTGACTGTCCCTCGTCGGCTTGCGCACGGCCCAGACCTCGCGGATGTGATGAGTCCTAAGATGGAGATGGAAGTTCTCGTCGAGCACATTGATCCGCGGCCCGATCTGCTTGACCGACTTGATCGGGCCGGAATGGATCTGGATGCAACCACGATTGCCGACAAAGCACATAATCGGCATCTCGTCTTCGGCCGCCTGTTGGAACAGGGCGCCAACGGCATCATTGTCGAGCAGCCAGGCGTAATCCTCGTCGGCCATACGCATCGCCTGGCAGCGGCTGAGCTTCAGGGTCTTCAACATATGGTAGAACTGATGCACGTCGCTCAGCCGGCTCCAGTGCTCGCGTAGGTCGTCGACCGTGGCGGCTTGGTCTGGACTCACTGCATTATCGAGCGCCCCGCTCGCCTCGACCGATATGATCGGCTCCTGGTCGGAGGATACAAGCTCTGCCGCCAGATTCTGATAGGCGTGCAGGTTCGAGGCGGGCCTGAGATGTACTTTGTGCATCGCCTCGCCGGTGGCATCAAAGAATTGCAGGCTGCGGCGGATCTCGGCTCCCTCGCGCTTCTCGACGGCGAAGCCATACGCCCACGCTTTCGGGAAGATGCGCAGGTCGATCTCGTCGCCGAGCACCATGGCATGCGGGTTGCCGGTGACCACTTTGTCGTAGACGCCGATCTTTTGGTGCACGGCACTTTGGTTGCGGGTGACCGCCATCACCTCGCCGACCGCTTCGAGGCCGGTCAGCAGATCATCGACGCGCGGCTCGATGCGCACCGCTCCGTGACCACAATGCGCCGCGACCAATTCGGCTTCCGAAATGCCCAATCGAGCGGCGAGATCATGCTCCCGGATTTTCGGATTGTCTTCGCACGCCCGCCGGATTTCGTCCGGCGACGGTTTCTCGCGCTGGTCCATGTCTTACCCCTGCTTCCACCTACGTGTGAGGATCAGCTGCCCTGCCGGTGAATCTTCAGCCGATCGGGCGCGCCGTAATGCTCGACCCTGATCTGCTGCTGGCCCGTGAACAAAGTGTCGCTGGACAGCGTGCGCACGTCGTCGCACCCGCGCGAAAACCGGGGGTGCTATCGGAGCGGCGAGACCCGAGTGACACGAGCAGGCACATGCCGATGGAATCTCATCGAGCCGGTCGGTGGCCACCGGGCGGTGGTGAGCGATTGTGGGTGTTGTCGCAATCGGCCAATCGGTCATTCGGATGCCACGGGCGGCGCTGCTTCGCCAAACAAAGCGTGTCTGACCCAGTCCTGACATGTTGCTCCCTTGCTTCGCCGCATCGATCGCGAGGGCACCCACGACACGATTGTGGATCGGCAGTCTCTTGCCACCTCGCCAGTGGAGCTTCAAAAACCGTGCCAATTGCGCCGAAGCAAGCTCAGAAGGAGTCTTCTGTAATGGTCATTGGTTTAATGTGAGTTCAGCCAACAACTCAGGCCCAACATCCCGCGTGGCGGACCCGACAAACCCGACAGTACGTGTCGGTTGGCCGACACCTTCGCAGCAATGACTCACAAGAATCACCGCAGGGTCAGAGATGCCGCGCTGTGTTGAAACGGTTTTCGCTTTGGCACGGTGCATGCAGCGTGATGCGCAAGCAGGTCCCGGACTGAGGAGAATGGAGCCATGATTACGCTCACCGACAACGCTGTTGCCGCCATCAAGACTGCTCTTTCCCGCGCCCAAGAGCCGGCGGAAGGCTTTCGCATCATGGTCCAGGCCGGCGGCTGCGCCGGCTTCAAATACTTAATGGGCCTGGAGAGCGTGTCGCGCGAGGGCGACGCGATCACCGAGACAGATGGGATCAAGCTGTTCGTGGACGCGGGCTCCCAACCGCATGTTGCCGGCATGACCGTCGACTTCCTCACCGGGCTCGAATCTTCCGGCTTTGTCTTCGATAACCCCAACGCGCGCGAGAAGTGCGGCTGCGGCAAGTCCTTCAGTTGATCGCCCGAAGCGCCTGTGCGGGTCCATGAAGCGATTGCCGCCGACGCACTCATTTGCGGCAGAGGAGGCTTATATGGCCGGCACAACAGATGTCCCTGTCCTCAAGAACAAGGCAAGGTCGAAGCCGATCTTGGGACCGGCAATCGCTTCAGGTAGGATGCAAAGAACGTCGCCTCCCGAAACAGTTCGGTTCCTGGTGGCACCCAAGCTGGCGGCCAAATCGCGCCGCTGCGCCAAATTCGGCTTATCGATAACGTTGTCGTGTTCGGGCGTCCTTACCTGCGGGCTGACGGCGGCCACTGCGGACTTGGCCATGTCGACGCCGATCCGGTCTACTCAAACTCTCGGGCGTCCGCGCCGGCTGCCAGTTCGGGCCCATCATCATCAACGGCATACGCCAGAGGCTCAATGAGGCGGTCGCGCGCTCGCGTCATTCCGGTCAACTGAGGATCGCACATGAAACCTGTCTACCTCGACAACAACGCAACCACACGGGTCGATCCTGAGGTCGTCCAAGCGATGTTGCCGTTCTTTAGGGATCAATTCGGCAACCCTTCGTCGACGCACGCTCTTGGCGCCTCAGTCAGTGCGGCGGTGAGAAAGGCGCGGAGGCAGTTGCAAGCTCTGATCGGCGCGGAGTTCGACGATGAGATCACCTTCACCTCGGGTGGGACAGAAAGCGACAATGCAGCGCTTCTTTCGGCGCTCGAGGCGGCGCCCAACCGAACCGAGATCGTGACGTCCGCGGTCGAGCATCCCGCCGTGCTGACGCTCTGCGCGCATCTTGAGAAGACCCGCCGCGTCAAGGTGCACAGGATCCCGGTGGATTGCCGTGGCCGGCTCGACCTCGACGCCTATATGGCCGCCCTCACCGCACAGGTGGCAATCGTCTCGATAATGTGGGCGAACAATGAGACTGGTGTGATCTTCCCCGTGGCCAGGCTTGCCGAGTTGGCCAAGGAAGTGGGCGCCCTTTTCCATACCGATGCTGTGCAGGCGGTCGGCAAGCTTCCGATGAACCTGAAGTCGGCCGCAATCGACATGCTGTCGCTCTCCGGCCACAAGCTGCACGGGCCGAAAGGGATCGGCGCGCTTTTCGTAAAACGTGGCGTCAATTTCCACTCGCTGATCAAGGGGGGCCACCAAGAACACAACCGGCGTGCTGGCACCGAGAATACGCCCGGCATAGTCGGGCTCGGCATGGCGGCCGAACTCGCCTTGAAATTCATGGACGACGAGACCACACGGGTAAAGTCGCTCCGCGACCGTTTAGAGGACGGGATTCTCCAGCGCATCCCAAGCACCTGTGTCACTGGTGATCCCCTGGAACGGTTGCCCAACACCGCAAACATCTCCTTCGAACATGTCGAAAGTGATGGAATTCCACTTCTCCTCAGCCGCGTGGGCATCGCGTGTTCCTCCGGCTCCGCCTGCACCTCCGGCTCGCTGGAACCGAGCCATGTCCTGAGCGCGATGAAAACGCCACACGCGGCAGTCCGCTTCTCCTTGGCGCGGGACAACGGCGAAGCGGACGTCGACCGGGTGCTCGAGGTCATGCCGGCAATCGTGGAGAAGCTGCGTGGCTTTCCCAGTTCTGGGCCGGGTAAGCGAAGCTCCGAAGACGTTCAATCCGGTCTGTGCCTGAGCGGCAGCAGAACAGGCTACCGTTCATGACCCGTCATGTCTTTCTCAACGATACGACCTTGCGCGATGGCGAGCAGGCGCCCGGCGTCGCCTTTACCACGACGGAAAAGCTGGAGATCGCCGAGTCTCTTGCGGCGGCCGGCGTCACAGAGATCGAGATCGGCACGCCGGTCATGGGCGCCGACGAGATCGAAACAATTCGCGCCGCGGTCGCGCGGCGTCTCCCGGTTCGGCTCATGGCCTGGTGCCGGATGACGTCGTTGGATCTCGATGCAGCGATCGAGAGCGGCGTCCACGCCGTCAATCTATCGCTGCCTGCGTCGGACATACAACTTGCCGCCAAGCTCGGCCTCGATAAGGCGGGAGCGCTCCAAGTCATCGAGCATATGGTCAGGCGCGCAGCCGCCGCCGGCTTCTTCGTCGCGGTGGGCTGCGAGGATGCCTCGCGGGCCAATCGGGATCATCTCGCCCGCGTCATCGAGACGGCTGCACGCGCCGGCGCAAGCCGCGTCAGGCTAGCCGACACAGTCGGCGTTCTCGACCCGTTTTCGACCTTCGAACTTGTCGCCCAGCTCGTGGCGCAGTCTCCAATCGACCTTGAAGTTCATGCGCACAACGATCTCGGACTTGCTGCCGCCAACACGCTGGCCGCGATCCGCGCAGGCGCGCGCCATGCCTCCGTCACCGTCCTGGGGCTCGGCGAGCGTGCGGGCAATGCCGCGCTGGAAGAGGTGGCCGCCGCGATGGCGGTCCTCGACGGCGCGGATACCGGCATCGAGCTGACCGCATTGCCCGACCTCGCCGCCCAGGTGGCTTGGGCCGCCCGCCGGCAGACCGCGGCCATTAAGCCGGTCGTCGGCGCCGATGTTTTCACCCACGAATCCGGCATTCACGTCGCAGGGCTGCTGAAGGACTCGCGTACTTATCAAGGGCTCGATCCGGCTCTCGTGGGCCGCTGCCGGCGTATCGTTATCGGCAAGCATTCCGGCGCCACTGCGATTGCCCATGTGCTGAGCGAAAGCGGTCGCGATCTCGACCCGGATCTGGCAGCCGCGATGGTGGCCCGCGTCCGGCGCGAGGCGGCCGAGACCAAATCGACCGTCACTGCAACTCAACTGGTCGAGCTCTACGATGGAATGTGCAGCGAGGCATCCCTCGCGGAGCTGTGCGGGTCCAGGTCAGCCGTGCGCGAGCGCACCGACACCACAGTTTTCCGACCAGGGAGAATGCAATGAATTGTTCCGCTGACAGCCGCCCCATCAATGTCACCGACATCCTAGCACGACTGAAGCGCCTGTCGGCTGCGGAGGAGTTCTTCGCAGTCCTTGGCGTCTCCTATGATCCGAAGGTGCTGAATGTCTCGCGGCTCCATATCATGAAGCGCGTGGGCCAATACCTTGCCGAAGAAGATTTCTCCGGTCTGCCCGACCAGGTGATTGCCGCGCGGGTGCGCGCGACGCTCGAACGCGCTTACGAGGACTTCGCGGTTTCCTCGCCGCTCACCCATCGGGTCTTCAAGGTGCTCAAAGACCACGATCCGAACAAACCTGCCACGCCGGGCCGCACCTTTGTCCCGTTCGACTCCGTACTGAAGCGGTTCGGACAGGAATGACCGCGACACGGGTTGCGACGCGACAATGTCGAGAAGCCGACAAATCCGGTCATCACCACGGCGCCCTCAGAAGCAACCAAGCTAAGTTCTAGGAATAGGGGGCAGCGCAAAACAGTTGGCACGAATGATGCGCACCAAAGAGATAACCGCCAAGCCCGCATCCGGACAGGAGCCTAGAGAAACCGCCAATGCACATCGTAATCTGCATCAAGCAGGTGCCGGACTCGGCACAGATAAGGGTCCATCCGGTGACGAACACGATCATGCGCCAGGGTGTTCCGACCATCATCAACCCTTACGACCTGTTCGCCCTCGAAGAAGCCCTCAGACTGCGCGACGCCTATGGTGGCGAAGTCACCGTGCTCACTATGGGTCCGCCCATGGCAGAGGACGCGCTGCGCAAGGCGCTCGGTTACGGCGCCGACCGAGCGGTGCTCTTGACCGACCGCTATTTTGCCGGCTCCGACACGCTGGCGACCTCGTTCGCCCTTTCCCAGGCAATCGCGAAGGTTGGCGAGACGTTCGGCACGCCAGACCTCGTCTTCACCGGCAAGCAGACGATCGATGGCGACACCGCCCAGGTCGGGCCCGGCATCGCCAAGCGCCTCGGACTCCTGCAACTGACCTATGTCGCGAAGATCGCCTCTATTGACCTTGCTGCACGCGAGATCAGGGTCGAGCGCCGCTCCGAAGGCGGCACACAGATGCTGAAGAGCAGGCTCCCTTGCCTCATCACCATGCTGGAAGGCACAAACGAAATCCGCCGGGGCTCGATCCAGGACGCCCTGTGCGCCGCGCGCAGCCAGGTCTTGAAATGGAGTGCGGCCGACGCCGGCATTGAGGATCTCACCAAATGCGGCCTGCGCGGTTCACCGACGGTGGTCAAGCGCGTTTTCGCGCCTCCTGCGCGAGCGGAAAAGGCGACAAAAATCGACACCGCCGAGATGGCCTTGCGCGATGTCGCTGACGAACTCATCACGGCAATCTTCACCCGCCAGCCGGCATTGGAACATGAGCTCGCCTTCAACGGCGGCGCGTGAGAGGGCAAGGAGCAGACGATGTCGACCGCGAACCGAGAAACCCCTCGCCCTGCCGCCGGCCGTGCCGGCATAAAGAAGGAGCTGCCCGCGCATTTCAAGGACTACCGGCACATTTGGGTTTTCATCGAGCTCGAACGCGGTCAGGTCCATCCCGTATCATTCGAACTGCTCGGCGAAGGCCGCAAGTTAGCAGACAAGCTTCAGGTCCAGCTTGCAGGCGTCGTGCTTGGACCGCCGGGAGAGGCCATCGGGAACGCCGTTGCCGAAGCGTTCGCTTATGGCGCCGACCTTGTCTACATCGTCGAGGCGCCGTTGCTCGCCGACTATCGGAACGAGCCATTCACCAAGGCGATGACGGATCTGGTCAATACCCACAAACCCGAGATCCTTCTTCTCGGCGCCACCACACTCGGCAGGGATCTTGCCGGTTCCGTGGCGACGACCTTGCAGACAGGGCTCACGGCCGACTGCACCGAACTTGATGTGGATACCGACGGTTCGCTCGCCGCCACCCGTCCGACTTTCGGCGGTTCCTTGCTGTGCACGATCTATACGCTCAATTTCCGCCCCCAGATGGCGACAGTGCGACCGAGGGTCATGCCCATGCCACCGCGGGCGGATAAACCGGTCGGGCGTGTCATCCGGCACAAGCTCTCGGTAGCCGAGGACGAGATCGTTACCAAAGTCCTGGGCTTCCTGCCGGATAGTCAGTCGGCAAAGGCAAATCTTGCCTATGCCGACGTCGTGGTTGCGGGAGGCCTGGGTCTAGGCGCGGCGGAGAACCTGCAGCTGGTGAAGAATCTCGCGCGGGCAATTGGTGCCGAGCATGGCTGTTCGCGCCCGTTGGTCCAGAAGAGCTGGATGCCGGCTGATCGGCAGATCGGCCAAACTGGCAAGACCATCCGGCCGAAGCTTTACATAGCGGCTGGGATTTCCGGCGCCGTCCAGCATCGGGTTGGCGTGGAGGGGGCGGATCTCATCGTGGCCATCAACACCGACCCGAACGCGCCGATTTTCGATTTCGCTCACCTCGGGATCGTCACCGACGCGATCCGCTTCCTGCCCGCACTGACGGAAGCCTTCACCCGGCGGCTGTCGCCCCACAGTCGCGATAAGCTTGCGAGCTAAGGGATGGACATGATTGAGGAACAATTCGACGCCATTGTTATTGGGGCCGGCATGTCCGGAAACGCAGCTGCTTACACCATGGCCAGCCACGGCCTGAAGGTGCTGCAGTTGGAGCGGGGTGAATATCCGGGCTCCAAGAATGTCCAGGGTGCCATCATGTACGCGAACATGCTGGAGAAGATCATCCCGGATTTCCGGGACGATGCGCCTCTCGAGCGGCATTTGGTTGAACAGCGGCTTTGGGTGATGGACGACACATCCCATACCGGGATTCACTATCGGTCGGACGACTTCAATGAGGCGAAGCCCAACCGCTACACGATCATCCGTGCCCAGTTCGATAAATGGTTTTCGCGTAAGGTGCGCGAGGCCGGCGCGACGGTTCTGTGCGAGACGACCGTGACGGAACTCATCCGTGACGCCAAGGACAGGGTGATCGGCGTCCGCACAGACCGGGCCGGCGGAGCCATCTACGCGGACGTGGTCGTCCTCGCAGAAGGTGTATGCGGACTCCTTGGCACGCGGGCCGGCCTGCGCGAGATGCCGAAGCCGCAAACCGTGGCGCTCGCCGTCAAGGAAATGCATTTCCTGCCCGAAGAGGTCATTGAGCAGCGGTTCGGCCTCAAAGGCGATGAAGGCTGCGTGATCGAGGCGGTGGGCACGACCTCCCGCAGCATGGCCGGGCTCGGCTTCCTCTACACCAACAAGGAGTCGATCTCACTGGGCATTGGCTGCCTCGTCTCCGATTTCGCCGCGATGGTCGAGAGCCCTTACGTCCTCCTCGACGCCTTAAAAACCCATCCTTCGATCCGGCCGCTGATCGCCGGCTCGGAAGTGAAAGAATATTCCGCGCATCTCATTCCCGAAGGCGGCTACAAGGCTATTCCGCAGCTCTTTGGCGACGGCTGGGTCGTGGTCGGCGATGCCGCGCAACTGAACAACGCCATTCACCGCGAGGGTTCGAACCTCGCCATGACCTCCGGCCGCATCGCGGCTGAGGCAATCATCGAGGTCAAGAGCCGCAACGGTCCTATGACCAAACGGAATCTCGCCCTTTACAAAGCCATGCTGGACAAGTCCTTCGTGGTCAAGGACCTAAGGAAATACAAAGACATGCCGGCCTTGCTCCACACCAATTCCTGCAATTACTTCACGGCTTATCCGCGGTTGATGTCGCAAGCCGCGCAGAACTTCATGCGTGTCGACGGCACGCCGAAGATCGAGAAGGAAAAGGCGACCACGGCGGCCTTCATCAAGGCGCGCTCGCGCTGGGGGCTGGTCAGCGACGCGGTTCGCCTTGCATTGGCGTGGCGCTGAGGGGAGACGAAATGACGATCGCAGTGACGAAGTCACGTGTCGAGGACAAGCTTTACCAGAACCGCTACTTGGTGGATTCCGGCCGTCCGCATATCAAAGTGCGGCCGCACGAGAGGCCAAGCGCGAACTTGCTCGCGCTGACCCACGTCTGCCCGGCGAAATGTTATGAGTTGAACGACAAAGGTCAAGTGGAGATCACTGCCGACGGCTGCATGGAGTGCGGCACCTGCCGGATTTTGTGTGAGACCAGTGGCGAGATCGAGTGGAACTATCCACGCGGCGGCTTCGGAGTCCTCTTCAAATTCGGATGAGGACGCACGCACCGTATCAAGAGGGTCAATCTTGGTACACCTGAGGTCGCGACCAACGCCAAGTCTATCTTTGCTTGAATTGCCGCGCCACGAAGAGAAGCTCGTGAATACTGTGCTTTCAGAATTCAGACTCAGACACAAAAGGAGGAGCACTCTGGACGACAACCGCTGAGGTGTTTCCATGGCTCACGTACCGCAAGATCGGGTCGACGAGGTAGCACCTCGGGATACCCGCCCTGAACCGCCCATCAAAAGCATGCCCCAAGCAGATATCGCGCTCAGGGGACTCTACGAGATATCGAAGGTGCTGACCGCCCCCAGCGTGCTGGAGATTACGCTCGCCAATGTCGTGAACATCCTGCCTTCGTTTCTGCAGATGCGTCACGGAGCAATCGTCGTCCTGGACGCTGAAGGAGAGCCGGAGATAGCCGCAACTGCCGGCAATACCCACGCACCTCAATCAGGCACTCGCCGCGTCATACCACAGGCCATAACAGATCAAATCGTCGCTACGGGGACGCCACTCTTCATACCGGACGTCCGCAAGTCCCAACTATTTCAGGCTGACCTTCAAACATCTTCGAGCAGCGGCACCATCCCAATTGCCTTTATCGGTATCCCGCTAAAGGCTGATCATAAAATCCTTGGGACATTGTCGATCGACCGCGCCGGAGACGGCGCCACCGACTTTCGCGACGACGAGGACACATACTTCCTGACGATGGTCGCCAACCTTGTCGGCCGGACGATTCGTCTCCATCGCATCCTGAGTACAGATCGTCAGCGGTCTGTCCATGAGCAATGGAGACCGGAGAAATCGCCCAACGAGGGGAGGACCAACGACCCTGCCCGGCATGCGGATGTCAAAATCGACGGGATCATCGGGGAAAGCCCCGCACTCAAGCAGGTGCTCGAAACCGTCTCGGTCGTAGCAGGGACCAATTCCACCGTGCTACTGCGGGGTGAAAGCGGCACCGGCAAGGAATTCTTTGCGCAAGCCATCCATAAGCTCTCACGTCGGAGGAAGAAGTCTTTCGTCAAATTGAACTGCGCCGCACTGTCTGAAAGCGTTCTGGAGTCAGAACTGTTTGGGCATGAAAAGGGCGCTTTCACGGGTGCTATCTCCCAGCGCGCCGGTCGTTTTGAATTGGCAAATGAGGGAACGCTGCTACTTGATGAAATCGGCGAGATTTCGCCGGCCTTTCAAGCCAAGCTGTTGCGTGTCTTGCAGGAAGGCGAGTTGGAGCGAGTCGGCGGCACCAAAACGCTACAGGTCGACGTGCGCCTCATATGCGCCACCAACAAGGACCTCGAGACGGCCGTCATAAAAGGGGAGTTCAGGGCCGACCTTTATTACCGCATCAATGTGGTGCCAATTATCCTGCCTCCGCTCAGAGAGCGACCCGGCGATATTCCACGCCTTGCGAACGCCTTCCTCAATCGATTCAACAAGGAGAACGATCGCGCACTCGCCTTCGCGCCGTCGGCGCTTGACCTGATCTCGCAATGCTACTTCCCTGGTAACGTCCGCGAGCTGGAGAACTGCGTCCAAAGGACGGCAACACTTGCGCGTTCAAGGACGATCACGCCATCCGATTTCGCCTGTAAGAAGAGCCAGTGCCTTTCCTGGCTCCTCTGGAAGCGAGCCGACCGCTCGAATGGCGGCAATACCATCGACGATCTCGCACGGGTCAACGCAGTGCCGGTCGGATTGCGGCTGCCGGCCAGTCGCATCGGTGCCTCCGCAGGCAACGTATCTCCCCTTGCGGCCGGCGATCCAAACGATCCCGCTTGTCCCCCGCGTCTGACGGAACGCGACCGGCTGATCGACGCGATGGACAAGGCCGGTTGGGTTCAGGCCAGGGCGGCTCGTATCCTCGGCCTCACGCCGCGGCAAATCGGCTACGCGCTGCGCCGATATGGCATCGAGGTGAAGAAATTCTAGACGCCGTGATGACGTCAAACGTAAGCCCGGAGTAGTCTCCCTCACACCCTTCGCGCCCAAGGCTGGTAGCCTTCGCGACCCGATTTGCTTGTCCACTGTCGGAAGCCCGACAAAGGTGTGTCGGAGCAATCCGACGGAATCCGACACGAAAGCCAATTCGTGAACCAAAACCGCTCTTTGAGCTGGCATAGCTCTTGCGGTTTGAACTGCGACATTCACCCAGCAACGGAGCCGTTCGATGTCCGCACCGGCAATTTCGCTTGAGAGCCTCAGCACGACATTCGGTGACCAGTTGCTTGCCACCGTGAAAGCCGGTGGCTGCGCGTCTTCGTCCTGCGGCTCGTCGATAAAGCCGGACGACACGGATCCGGCTATCTGGGAGAAGATCAAGGATCACCCCTGCTTTTCAGAAGAGGCGCATCACTATTTCGCGCGCATGCACGTCGCGGTCGCGCCCGGCTGCAATATCCAGTGCAACTACTGCAATCGCAAATATGACTGCGCCAACGAAAGCCGGCCTGGGGTGGTCTCCGAAAAGCTGACGCCCGACCAGGCGCTACGCAAGGTGATCGCGGTCGCCAACGAGGTGCCGCAGCTTTCCGTGCTCGGCATCGCCGGACCTGGCGATGCCTGTTACGACTGGAAGAAGACGAAGGCAACGTTCGAACGAGTCGCCAGGGAAATCCCAGACATCAAGTTTTGCATCTCCACAAATGGGCTCGCGCTGCCGGACCATGTCGATGAGCTTGCCGACATGAATGTCGATCACGTGACGATCACCATCAACATGGTCGACCCTGAGGTCGGTGCAAAGATCTATCCTTGGATCTTTTACGACCATCGCCGCTACGTCGGCATCGAAGCCGCCCGGATCCTGCACGAGCGGCAGATGTTGGGTCTGGAGATGCTGACCGCGCGCGGCATCCTCACCAAAATCAATTCGGTGATGATCCCCGGCGTGAACGATGAGCATCTGATCGAGGTGAATAGATGGGTCAAGGAGCGAGGCGCGTTCCTGCACAACCTCATGCCGCTGATTTCGGACCCGGCGCACGGCACGCACTACGGACTGAGCGGGCAACGCGGCCCAAACGCAATGGAGATGAAGGCTCTTCAGGATCGTGTCGAAGGCGGCGCCCAGTTGATGCGCCACTGCCGGCAGTGCCGGGCAGATGCCGTCGGCCTGCTCGGTGAGGATCGTGGCCAGGAATTCACACTCGACCGGATTCCCGGCGAGGTCACCTACGATGCCAGCAATCGCAAGGCCTATCGGGAGTTGGTCGTGGAGGAGCGCCGTGATCACGTGGCGGCTAGGAGAGAAGCGATCGGATTGGTCAAGGCAGCGAGCCCCGGCAAGTCCCTTCTCTTCGCGGTGGCGACCAAGGGCGGCAGCCGCGTCAATGAACATTTCGGCCATGCGAAGGAATTCCAGGTTTATCAAGCCTCGCCGAGAGGGATCAGTTTTGTCGGGCATCGGAAGGTGGAGCAGTATTGCCTCGGCGGCTGGGGCGGAGAAGCCGCCCTCGATGGCGTCATCGCAGCGCTTGAAGGCATAGATATCGTGCTGTGCGCCAAGATCGGAAACTGCCCGCAGGATCAGCTCGCCGACGCTGGAATCCAAGCCACCGACGCATATGCCCACGACTATATCGAGACCGCAATCAGCGCGATTTGCGCGGCCGCGTCTGGGACCCCCGCACTCGCGGCGACGGCCTGAGCGCGTCTCATCCATTCGGACCAGGAGTTAAAATGGCTTTCAAGATCATCGCATCCCAATGCACCCAATGCGGCGCCTGCGAATTCGAGTGTCCCTCCGGCGCGATCAAGTTCAAAGGCGAGAGCTATGTGATCGAGCCGCAAAAGTGCACCGAATGCGAGGGGGTCTTCGATGCGCAGCAATGTGCCTCGGTATGCCCGGTGCCGAAGACCTGCGTTCCTGCGTGACGGACATTGGGCCGCCGACATGGTCGGGGATGCCTTCGCAGGAC
The DNA here is from genome assembly GCF_040323405.1 of Mesorhizobium sp. M0048. Taxonomy (NCBI): domain Bacteria; kingdom Pseudomonadati; phylum Pseudomonadota; class Alphaproteobacteria; order Hyphomicrobiales; family Phyllobacteriaceae; genus Mesorhizobium; species Mesorhizobium sp. M0048. Next base: position 133,931 of record NZ_JAMYUV010000010.1, on the reverse strand, counting down.
GCCTGGAACGCCTTTGTTCACAATCTGCAGCCTCAAGAGAAATCAGGGAACGGACATGTCGCTCGGACGCGAAGAGGAGGTCGAAATCCGCAGGCCGCCACGATTCATGCCGGGAGAGCGGGTACGTGCCACTCGCCACATAAAAAATGACGGCACCTATCCTGGCAGGGAGATCGGCGAAAATCTCGTGCGGAAGGGCGACGAGGGATATGTGCGCGACATTGGCACCTTTCTCCAGCAGTTCTTCATCTATGCGGTCGAATGGATCGACCGTGGCACAGTCGTCGGCATGCGAGCGCGTGAACTGATGAGCCTCGACAAAGCCGAGGTGCCCTGCAGTGCTGATAGCAATACCAATGAAGGGACGGCCAGATGAAAGTCATGATCCGCAGGACCGATGCTGGCTTGTCGGCGTATGTCCCGAAGAAGGACCTCGAAGAGCCGATCATCAAGCTCGAGAAGGAAGAGTTGTGGGGCGGAACTGTGACGCTCAGGAACGGGTGGCGGCTCCTCCTACCCGATCTTCCACGGGATACGCGTCTGCCGATCACCGTCGAGGCAAGGAAGATTTCCGAAGAGGACTGATGCTGCCCCTTGATAGGTGCGTCGCGAGGAACGAGCATGAACACGATCCTGACATCGGGCCACCTCGTCATCGTGCGGGACAGTTTTGCCGAAAAGCTGCATGACCTGGCGAAGGAAGCGCTCGCCGCCGATGAGGTGATCCCCTATCTCGGTCCGGGTCTTCTTGGGTTCAACTATGCGGAACCGCCTGTGCCGCATACGCCCGAGGTCGTTGCCGCGGCACTCAATGCACGGGCGCCAGCCCCTTCCAGGATCCGCACCAATATGTGGTCGGTTGCGCAGTTCATCGAACAGCGCCGGCATCGCCGGACGCTTCAAGCTTGGATGACCGACATATTCGCAGCGCCGGTGGCGCCTACCCTCCTTCACGCCTGGCTCGCAAGGCTGCCGCTCTCCCTCATCGTCGACAGCTGGTACGACGGCGCGATGCGCACGGCTCTCGTAGAGACCGGCCGAACGGACGTCGTTGAGATACAAGGCGTCACGCGCGCGAACGAAATCGGTAACATTTGGACGAAAACCTACGATTTGTCCGGGAGGGAACTCGACCCCCGATCGGGGGCAAAGACGGTTCTCTATACACCTCACGGGAGTATTAGGCCGGCGCAAAACTTTCTCGTCGCAGATTCGGACTATGTCGAAGTCCTGACCGAAATCGATATCCAGACACCGATCCCAGACGTGGTGAAGGAACGGCGCATCACCCGTGGATTTTTCTTCGTTGGCTGCCGCTTCAACGATCAGATGCTGCGCACCTACGCCAGGCAGATCATGAAGCGCTCCCGAGGTCCACATTGCGCGGTAATGGACGCGGAAACGCTGACCAGAAACGAAGCGCGTTTCCTTGCGGCAAGCGGAATCACGGTGATCGACATGCCAGTAAGTGAAGCCGCGGCTCGGCTTATAGGAACGCGCACTGCTGCAGGTGGTGGACAGGATTAACAATGGCGCGCCCCTTTGATGATTGGTCCTTCGGCTTGCCTCGAAGGCGCAAAATGCAGTCGGGAATACACCCGTGAGCAGTGATGCTATCGGCAGCGCAACGAACGCTCTGAATTCGTTGACCCATGTGGAAGCGGCGCGCTGGGGCCGGGATTTGAGTACGCTGTTGCGCATCACGCGTATGAATTTGCGGCATCCCTGGCAGGTCGCCTTCGCCATGGGCTCGACGATCATGGCGGCAATCCTCCAGTTGCTCATTCCCCAGCTTCTCGGCCGGGCTGTCGACCAGACCCAGACAGCCATCGGGGGCGGTGTCGCGGGGACCGCGGCAGGACAAGCGCTCTGGACCCCGGCTCTCCTGCTGCTCGCCGTCAGCGCGCTACGCGGCCTTTTCACGATGGCGCAGAACTATTTTGCCGAAGCCGTCGGGCATCATGTCGCGTACGAACTGCGGCTCGCCTACTACGACAAGATCCAGCGTCTCAGCTTTTCCTTTCACGACCGGGTCCATTCAGGCGATCTGATCACCATCGGAATGCTCGATCTCCAAGGCGTGCGGATGTATTTTTCCACCGCGCTCGTTCGCGTGCTCCTGCTCACCATGCTGATCGGGATCGGCGCCTACATGATGATCTCGACCGATCCCATGCTCGGCCTGGTCGCGCTGAGCTTCGTGCCTTTTGTCGCCTGGCGCTCATCGGCCACACAGCTTAGGCTGCGCGCCACCTGGCTCGACCTGCATGAGCGGCTTTCAGTACTAAGCCGCGTGATGGAGGAAAATCTCGCAGGCATCCGCGTGGTCCGCGCTTTTGCGGCTCAAGCCTATGAGATGCTGAAGTTCGACGGCGCTTCCAAGAACGCGCTCGACCTCGCCCACGACCGAGTTGACATCTACGTGCCCAGCACGTCGGCGATGACCTTGTCCTTCTTTTTCGCAATGGGATTGGTGCTCTGGATCGGTGGCAGCAAGCTCGTCGCTGGCGAGATAAGCGTCGGAACGGTGGCGACCTTCCTGACCTTCATGACAATCCTGCAAATGCCAGTCCGCCAGATCGGCCTCATGGTCAATGCCTTTGCCCGCGCTTCTAGCTGCGGTTCGCGGCTTTTCGGTCTCCTCGACCAGGAGATCACAATCAGGGATGCTCTCGAGGCCAGACCGCTCGAGATAAGCGACGGCACTCTGCGCTTCCACAATGTCTCGTTTGCGTACCCCAGCGCCGAAAACCGCGCCATTCTGAAGAACGTCAGCTTTGAGGCCCGTAGAGGCGAGACGATCGCGATCGTCGGTCCGCCGGGTTCGGGCAAATCGACGATAGCTCATCTGGTCCCCCGCTTTTATGACGTGACCGGTGGCGCCATCACGCTGGACGGCCAGGACATACGCAATGTCACCCTCGCGACGCTTCGCAAGGCGGTCGCCGTCGTACAGCAGGATGCATTCCTATTCACCACCACGATCGAGAACAACATCGCTTATGGCGATCCCTGGGCGAAGAGACAGCGAATCGAACGCGCTGGCGAATTCGCCCAGCTCCACAACTACATCCTCGGGCTCCCAGCGGGCTACGAGACGGTCGTGGGCGAACGCGGCGTCTCTCTCTCTGGCGGCCAGCGCCAGCGTCTCACGATCGCTCGCACCATGATGCTGCGCCCCTCCGTCGTCGTTTTCGACGACTCAACGGCCGCGATCGATGCCGGCACCGAGCAGCGCATCCGCGCGGCGATGCGTCGCTTCGCCAAGGATCGGGTGACGATCATCATCGCGCACCGGCTGAGTGCGCTTGTGCATGCCGATCAGATCCTTTTTGTCGATAACGGCGAAATCGTAGAACGCGGCACGCATCAAGAGCTTTTGGCGAAGCGGGGACGCTACAGGGCCCTTTACGATCTCCAGACGCGCCCGGGTGATGACAATATGACCCAGTGTGGGGGCGCCCGCTGATGGCGCAGGGCCGCGCCGGCGAAGTCGAAGCCGAACGTGACGACGGTAGACGCCCTCCGCGCGCGGTTGTCGGCTCGCACCGCATCGAGGAGGAGATGTTCGGCCGGGCTTTCGACAAGAGCATCCTCCGGCGCATCTGGGCTTTCGTCCGTCCCTATCGGGCCAGGGTAGTCATCACGATTGCAGCAATGCTGATCTTCACCGGGACGCAGCTTCTCATCCCGTTGATCATCCGCTACGCGCTCGACCAGGGCATGAACCCGGCAAGGACCGATCGCTCAGCCCAGCTCGCGGCCGTCGGCGCGTTCGTTTTGGCGATTTTGGTCAATTTCGCTGCCGGCTACATGCAGGAAACCGTGGTTGGGAAAGTGGCCGAAACTGTCCTGTTCGATATCCGCCGCGCCATGTTTGGCCATCTGCAGAAGGTTTCGCTCTCCTTCATGGACAAGACCGAGGTCGGACGCCTCATGTCGCGCCTGCAAGGCGACGTCAACTCCATACAGGAATTCCTCGAAACCTCGGTATATTCCGTAGGCGATGTTGCGCTTCTCTTCGGCATCGTTTTCGTAATGCTGTGGCTCGACTTCCGCCTCGGCCTCTTGACGCTCTCGGTTCTGCCGGTCCTGGTGATCGTCCGCATTGTCTGGCTGCCGCGTGCCCGCGACGCCTTCATGGCCGCACACGAGACTAATTCCGTCGTCAACGGCGCGCTGGCCGAAGCCATTCACGGCGTGCGCACCGTCCAGTCAATGGACCGCCAGCAGGTGAATTTCATCCTTTTTGACGACAAGGCCCATGCCAACCTCAGGACCCACCTGATCGCTGCCAAATATGCACTGGTCATGGTGCCTATCGTCGATGGCCTCACCGGCCTCGCCATGGCCGCCGTTATTGTGGTCGGCGGCTCGATGGTCATGAATGGCCGCATAGATGTGGGCGTATTGGTTGCCTACCTATTTTACATCCAGCGCTTCTTTGACCCGATCCGCTCACTCACCCTGCAATATTCGGTCATGCAGCGCGCCATGGCCTCAGGCAAGCGCCTGACCGATGTGCTCGACGTCAAGATCGATGTTCAGGACAAACCCAATGCCGAGGTGCTTTCGCCCGAAATGGACGGCTCGGTCGAGTTCAGGGAGGTCACCTTCGGCTACAATCCGAACCGTTCGGTGCTGAAAAATGTCTCCTTCCGGGTCAATCCCGGCGAGACGGTCGCACTGGTCGGGCCGAGCGGTTCTGGCAAATCGAGCGCGATGGCCCTGGTCCACCGCTTCTATGATGTTCAGCAGGGCCAAGTGCTGGTCGGCGGACATGATGTGCGCGATCTCACCCAGGAATCGCTCGGCCGCCAGGTCGCCATGGTGCTGCAGGAGCCGTTCCTGTTCACCGGGACGGTCTTCGAGAACATTCGATACCACAAGACGGAAGCCACGCGCGACAAGGTGATCGAGGCCGCCAAGGCGGTCGGCGCCCACGACTTCATAATGAGCCTCGCCGACGGGTATGCGACCCAACTTGGCGAACGCGGCGACAACTTATCTCTCGGCCAGCGCCAGCTTATCAGTTTCGCCCGCGCCCTCGTCGCCGACGCCAAGATCCTCGTGCTCGACGAAGCTACCGCCAACATCGACAGCTACACGGAAATGCAGATTCAGAAGGCTCTGATAAAGCTGCTTGAAGGGCGCACTGGCCTCGTCATCGCCCACCGTCTTGCCACGATCCGGGGTGCCGACCGCATCATCGTGCTTCAGAATGGCCAAGTTATTGCGACTGGCAACCACGATCAGCTAATAGCCATGGGGGGCCTGTATTCCAAACTCTACAATCTCAACTACGCCTCCTTTGACGATATTCCAGAACACGATACGACCGTACAAGCCGGCTCCCAGACCTGACGTCTTGGCGGCCTTGTGGTACTGACATTGACTTCGGGCGTGCCGGCGGACACTCAGGCCGCCGCAGACGAGGAAGCAGGCAGCATTCATGCAAAGCACTCGCGCGGATCGTGAAGACCGGCTGCGAACGATTTCCTCCAGCGTCGTTATCCGACCGCGGTGCACGCCGCGACATCGGGCGAACTCGCTCCAGGTGGTGTCGCTCGGCGTAGCAAAGCCGCTCGCGAGCGCGCCCTCAACAGCGCCGTAGCGAGTGACGGCTTTGCTACCGCCGAGCCGCTGATGAAGCTGGATGCGGGAGCCGCCACCGGCGCCGCCCCGGTCGAGAAGAACCTCTTGCGGCGGGCTATGGGCAACGACTAGCGCGAGCGCGACGAGCAGATGCGTGCCGGCATCGTGACGCGCTCGGCCATCATCTCCTTAGGATCGTGCAGTCTCACACCGTGCCCAGATGCCGGCCAACGTACAAACCTGGTAATCTGTGCCGCCGGCTCGTCGTCAGTTTGGCCTCCCTCACGATTTCCCCAATCCCCACCACGTGCACGCTCGAGCAATGTGAGGGAGCGCTGTTACAACGATTTACCTTCGGATCAGACCGCGAATTTCATGGTCAGCCAAGTCGAGCCATGATTTCGGATTGAATGGTCGTCGCGGTGTATAGGGAAGCATCTAGCGGCAGATTCCCAAATGCCAGTTGACAAAGAAGGTAGTTAGCACCTGCCTCTTCCAACTGACTGAGCAGAGCTTCTCGCACAGACGCTGCTGATCCTACCACGCACAATTCACTCTCGACTGCCGCATCGAAGGTCAGCGGCAGGTTGGGTGGAGTGGGGATAGCGTTAAGCTCGTAAAGGAATTGGAAGCTCTTGAGCCATCGTTCGTAAGCAGGTGCCGCGAGCGAATAGGCATGTGTGTCACAACGCCCAACCACGACCATGCGGAGCAATCCAATAAATGGCGCTCGATTGCCCGCGCCAGTGTTGTCCTCTTGATAGGCGCGGAACGCATCAGTAGTTTTGCGAACAGAAGAGGAAGGTCCTACACACGCGATATTTGCTCCATTCGCAGCGGCCCAGGCTGCGGACTCGGGTCGATTGGCGGCGACCCATGTCGGCGGATGTGGACGCTGATGAGGTCTTAGCGTCAAAGGAACGTCATTGAGCTCAAAATGGCGGCCCTGATAGCACAGCGTGCCAACCTTCATGGCATTAACAAGTATTTCAACAAGAATTTCGCTGGCTTCCGCATAGCGGCCCGGCACCGCGTCCGCACCAATCCCGAAGTAACCCAATTCGATCGGGAGAGCACCGCGCCCTATGCCCAGTTCGAGCCTGCCACCGCTCAACTGGTCCAGCATACAGATCTCTTCGAACGCACGCAGCGGATGATAAAGCGCAAGCAGCATCACCAAGGGTCCGAGACGCAGGCGCCGGGTGCGCTGGGCGACGCTCGATAAGAACAGATTCGGCGATGGACCTCTCCCATGGGGGGTACAGTGGTGCTCTGCGAGATGATAGGCATAGAACCCTAGCTGATCGCACGCCTCTGCTAATATCAGGCGATCTTCGTACTGCCGGGCGATATCGAGGCCGTCCTCGTCCAGATGATCGAAGATGCCGAAGGCTAGGTTTGAAGGAAAGACGTTTGTCACTCGATATTGTCCCTGATTTTAAAGAAAAATGTTGTCGTGCTTGGGTGACCAAGCAAGTCTAAAGATAGCAATGTGTGATATCGGATTAGCGTCAGCGTACCGAACGAGCAGAGCCTGACGCTCCCCTGCCCGTGGTGCTTGGTATGTTTAAGCTTCCAACTATATCGCGAGCGGCAGCAAGAAATGCATCCAATTGCTCTTTTGTGCCGATGCTGACGCGGATGCAATGTTCCAAACCATTGTCCGGAAAGTAGGCAACGAGTATCTTTTGCCTTTCCAAGGCTGCTTGCCACCATGAGCCGTCCTGTCCCGCTGGCACACGGGCTAGCAGGAAATTTGCGTGGGAGGGCGTTACGGAAAATCCAAGTTGCGACAGTGCGGCTGTCACTCGCTGTCGTTCATGTCTGATGTGCTTGTGGTTCTCTGCGTAGGCGCCGCGATGCGCAAGCACGCTGATACCAACCGCATGCCCGATCACGTTCATGTTGAAGACGTTCTGGATGTTGCGCAGCCTGCCAATAATCTCAGGGTGACCGAAACCGAAACCGACGCGAATGCCGGCGGCGGCATAGCTCTTCGAAAATGTTCTCAAGATCAGAAGGTTCGAATAACGGTTGATGAGGCGCAGCCCGTGATCGGGTGCAAAGTCGACATAGGCCTCATCAAGGACGACCAGGCGATCCGATTGTGCCACGAGGCGTTCGATATTGCTTATCGAGAGGAATGTTCCGGTCGGATTGTTTGGATTGGCCACCAGAATGAACTTGGCGTCTTTTGCCGGACCGGAAAGCAATTGCTCCATTGGCAGCGAATGAGTTTGACATCCGATCTCGAGAAACTCAGCACCATGCAACATGGCAAGTTTGCGGTTGAACGAAAACCCTGGCGATATCATCGCCACCTTGTCGCCAGGGGCGAGGAAAGCTCTGTAGATGAGTCCGAGCAGTTCAGACGACCCGTTGCCTGCGATGACCTGATCCGTGGATACGCCATAGGTATTGGACGCTGCTTCCCTCAAGCTGATGTTATCGTCGTCCGGATACAGATACTGGCGATTGAGGGCCGCCACTGCACTTTGCATTATGATTGGCGGCAACGGAAACGGGTTCTCATTCGTATTCAGCTTGACAAAACTTTTGTCCGGCGCTGGTCCGTTGGACGGCAGAGCATCTAACTGTCGCGTCCCTTGCGGAAGAGACGAAAGCACAGCTTGCAGTTTTGCATCGGACATATTTTATCTCCGTTTCAGTCGCACAGGGGCATCCGTATGAGCTCGCAACGAGAGCAACATGGCGGACGGATTGACGATGGCAGCGTCGCCTTTCACAAGATGGTCGCAACGCCGGCTGCCACGGGAATTCGGCCAGGCTGTCCTCGGTCGAATCGACTTGACGCGGACGCGGATCTGCATCCCTGCGCGGGCCAAGCCGCTAAGCGGTCTCAGCTAATCCGCCTGAGTCATGCTTTCACAGACGCTTGACCTCGATGCCGTATTTCCTCAGCACGTAGCCAATCTGGCGCGGGGTCAGTCCAAGCAGGCGCGCCGCCTTTGCCTGCACCCAGCCACATCTTTCCATGGCAGCAATGACGCGCTCGGCGTCGGTGGTCCTCGCGCCCAATGAGTGGGTTGCTCCGGCAGGCGGGACTGTGGTGGCGGCCGAACGAGCGGCCGCATCCGGCGGCGTGGCCGGATTCACTGCCTCTGGGAGGATTGGCGCTGGTTGCAGCGCGGCCTTGCCCGATCTGCTCTTCCGCAGCGCCTCGGCAAAGCATTGGTCGTGGGAGCACGCAAAGTCGTTTCTCCCGATTGATCGTCCCTCCGCCAGGATCGCTGTCCGGTGCACGCAATTTTCAAGCTCGCGAATGTTGCCGGGAAATTCACATTTCATCAGTACTTCAATCGCACGCGCATCGAAGGTCAGCGTACGGCCGTTCTCATCGTTGAAATTCTTGAGAAACTCAGCTGCGAGGAGCGGAATATCGCTGCGCCTTTGGCGTAATGCCGGCACCAGCAAGGGAACCACGTTGATGCGATAATATAGGTCGGCGCGGAACTCATTCCTTGCAACCGCCTCTTCAAGGTTCCTGTTCGTGGCGGCAATCACGCGAACGTCGACCTTGATGGTCTGGTTGCTGCCGACGCGCTCAAACTCCTGCTCCTGCAGCACGCGCAGTAGCTTTGCCTGGAAGGAGGCCGAGATCTCGCCGATCTCATCCAGAAACAACGTCCCCTTGTCGGCGAGCTCAAAGCGGCCCTTGCGGGAATTGAACGCGCTTGTGAAGGCACCCTTCTCATGACCGAACAATTCGGATTCCAGGACTGTCTCTGGCAGCGCTGCACAATTGAGTTTGATGAAGGGCCGCTTGGCGCGCGGCGACAACTCGTGAATTGCCTTGGCGACCAGCTCCTTCCCGGTACCGGATTCGCCTCGCAACAGAACCGTGGTCTTTGCCTTAGCTACCACTGCGATCTTCTCGAGCAGCGCGCTTAGCGCCGGACTATCGCCAATCATTCCCTTGACGTGAACCTTCTTGCGCTGCGGTGCAGGGTGCTTGACATCAGAGAATTGCGTTTGCAGCCGATCTTCCACCTCCGTCGGTCGTTCGCGGTCGCCCGCGGAGAAGCGGTGCAACTTGACTGTCTGTCCCACCATGTTGGCTATCATGGTGAGCAGCCGGACATCATAATCGAGCCGATACATTGACCTGCTGTCCAAGGCACGGTCGATAGTCAGCGTGCCTACGGCGTTCCCATCAACACGAATGGGAACGCCGATGAAGGACACGGTGTCGGAGGCCCCAAGCACCTCTATGTCAGCGGCAGTGAAGGCCGAATGCACCGCTATGTTCTCGGCGACGAGCGGCGTGTCCGTCGTCACAATCAGGTCGATTGCCTTGCGCGGCAGGCGCATCCGGGAGCGCTCATCGCTGTTCTCGTCGCAGCCGGTGACTACGGTGATGTCCAGTGCGCCCTCAGCGTCGAAGAGAGCGATGATGCCGTGCCGCATCTGCACAAACGAGGGCAGGAGATCGACGACCTTGGCCAACGTGACTTCGAGCCGGGCGGGGTCGGTGAGTACTTTCGATATTTCGAAGATGCCGATAAGCGCGTGCTCGTGCGATGGCACAAAAGGGACCGCGGTGTTCGTCTCGGAGTTTGGGTAACCCCTTTTCGCATCCGGAAGCGAAATGCGGCACTCGCTGGCATTTTGTTCTGATTTGGGAATGTTGTGGTGCATGTGATCCTCGATCTCGCGCCATGAAATGCATGCCGGCGGCATGTGCGCCCGCGACGTCGCGGGCAAGCGCGAAAATGCTCTGACGTGAACTCGTGCCACCGCCGTGTGGTCGAGTACAAAGCGGGTCGACCCCTGACGCATCGCTTGGCTCTCCCTCCACGAAGCTTGGCCACGTTCTCGGCTTGCACGGGGGCAACCACACGTTGATTTTCAAAAGACTGGAGCGAGGCGGGATAGTCAATCGAGCTTTCTTTCATTCGTGAAAGGAAACCTCGCGGCCTATGATAGAATTCATCAGTTCTAATTTTTGTCGGCGATGTTGAACGAGAGAAATACGGCGCCGGCGATGCGGTGCCCGAGCGGCTGACCGCGCCGAGTTGCCGGGCCGTGCCAGTCACCAGCGCCTGCGAACCAGGGGCGGGAGCGATAATCACTGCCGACGACACTGGTCGGTCGCGGCAACCGCCATTTCCTCGATATTGATGACGCAGATAAGGCGGCGGCGTCGCGTGTGAAGGCGCGAAGGTGGCGGTCGAGCGCGGCTTTCTCGGCGGTGCTCGGAACTTCTGAACCGCATCGTCGCGGTCAGCACCAGCGGCGTCAATCCCTACGTCTCGACGTCGCTTTCAAGCTGTCGCTGCAGCGGGAGCGCGGCAAAGAACACGGCAATTCTGCGCCCTGGTGCCAGCGATGCGGCCCTTCCCAAAGTCGGCAAACCGAGGAGCCCGCCACGATGTGCAGCAAAACCGCAAGCCAGAGAGATCGACCGGCAATCTGCCGGAGAACATCAAGCGCGTGCTGGACGGCGGCCTTGTCATTCCCGTCTTGTGCCACCGCATTCATCCCATCATTGGCGAGCCCAACGTCAGTTCAGGTCATGCGGATCCATTTGGCATGGGTATTGCGGCGGCGTTGGTGCAGCGTTCGACCGGAGCGCCGCGATAGGGAGAAGCCCGGGAGAAGTCACGCCACCTCGATCCGGTCAGGGAGAGAGAAACAGTGTCAGCTGCACAAGTCCGCGGCGCGAGTCCCGCGCCCCGCAAACCCTTCTATGCCAAGCTTTACGCGCAGGTGCTTGCCGCCATCGCCCTAGGCGTCGCAATTGGCTATTTCTATCCAGGGACCGGCGAGAGCCTGAAGCCGCTGGGTGATGCCTTCATCAAGCTGGTCAAGATGATCATCGCGCCTGTCATCTTCCTGACAATTGCGACCGGCATTGCCGGCATGAACGATCTTCACAAGGTCGGCCGGGTCGCCGGCAAGGCAATGGTCTATTTCCTCACCTTCTCGACGCTGGCGCTGATCGTCGGCCTCATCGTCGCCAATGTCGTCCAGCCTGGCGCCGGCCTCAACATCGATCCGGCCTCGCTCGATGTCCAGGCCGTGAATACCTATGCCGCAAAGGCCCACGAGCAGTCGGTCACCGGCTTCCTGATGAACATCATCCCGCCAACGATTGTCGGTGCCTTCGCGGAAGGCGACATCCTGCAGGTGCTGTTCTTCTCGGTTCTGTTCGGCATGGCGCTCGCGATGGCCGGAGAGACGGGCAAGCCTGTCGTTTCCTTCCTTCAGGCGCTCATCGCGCCTGTCTTCAAGCTCGTTGGCATTCTGATGAAAGCCGCGCCGATCGGCGCTTTCGGCGCAATGGCCTTCACCATCGGCAGATATGGCATCGGTTCGGTCGTCAACCTCGCGATGCTGGTCGCGACGTTTTATTTCACCGCCTTCCTCTTCGTGTTCGGGGTTCTCGGCGCGGTCTGCCGCTACAACGGCTTTTCGATCTTTTCTCTCATTCGCTACATCAAGGAAGAGCTGCTGCTTGTGCTCGCAACGTCCTCCTCGGAGGCCGCGCTCCCCTCGCTCATGCAGAAGATGGAGAAGGCGGGCGCCAGGCGTTCGGTTGTGGGTCTCGTCATCCCGGCCGGATATTCGTTCAATCTGGACGGCACGAATATCTACATGACCCTGGCGGCCCTCTTCATCGCACAGGCGACGAACACGGATCTGTCAATCGGCGATCAGGTGCTGCTGCTGCTCGTTGCGATGCTTTCCTCCAAGGGCGCTGCAGGTGTAACAGGTGCGGGCTTCATCACCCTGGCTGCTACGCTCGCCGTAGTTCCGAGTGTTCCCGTTGCTGGGATGGCACTGATACTCGGCATCGACCGCTTCATGTCCGAATGCCGGGCGTTGACGAATTGCGTCGGCAACGCAGTGGCATCCCTCGTCGTTGCCCGCTGGGAAGGAGAATTGGACCGAGCGCAGATGAAAGCCGCCTTCTGCGGTCATCAGCTTGCCGAGGCATCAAACCGGCTATCCTCCGCCGAGTAAGGGCGACGCACCGCGACCGGTTTCGCCAAGCTGGTCACATGACCTGAACGATCGACTCGCAGGCTCTAAACGGCGCCTCACGGACCATGTATCAGAAGCGCTAAATGTGTGAGTGCAAATCGTCGCCGCCCTAAGCGAATGAACCTTCCGTTATACCCGGCCGGTCTACGTCTGGAGTAGTCCAATACGCTGTCGATCATTCAGTATGCGGGCGTCTTCACTTTGCCCACCCGAAACCATTGTCGAATCGCGCTAGGTGACAGAGAGCCAGCCTGCGTCAAAACCAATCAGAATAGGACCCATGACCAAGCGCCCCACAATTGCCGATCTCGCCCGCGAAGCCCGAGTCAGCGTAGCAACGGTCGATCGGGTTCTGAACGCCCGCCATCCGGTGCGCGAGGAGACCGCGCGGCGGGTCCACGACGCCGCCCACGCGATCCGCTATCATGCTGCCGGGCTCATCAAGCAGCGCTTGCGGCGAGACCTACCGTGCTACCGTCTGGGCTTCATCTTGAGAAAACCGGCCCAGCATTTCTACCAAGACTTTGCGCGCGAGGTCGAAGCGTCGGTCAATTTGGCCCAGTCCTTCCACGGCATTCCGCTCATCCAATTCGCCCCGTCACATATGCCGAGCGACCTAATCACACCGCTCAAGGATTTGGGCGCACGCTGCCATGCGATCGCGATGGTGGCACCGGACCACCCGAAAATTACGGCAGCGGTTGAGGACCTCAAGGCCAAAGGCATTCCGGTTTTCTCGCTGCTTTCCGACTTCGCCGCCGGCGTGCGACAGGGCTATATCGGCCTCAACAACCGCAAGGTGGGGCGCACGGCCGCTTGGATGGTGTCCAAGGTCGCAAAACGGCCCGGCAAGGTGGCGGTGTTTGTCGGTAGCCATCGTTTCCAGGGGCACGAGCTCCGTGACGTCGGCTTTCGCTCCTATTGCCGTGAGAACGCGCCGACGTTCGAGGTGCTCGATCCGCTTGTGAACCTGGAGAAACGGCAGGTCACCTACGAGGCAACGCTTGATCTCATGCAGCGGGAACCCGAGCTCGTCGGCTTCTATGTCGCCGGCGGCGGGATGGAGGGCGCCATCTCCGCGGTCCGGGAAGAGGGCAAAAGTCGCGATCTCGTCGCGATCGTGAATGAAATCACGCCGGAATCTCGGGCGGCACTCGCAGATAACATCATCACGATGGCGGTCGCCACGCCAATGCGCCGGCTTTCCCAGGAGCTGATAACGCTGATGACGCGGGCTATCGAGACCGGCACTGCTGAAACACCAGGACAGACATTTCTGCCCTTCGACATTCATCTGCCGGAAAATATATGAAACTGATGGCTTCTATCGTAAGCGGGGAAGTTTCCTTTCATAAATGAGAGAAAGTTGATTGATGATCCCATCCACGCGGGGTAGCCGCACCCCACAGGCCTCAGCCGCGGCCCAGGATGAAGCGCCAATTGGGTGAACGGATCGGCCACGCGTTCAGGCGGAAGCGCGAGGTAAATTGCCTACATCCGCAGCGTCAATCGCGACCGGCTTCATTGCCAACATCTCGACGTTGTCGGTGCAGGGCGGTGTCGTCAAGGATGCCTTACGCCAGTAGCCGAGCGAGGCCGGCACAGTCCATTGGGATTGACCTCGTCGACCGGCATCTCCTCGCCTGGCCGCGCGTGAAAAGCCGCGGCAAGGCCGGCAAAGTTGGCATTTGAGTGGGGCTAGACATCTTCTGGGACTTCGCACGCGAAATCGGAGGCGGCAGTCAACTCAGCACCAACCCGGGCATGTGTTCTGCTCGTTCCTGGCCCTCGTACTCCAAGGACTGCGCCGCTCTGCCGGGCCAAAGGCCTGACGCCCGAATGGCAACCGCTCCTACGCGATCGCGACCGCCTCCAGGAAGCCCGAGACGCTCAATAGCTTTCAAGCAAAGGCGCCAGGCGAGATGCCTCCTGCAACATCATTTCCCGCATCCACAGGCTTGCCGGATCAGTATTGTGAAGTGCGGGCCATTGGACGGCCTCCGTGAATGCGGGATGAGGAAGTGGCGGCGGAAGTCCGACAATCCGCAGGGGTGTTGTTTTTGCGAAATGCTGCGCCAGCCGTAAGGGCATGGTCCCGATGCGGTTGGTGCCTGATATGACGGGCGCGATCAGGCTAAAGCCCTGTACGACGACCTCGATACGTCTCTCGAAACCGTGCTCGAGCAAATACCACTCCTCCATGGTGGGCTGCCGGGTGTGCCTGAATTTGAGCACGACATGCCCCATCGACAAGTATCGCTCGAATGTAAGTGGCTCTGACAGCTGCTTGTTCGTGCCGCAGCCTACGCATACGAGCATATCTTCGAACAGGGCTGCGCGAGGATGTTTCGACATGAACACTTCCGGCATAATCAGAAAATCAACGTCGCCGCGCCGGAGAAGCTCCTCGGGGTCGTCGCAAATAGGCAGACATTCGAAGCGGACGGCGGGAGCTTCCCGCGCAGTACGCTCTACGATCCTCTTAAAAAGCACGAGCGTGAGGTAATCGGAAAGCATGATTCGGAAGAGACGATCCGATTGGGCTGGGTTAAAGGCGTCGGAGGAAATAATCGATAGCTGGATGTGCAGCAATGCGTCCCGGACTGCTGGGGCAAGCCCCTCCGCGCGCGGTGTCAAAATGAGCTCGCGGCCGTTCATCGTAAATAGCTCATTGCTGAAGTAGGCGCGTAACCGAGCGACGGCGGCGCTCATGGCCGGCTGGCTCAGGTTAATACTGTTGGCCGCGGCAGTGACTTTACGCTCCCTGATCAGAGCGTCCAGCACAACGAGGAGATTCAGATCCAGCCCCTTAAACCGCATATCCTGATCTATCCAGCGTGTGGATGGGCATCATCTAAACAATCAATTTTACGAATTTACGAACCATGCATTAGAGGAACGTAAATGACCGACGTCAAGCTCAAATCGACGGCGCCGCGACGGGCGGGAACATCGAGAGAGCTCATTGGCGAGCCCCACCGGCTGGCTCACCTTCGCTAACGACAACGGTTGAGTGCAGCCAACAACGCCGCCGCTTTGGCCGGGTAATGCGGCCCGCAAGAAACTATTTTGAAGAGAGGTCCTGAATGCGCCCTCAGGTGCAGTGGAAATTGTGCTGGGAAAACGAGTTGCAGCTCTCGGACCACGTCGAGCTCGCCCAGTTCTTTCGTAATACCTACGGGCCGACTGGGGCGTCCAACGCAGAACCGTTCGAAGGTAGTCGAAGCTGGGCGGGCGCCAGGCCTGAACTCCGCGCAATCGCCTATGATTCGAACGGTGTAGCGGCTCACATGGGCATACTGCGCCGTTTCATCAAGGTTGACGCGGTCGATCTGTTGGTGGCTGAGCTGGGCCTGTACGGGGTACGTCCGGATCTTGAGAGTCTCGGAATCGCCCATTCAATCCATGTCGTGCTTCCAATACTGCAGGAGCTTGGCGTTCCATTCGCTTTCGGAACCGTCCGGCACGCGCTGCGGAATCATGTTGAGAGGTTCGGGCGGCGATACAGCCCTTTGGCCGTCTTGTCGGGAATTCGCGTGCGCTCCACCCGACCAGAGGCGCGCCTCGACCTGCCGCCCACACGCATTGATGACGCACTCACCATTGTTCTGCCAGTTGGACGGCCGATCAGCGAATGGCCCACGGGCACGATGATCGATCGGAACGGACCAGAGCTATGAGCCGTCCCGATTGCTTGTACGAAGTGCGCCGTGAGTGCTCTGACGGCACCGGCCGTCGCAGCGTTTATCTGACGTTTGACGACGGTCCCAATCCACTTTTCACACCGGAGATTCTGGATGTGTTGGCAGAGCAGCGGGTGCCGGCGACTTTCTTCGTCATCGGCGCCTACGCCTTAGAGCACCCGGATCTAATCCAACGAATGTTTGCAGAAGGGCACGAGCTAGGCAACCACACGATGACTCATCCGGATCTGTACAAATGCGGCTTCGGCGAAGTGCAACGTGAGATCTTTGAAGGGAACGGCGCCATCATGAGGGCGTGCCCTCAGGCCTCGGTGCGCTATATTCGCGCGCCCTACGGCGCCTGGAGCGAAGAAGTCTTCACAGCGTCACAGATCGCCGGGCTGACGGCCCTCCATTGGTCCGTCGACCCTCGAGATTGGTCTCGCCCTGGGGTCGACGCGATTATCGATACCGTGCTCGCCTCTGTCCGGCCGGGCGCAATCGTACTCTTGCACGACGGATGCCCTCCCGGCGAGTTGAGCCAGGGCGCTCACGCCGGTCTGCGCGACCAGACGGTCACGGCGCTGTCCCGTCTGATTCCAGCACTTCATGAGCGCGGATTTGTAATCCGCTCACTTCCTCAACATCACTGAACAAACGAGATCCCATGACTCTTCTTGGTACAACCAGCACTGTGGCCATTTCGCTTTATGCACTGCTCTCGACTGCTTATAAGAGCATGCAGGGGATTTATGCTCTGCCGACAAACGACTCATCGGCGTTGGAGGATCTCGTCGGCTCCGATCAACTGCCCAGCGTGGATGTCATCGTCCCCTGCTTCAACGAGGATCCGCGCACGCTTTCAGAGTGCCTGGCTTCCATTGCAGACCAAGAATACGCCGGAAGACTTCGGGTCTATGTGGTTGATGACGGTTCTGGAAATCGCGAAGCCGTAGGAACTGTCCACGAAACCTACGCGCGCGACCCTAGGTTCGACATCATTTTGCTTCCCGAGAATGTTGGAAAGCGCAAGGCGCAGATCGCCGCGATACGCCGCTCATCCGGGGATTTGGTGCTTAACGTTGATTCAGACACGATACTCGCGTCCGACGTCATCACCAAGCTTGTACCGAAGATGCGAGATCCAGCGGTCGGCGCAGTCATGGGTCAGTTGATTGCCAGTAACCGGAGCGAGAGCTGGCTGACCAGGCTGATAGACATGGAGTACTGGCTGGCTTGCAACGAGGAGCGCGCGGCACAGGCTCGCTTCGGTGCCGTTATGTGCTGTTGCGGCCCATGTGCCATGTACCGCCGGTCTGCGCTCCTTTTGTTACTGGACCAGTACGAGTCGCAATTTTTTCGGGGCAAGCCAAGCGACTTCGGGGAGGATCGCCATCTCACTATCCTCATGCTGAAAGCAGGCTTTCGAACCGAGTACGTTCCGGGCGCCATCGCGGCCACAGTCGTTCCGAACAGACTCGGACCGTATCTGCGCCAACAACTCCGTTGGGCACGAAGCACATTCCGGGACACGCTGCTTGGGCTGCGCTTGCTGCCCGGCCTCAATAGCTATCTCACGTTGGACGTGGTCGGACAGAATCTCGGGCCGCTACTCCTCGCCCTATCGGTACTAACGGGCCTCGCATATTTCGCACTGACAGGCACTGTGCCTTGGTGGACAGGACTGATGATTGTGTCCATGACCATGGTCCGATGCAGCGTGGTAGCAGTTCGTGCTCGACAGTTTCGATTTCTCGGCTTTTCCCTGCACACGTTCATCAACATCTTTCTCTTACTTCCCTTGAAGGCCTACGCGCTGTGTACATTGAGCAATAGCGATTGGCTGTCGCGAAGCTCTGCTGTCGCTACATCGAACACTGGGGGAAAACAGGCCCCCACCCAAACTCCGATCACTGGATCAAGCAGGGCAGAATTCTCACCGCATGCGGCTCCGCTTCGCAGGCTCAATCTTGCGCGGATTCTTCGGGATTAGCGCTGTCGAGCAACATCTGCGGCGACGAGTGATCGCTAATTACCTAGGTGGACGAGAGGTGGACGAGTTTGACCCAGAACATGAATCATCAGTTGCTCGATCGGGAATTGGCCGCAGACGATCCGTGGCGCCTCGACGGCAATCCGTTCGAGCGGGAGCGCCACACGCAAATGCTCCAGCTGGCGCTTGCCCAAGGCTCCATTACAAATGCCCTCGAAGTCGGGTGCGCTGCCGGCGCATTCACGGAAAAACTAGCCCCCTACTGCCAAGGGCTCACCGTCATCGATGTCGTGGCGCAAGCGATTGCTCGAGCACGTCAACGGATAAAGGAGCCGTCGCGCATCAACTGGATAGTCTCCGATGTTCAACAGTTTTCGACCGACGAGTTGTTTGACCTGATCGTTGTGGCGGAGGTCCTATACTACCTCGAAGACATAGCCGAGATGCGCGCGGCCGTCAAAAACCTGGTGCGGGTGCTTGCGCCAGGCGGGCATCTGATCTTCGGATCGGCAAGGGATGCTAATTGCCGTCGCTGGGGTCACGCCGCTGGTGCTGAGCCGGTCATCGCCATGCTGAACGAAACGTTGATCGAGGTAGAGCGTCTTGAGTGTCGGGGCGAGTCGGTCAACGAAGACTGCTTGCTCGTCCGTTTCCGGAACCCGCTTTCCGCTTCCTGATCAATCGAATCTATCGCCGTTAACGTGGAGACACTATGCGCATCTGTGGTACCAAGCTGACCCATGATGGGGCGATCGCCCTTGTCGAGGATGGACGGCTCGTCTTCTGCGTTGAGCAGGAAAAGCGGCACAACAATCCGCGTTATCAAACCATCGATAATCTCGACGCAATTGTCGCCGCTTTGGCGGAACAGGGGCTAAATCCTTGTGATGTCGATCAGTTCGTTATCGACGGCTGGGATGGCGAAGACGAGTCACAGTTTCAGGTCCGGCAGGCAACCAAGCAACCGCCAGTCTTGGCGTCCCTCTCGGTAAAATGAACCCATGTCCATGGTAGCGATCGATCTTACTGACGTAAGCAAAACTTATGACAAGCTCGTTGTCGACAGACTGTCGTTCCGCGTTGCGGCGGGGGAATGCTTCGGGCTCCTGGGACCGAACGGTGCGGGCAAAAGCACGATTGCGCGTATGGTCCTCGGCATGACATCGCCTGATGCGGGGAAGATTACTGTGCTCGGCGCTCCAGTGCCGGCGCGCGCGCGTTTGGCACGTATGCGCATCGGCGTGGTCCCGCAGTTCGACAATCTTGATACCGCGTTCACTGTACGCGAGAACCTGTTGGTGTTCGGGCGCTACTTCCGGATGAGCAGACGCCAGATCGAAGCGGTCATACCGTCGCTGCTTGAGTTCGCCCGCCTCGAGAACAAAGCGGATGCGCGCGTCGCCGAACTGTCCGGCGGCATGAAGCGGCGCCTGACGCTCGCGCGTGCGCTGATCAATGACCCGCACTTGCTGGTGATGGACGAGCCGACCACCGGCCTCGATCCGCAGGCCCGCCACCTGATCTGGGAACGGCTGCGATCGCTGCTGGCGCGGGGCAAGACTATTCTTTTGACTACCCATTTCATGGAAGAGGCCGAGCGGCTGTGCGATCGGCTGTGCGTTATGGAGGAGGGGCGCAAGATCGCCGAAGGCCGCCCGTCCGCACTCATTGACGAGCAGATCGGCTGTGACGTGGTCGAGGTCTACGGCGGCAATCCGCATGAACTGGGTGCGCTGATCCGGCCGTACGCACAGCGCATCGAGGTGAGCGGTGAGACGCTTTTTTGCTATGCACCCGATCCGGAGCAGGTGCTGGTGCAGCTACGCGGGCGCGCCGGTCTGCGCCTTCTGCAGCGTCCCCCCAATCTCGAGGATGTGTTCTTGCGGCTAACCGGGCGCGAGATGGAGGACTGAACAATGGGCGAACGTTATGCGGCGGCCATGCCCGCCAATGCGTGGAATTGGGTCGCGGTTTGGCGCCGCAACTATCTTGGATGGAAGAAAATCGGGCTTGCATCGGTTCTCGGCAACCTCGCCGATCCGATGATCTATCTGTTCGGTCTCGGCTTTGGCATCGGAACAATGATAGGTCCTGTTGAGGGCACTTCGTACATTGCGTTTCTCGCGGCTGGCATGGTTGCCACAAGCGCGATGGCATCGGCGACTGCTGAAACGGTTTACGGGAGTTTCGGCCGCATGGACAACCAGCGCACCTGGGAAGGAATGCTATGCACTCAGCTGACGCTCGGCGATATCTTACTCGGCGAATTGGCGTGGGCAGCCACCAAGGCCCTGATGGCGGGCACAGCAATCACTATTGTTGCCACCACGCTCGGCTACACATCGTGGCCATCCATCCTCTGCTTGCTGCCAGTCATCGCTCTCAGTGGCCTCGCCTTCGCGAGTCTAGCGATGGTCGTCACGGCGCTTGCGCCCAGTTATGAATATTTCATATTTTATAATACGCTTGTTGTAACACCCATGCTGTTCCTTTGCGGCGCGATGTTTCCGGTCAACCAATTGCCCGGCGCTTTTCAGGACGTCGCCTCCTTGTTGCCGCTCGCACATGCAATTGACCTCATTCGTCCGGCGATGCTTGGCCGTCCGGCCGGCAGCATGGGCCTGCATATCGGCGCGCTTTGCATATACACGGTTTTGCCGTTCTTCCTATCGGTTGCTCTATTTCGTCGTCGGCTGATGCGTTGACGCTACTCACCATTCGTAAAATTGATTCTTTGGGCGATACCCATCCACGCGTCGGATAGGTCAATACATGCGTTTTAAGGGACTCGATCTAAATCTCCTGGTTGTGCTGGACGCTTTGATCAGGGAGCGTAAAGTCACCGCCGCGGCCCGCAGTATTAACCTGAGTCAGCCGGCCATGAGCGCCGCCGTCGGTCGGTTACGCGCCTATTTCAGCGATGAGCTATTTACGATGAACGGCCGCGAACTCATTTTGACACCGCGCGCGGAGGGGCTCGCCACAGCAGTCCGGGAGGCATTGCTGCACATCCAGCTGTCGATTATTTCCTGGGACGCCTTTAACCCGGCCCGATCGGATCGTCGCTTCCGCATCATCCTTTCCGATTACCTCACGCTCGTATTTTTTAAGAAGATCGTAAAGCGTGCTGCGCGGGAAGCTCCCGCCGTCCGCTTCGAATGTCTGCTTATTTCCGACGACCCCGAGGAGCTTCTCCGGCGCGGCGACGTTGATTTTCTGATTATGCCGGAAGTGTTCATGTCGAAACATCCTCGCGCAGCCCTGTTCGAAGATATGCTCGTATGCGTAGGCTGCGGCACGAACAAGCAGCTGTCAGAGCCACTTACATTCGACCGATACTTGTCGATGGGGCAGGTTGTGCTTAAATTCGGGGACACCCGGCAGCCCTCCATCGAGGAATGGTATTTGCTCGAGAACGGTTTCGAGAGACGTATCGAGGTCGTCGTACAGGGCTTTA
This sequence comes from Mesorhizobium sp. M0048, assembly GCF_040323405.1. Lineage (NCBI taxonomy): Bacteria > Pseudomonadati > Pseudomonadota > Alphaproteobacteria > Hyphomicrobiales > Phyllobacteriaceae > Mesorhizobium > Mesorhizobium sp. M0048. The sequence continues at coordinate 112,195 of NZ_JAMYUV010000010.1, read as the reverse complement.
GCATGATCCCGCCCCTTCTATCAGGCACCAACCGCATCGGGACAATGCCCTTACGGCTGGCGCAGCATTTCGCAAAAACAACACCCCTGCGGATTGTCGAACTTCCGCCGCCACTTCCTGCCGCATTCACGGAGGCCGTCCAATGGCCTGCGCTTCACAATAATGATCCGGCAAGCCTATGGATGCGGGAAATGATGTTGCAGGAGGCATCTCGTATGATTACCCCGCCTAAGAGCACCGGACGTCTCAGTTGTCGGCCGACGACCCCTCGGTTATGAGAGGAGGCATGGATGGCGATTGGGATTGGGCGATTCCTGCATTGTCGAGAACGATGCAGGGAGAGCAGATCCTTCAGCCTGAAGAGGTGGCAGCGATGCTGCCGCTGCATGAGCTTGGCTGGGGAACCGACGGGCGAACGAATTCGGGTGCGCTCGCAACACGGTGCCTCGGTATCTAAGCGAGGGCGGGACTGTTCCGTTTCGCAAGCCTGTGCGGCCGACCGCGTTTGACGGACTGGACGATTGGCTGCGGGAGCGCTTCTTCCCCCATGGCTCGGTCTGGATGACGATCTCGACCCGCTCCAGATGCGCCGGGAACGCCTTGCGCGGTCGCGCAGCACGTCGCGGCTCGCCTGTCGGTCTTGCGGCCTCGAGCTCGGACTCAATCGCGCCGAGCCCGGTCTGGATTTCGAAGCCGAAGGCCTGCTAGGCACGTTCGAGCTTCTCGGAGCTGCGACCGAAGCGGCGCGCTCCAGCTGCTTGACGATCCCATGAAGGTCGGCGATCCTCACCTGGGCACGCTCGTTGAGTGTCGCCATCCGGACGATCTCGGCCTTGAGTGTTTCGCTCCGGAGTTGTTGCAGTTCGGCCTTCTCCGCCGCCATGGCGACGAACATCGCCTTGAGCGTATCGATTTCGTGGGGACGGGCCGAAGCGCTTCTCATCATGACGCCGACAGAAGCTTATTGTGCACGGCCTGAAGCCCGCCTTTTGCGCCTGAGTCACTTCGCCACCGCCTTCCGGCCGGACGCCGTCGCCGTTCGGCTCGAACGCGTGTCCAGTCCATGCCTTCGACGAGCGCCATCAGTTTCGGCGCGGCAAGCCGATCACGCCGTTCTCCGCCAGCGGAACTTGTCCTCGTCCAGCGCTCACGGTGCGGGTATGCCGGCGTCGAGCAAACAGAGAGAAGTTTGGGGCCCAACCAGGACGGCCCCGTTACGAAGTTCGTCCTAGTCCCGGTTTGAGTGTCGAATCTTCATCGATTGCTTGGGCGACCAGCGTCCCCGCCGCCAGCGAGCCCGCAACTGCTCAGCAGAAGGGCGAAGTGAACGTGAATGCATCCATTTCGTAAATGTGTGTCAATCCAAGCAATCGATTTCTCTAATTATCCGATGAGCAATATGAACGCGTCAGGCAGGGTGCATCATTAGGAGTATTTTCGATGGCAAAGATTATCGAGGGTGGCCCGGGTGCCGAAACACTCATCGGCACCGAGCTTGACGATTGGATGGAGGGTTTCCAGGGCGGTGACTGGATTGACGGTCGCGGCGGCAACGACGAGATCTCGGGTGGCCCGGACAGTGACCGACTCATCGGCGGCAAGGGTAACGACCGCATCTTCGGCGGAGATGGCTGGGACGATCTCTCCGGCGACAACGGCCGCTTCAACCCGCGCGTCTCCGGTGAGGACAATGACAGGCTCAGCGGCGGTCCCGGCCAGGATGTCCTCTACGTGGGTGACGGCCAGGACACGTTGACCGGGGGCACCGACAGTGACACGTTCGTGTTCCAGTTCCACAATCCGGTGCCTGGGGTTGTCGGGTCGAAGTCGGACATTACCACTATCACCGATTTCAACCCGGCGGAGGACAAGTTCGCCTTCGATGCGGTGGGCCTCTACAATGACGGTTTTGGCGCGAACTTCGTCAACAACGCCAGCATACAGTCCGGCTACCCGGTGAGCAGCTTCTACAGTGGTGCGGCCTCAGGTGCGAACGGCGAACACGTCGTGGTAATCACTGGCGAATCTTTCAACTCTGCTTCTGAAGCCGCGAGTGCGATCTCCGGCGAGCACGCCGGCGACATCATTGTCTACCAAAGCAGCTACACCGACAGAGTCGCAACTCTGGCCTATGTCACCGCCGACAACAACGCGCATGAATTCGTCCACCTGGGCGGTGTGGTCACCGTGGCCGACCTAGGCCTGACCGCGTCGGACTTCACCTTCGTTTGATCCAGAAAACCCATACGGAACAGCGCCCCGCCCCCCGGGGGCGGGCGCTTTCCGTTTCCGCTACTTGCGATGGGCCGGGGCGCCCGGGAGCAGTCGCAGCGTGTACAGCTTGACGAAGCCCTGCACGTCGCGCTGGTCGTACACCGAAATCTCCCTGAAGGCGTGGGTAAGCCTGTTCGGGCCCTTGCGGCCGGCCACGATGACGTTGCCCTTCCAAACCTTCAGCCGGACGGTGTTGTTGACCCGCTCTATCAAACGCCGGGACCAAACATATTTGGCGGGAGCACTGATCCTGACTCAGCGAGCGGATGCAGTCGATCGCCGTTCGGGAAGCAATATAGGGAGCTGGGTGCCAGATCCTCACGGAGACCTACGTGAGTAACCATTCCTTGAAGGATTCAGCTTTGAGACCTTTCCCTCTGACTTCCGCTATTTGGGGAATTCTGTTGATCAGCGGCGTGGTGAACGTGCTTGCGCTGATCTCGCCGCTGTTCATGCTTCAGGTCTACGACCGCGTTCTGGCAAGTGGCAGCGTATCGACGCTAGTGGGGCTCGTCGTGCTTGCTACAGGGCTTTATGCGTTCCAGTGCCTGCTCGACATTTTGCGCGCGCGCGTGCTGCTGCGGATTGGCGAGCGTTTCGATGAACAGTTTTCCGGACGCGTTCACGATGCGATCGTTCGCCTTCCGCTTTCAACGCGCATGCCGGGCGACGGCTTGCAGCCGCTACGCGATCTCGACAATGTTCGCGGATTCTTAGGTGGAAACGGCCCGACAGCGTTCTTCGATCTGCCATGGATGCTGCTTTATCTTGGCATTTGCTTCCTCTTTCATTTCTGGATCGGCATGACGGCACTTGTCGGGGCGATCGGTCTCACATCTCTGACACTTCTTGCCAACACTCTCTCGCAACGACCGATACGCGATGCCATTGCCCACAACATGGCACGCAATGGTCTACTGCAAGCAGCGCGTTGCAATGCCGAGGTCGTGCAAGCTCTCGGTCTCGGAAAGCGGATCGCTGCCCGATGGCACAAGGCCAATGCCAAGTATCTGGCCGCCAGCCGGAAAGCCGGGGACGTGGCAGGTGGGCTGGGTGCCATTTCAAAGTCGGTGCGCGTGCTGCTGCAATCGGCCATTCTTGCCGTCGGCGCGTACCTTGTCATCAGGCAGGAGACTACGGCCGGGGTCATGATTGCCAGTTCGATCACGATGGGGCGTGCGCTGGCTCCGGTCGATCTGGCCATTTCAAGCTGGAAACCCTTCCTCATGGCGCGCCAGGGTTGGGCGCGGCTGGAGGACCTCCTGCGAAAGGTTCCTGAAACCGCTCCTGTTATGCCAATGCCTGCACCTGAACGCGAACTCCGCCTCGAAGGCGTGACAATCGTTCCGCCCGGCGAAAGGAAGCCGACCGTGACCGGCCTTGCGTTTGCCGTTCAGGCGGGAAGCGCACTCGGGATCATCGGTGCATCGGGTTCGGGCAAGTCGACACTCTCGCGCGCCATCGTCGGCGCATGGGCGCCGGTCGCCGGAAAGGTTCGCATCGACAGCGCAAGCCTCGATCAATGGGACCGGGAAGCGCTAGGCCGTCATATCGGCTATTTGCCGCAAGGTGTTGAACTGTTTGACGGCACCATTGCCGAAAACATCGCTCGTTTTGAAGACGATCCTGACCCTGAGGCTATTGTCGCCGCGGCGAAGGCAGCGGGCACGCACGAACTGATCCTCCGATTTGAGCACGGCTACGAAACTCCGATTGGTGAGGCCGGATCGGCACTTTCCGCCGGGCAGCGCCAGCGTATCGGTCTTGCCCGTGCTCTTTATCGAGACCCTTTCCTTGTTGTGCTGGATGAACCCAATGCCAATCTCGATGCGGAAGGCGAGGCTGCGGTCGTTAAGGCGATCGCCTCCGTGCGCGAGCGCAAGGGGATTGCGGTTGTCGTTGCCCATCGGCCGAGCGCCATCCGCGCCGTGGATTTGGTGTTGGTGATGGAAGGTGGACGGCAGCGAGCATTCGGTGCGCGTGATGAAGCGCTTTCCAAAGTCCTTAAGGGGGCAGCGATGGCATCAGGCGCTGGGGTCAAGGCCATCGAGTCTACACAGGATAACGAGCGCGCTGACATGGAGGATCCCGGTGTCCGGCATTCATCAGAACAATGACGTTTCCAGGTCCATTCGCCGGCACCTGGTGGCGGGCCTGCTGGCGAGCGTGATCTTTGTGGGAGGAGCCGGAGCCTGGGCGGCCTTCACGAATCTCTCCGGCGCGGTTGTTGCGTCCGGACACTTTGTCGTCGATTCCTATGTGAAGACGGTGCAGCACCCGACCGGCGGGGTGGTGGGAGAAATCCTGGTGAGCGAAGGTGATAAAGTAAAAGCCGGCGACATCCTCATGCGGCTCGACGCCACCCAGACGCGCGCCACTCTCGCTGTAGTCACCAAGCGGCTCGATGAGCTGGCCGCCAACCTGGCACGACTCGAAGCTGAGCGTGACGATCTGGCGGAGATCGCCTTCCCGGACTGGCTGCTCGCCCGCAGAGATGTTCCGGACGTAGCTTCGGCAGTACATGGCGAGACGCGGCTGTTCGAATTCCGCAGACAATCCCGCGACGGAAGGCAGGCGCAGCTAGCGGAACGCATCACTCAATATGAGCACGAGATCGAGGGGCTCAAGGCGCAGGAAATCGCTTGTGAGAAAAGCACCGAGATTCTCCAAAAGGAAATTGCTGCCCTGAGTGGGCTGCGCGACCAAGGCATTGTCTCGGACCAACGCTTGAACAGCCTGAAGACGCAGGTTGCCACTTTCGGCGGCGAACGCGGTGAGAAGATTGCACATCAGGCACAGACGGCAGCCCGCATAGCCGAAACGCGCCTGCAGATCCTGCAGATCGATCCGGATTTCAAGACGGAAGTCGGCCAGGAGCTCAGAGAGGTTCAGGCGCAGGTTGGGGAGTATGTTGAGCGCAAGGTGGCGGCTGAACAGGAACTGCGACGGATCGATATTGTCGCGCCGCAGTCAGGCGCCATTCAACAACTCGCAGTTCATACGGTCGGAGGAGTGATCACGCCCGCCGATCCGATTATGCTAATCGTGCCGGAAGGCGACGATCTTGCGCTTGAAGCACGAATCACCCCGAAGGACATCGACCAAATCCAGCTTGGTCACAAGGCCGTGCTGCGGATGTCAGCCTTCAATCTGAGGACCACGCCGGTATTGAACGGATATGTCAGCCGGATCGCAGCCGATCTGGCGACGGACGAAAAAAACGGCGTTTCGTATTACCTGGTGCGTCTGTCGGTTCCGCATGCGGAACTGACGAAGCTCAAGGACCTGACGCTCGTGCCCGGCATGCCGGCCGAAGCGATGATCCAGACGGGCGAGCGTACGGCGCTTTCTTATTTTGTGAAGCCGCTGTCGGACCAAATCAGTCGCGCATTCCATGAGGAATGAAAGTAATCCACAGAAATATTTTGTTTGTATTCTTGTTGGTTGTTACGCATGCATGAGAGTCATAACCGTCTGAAAACACAGCCATACTTTCCTCAGTTGGATTCCGCCTCTGACTCAGATTCGTGGTTCCACGGTCATTTTGCCCTTCCAAGTCGCCGACCATTCAGTTCTTGGCCTCGAGCGCATTAAGATACCCATCATCGTACACAAAGGCTGGAAAAGAGTCCGGTGTCTTGAGCGATCCTGAGGTTTGGAGACCTAGGGTGAGCCTGCAAGCACAGGGCTAGGACATGATTGAGCGTCTGCAATATTCGGACAGGTACATAGGAAGACAGGCAGGCGTCAAAAACGCGCTTTCAACGCGCTAAACCGATGCTACGCACCCCGAGCGTCTTGCCGCCCTCGCTCCCGCCGGTAGGAATCAATCGCGAGCAGGCTGCGACGTTCATCGGCGTAAGCTCAACGACCTTTGATGAAATGGTCCAGGACGGCCGGATGCCGCAGCCACGAATGCCGAGCAAGGGGCGCATTGTTTGGGACGTCGAGGAACTTGTATTGGCGTTTCGAAAGCTCCCTCACCGCCAAATCGGAGGAGCACCAAAGCTTGACGAAGATTCGCCGCCACTAGACAATCCTTGGGATCGAAAACCACGAACATGACGGATGAGCCCGTGAAGGTCGATCTTAAGGGCGTAGTGAAGGACACTGATCGCCACGGCAATGATCGGTACTATTTTCGCGCACCGGGTCGGAAGAAGGTCCGGCTCCGTGAACCGACCGGCAGCGACGAGTTCCTCGAGGAACTGCGGTGCGCGCGCGCCGAGGTCACTTATGTTCGGCCCGGCACTCTTCCCGAGATTTGCCGGCGCCTCCCCAAGCCTTCCGAGCCAGCGAAGAAAGGCACGTTGCTGTGGCTTTGCCAGGAGTATTACCGTCGGGGCGGCACGGAAATCACCCAAGACACTATGGCGCGCCGACGAGCAATTCTGGAGCGCGTATGCGAATTACCTCATCCCCTCGAAGGTGACCCGGATCCTCAGTATCCCACCAAGGGATCTCTGCCATTCGCCGGTATGAAACGGTCTCATGTTAAGGAGATCAGGGACACCAGGCTCGACGCCCTTGGCGCGGCAAACAATATCGTAAAAGCCATCAGCGCGATGTTTGAGTGGGCAAAGGACACAGAGATTCCGGGCGTCGACTCCAATCCCGCCCGCGGCGTCAGACGGCTAAAGAGCGGCGACGGCTGGCACCCATGGGACGTGTCGGAGATCGTTCAATATGAGAAGCGGCATCCGCTGGGTACCGCAGCCAGACGTGCGCTCTCGATCTTCATGTTTACTGGCCTGCGGTTGTCCGACGTCGCGATCTTCGGTCGACAGCACATCACGCTCGTCTACAACGAGGAGACCGAGCAGTGGGAGAAGTGGATCAGAATTAAGCCTGGGAAGACCAGTCGTAACAAGGATGCGGTGTTGGTGGAGCTCCCGCTTCTGCCCGAACTAGAGGCGGAACTTGAGCACACGCCCTCCGACCAGATGACCTTCCTGGTCAATGAGTATGGTCGCCCGTTCTCGGAGAACGGTCTGGGCAACAAGATGCGCCAGTGGTGTGATCAAGCTGAGCTGCCGCACTGCAGTGCTCATCGAATTCGCAAGGCCGGCGCGACGATCGCCGCTGAGAACGGCGCGACGCACGAGCAGCTGAAGGCGATATATGGGTGGACTACGTACCAGCAGCCCGACCACTACATCAAGAAAGCGCGTCGCCGGAAGGTAGCGAGAGCGGCGAAATACCTGCTGGTTATCGATCGAAAAGAGAACAAAATTGTCCCACTTTCTGAGGGGGTTGAAAGAGGTGGGACAAAAATCGCCAAAAAATCCAATTAAGTCAACGGCCACAAAAGCCAATGGTGGGCCCGGAGGGACTCGAACCCCCAACCAAGCGGTTATGAGCCGCCGGCTCTAACCATTGAGCTACAGGCCCCACGGCGCTGGATTAGTGTTTTTCCCTGAACCGCACAAGGCTTTCCGAGGGCTTTCCGAGCAGGCGTTCCAAGGAGCTGGCAGAGATCGCCCAAATCAGCCCATATTGATAACCTATTGCACGTCGCCCATTGGACACCGCCTACTCGGCTGTCTTGGGATCGCAGATCGAGGAGATTTTATGACCAGACGTATTTTGCCCCTGGCGATTGCCGCCGCAGTCGCATTTCCGGCGATCGCGGCCGCCGCCGATTCACCACCGCCGCCGCGTATCGTCGTCACCGGTGAAGGCGAGGCGGCGATAGCACCCGATCTGGCTCTGCTGACGCTCAGCGTCATGCGCGAAGCCAAGACGGCACGTGCAGCGCTCGATGCCAATAACGACGCCATGGCCGCGGTGATCGCTGCAATGAAATCATCCGGCATCAAGGAGCGCGACCTGCAGACCGCGGGCATCCAGATCAACCCGCGCTATAACTACACCAACAAGCCCGACGGCAGCCAGGAGGCCGAGCTTGTCGCCTATCAGGTGACCAACACGCTGTCGGTGCGCATCCGCGACATCGACAAGACCGGCGACATTCTCGACAAGGCGGTGTCGCTCGGCGTCAACCAGGGCGGCGGCATCTCCTTCTCCAATGACGATCCGGCGGCAGCCGTCACCGAGGCGCGCAAGAAGGCCGTCGCCAATGCCATGGCCAAGGCCAAGACGCTGGCCGAAGCGGCCGGCGTCGGCATCGGCCGGGTCCTGGAAATCACCGACCAGAATTTCGCACCACCGCCGATGCCGATCAACGCCAAGGCATTCGATGCCGCTGGCGCGTCGGTCCCGGTGCAAGCCGGCGAGAATTCCTATACCGCACAGGTGACGGTGACTTTCGAATTGAAATGATCATCGCTTGCACATGCAAAACCCCGGAGGATCGATCCTCCGGGGTTTTTGAGCCGCGCTTTCCGTCCTGGCGGAAAGGGCTCCGCTACTCTACCGGCTGCAAGTCAACCGGCCGCAGGCCCGAAGACCTTAGCGATAGATGATCGGACAGCCGCGCTCGTTGGCAAATACGATCACGACACGGTCGCCATACTGGCGGCCGGCGACCTTGACCGTGCGGCGGTTGATGTCGATGATGCGGGCGCGGTGCAGGCCCATGCGTTCGGCCTTGTCGATGGCACGCTCCGGCGAACAGGACCGGCGCCAGCCGCCATGACGGCGATGTTCGCGATAGTAACCATCATCTTCGTCGCCGGTATAGACGCCGACGCGCGGATCTTGGTTGTTGCCGAAGCCGAGATAGATGCTGTCAGCATGAGCGGGGATGGCAGCAAGCGTGCCAAGGCCGACAAGAGCCGAAAGAGCCGCCGTCTTGATGGTGTTGAACATTGTCTTCTCTCCTTGTTGAGGGTTTCCACCCGTTTCGTCGAACCGATGGGAGGAGAATGCACCCGCCTGTCTGAATTTTTTGCGAACCGGCCATTCATCTCCAGTTCATGAGGCAGAACCGGGATAGTCTCTCGCTTCTGAAGGCGGTGCTATGGACGGCGGTGCTACATAGGGTGGATAGCATGGTGGATGGACAACGTCCGTTTTGCCGTCGATTCCGGATTCTCGATTTTGCGATAAAATCCTAAGGCTCGTCCGCGAGAATATGGTCGAAATAGTCGTCCGGCTCGGCAAGGTCGGTCTCGCTGGCGCTGACTCGGCCGCGCATCGAGATGCCTGCCTCGTGCACGGTCTCGTCGCTTCCAGACACCAGCCTGTGCCACCAATAGAGATCGCGGCCCTCGGCGACCAGCCGGTAAGCGCAAGTCTTGGGCAGCCAGCTGATGGTGCGCACATTCTGCGGCGTCAGCCCGACACAATCCGGAACACGCGCCAGCCGGTTGGCATAGTCGGAACAGCGGCAGCTTCCAGCGTCGAACAGCCGGCAGCCGACGCTGGTCCAGTAGATTTCTCCGGTGTCCTCGTCTTCGAGTTTGGACAGGCAGCATTTGCCGCAGCCGTCGCAGAGTGATTCCCACTCGGCCGGGGTCATCGCCTCGAGCGTCTTGGTCTTCCAGAACGGCTTGTCCATTGTCGGCATGTGGCCCTCGGACGCCTCAAGGTCAAGCACGGCAACACTTGCGCCTCGTCCGAACGATACGCCAGGAACATACGAATGACACGAAGTCGCCTTCAAAACGCCGGTCAATCGCCCTGTACCACCGCTAAGACCTACAAACAGGAACCAAACATGGTTGCTGAAAGTTTGGGCACGGATGGGACGCCACAAGGAGTGTTTATGATGAAACGCCAACCACGGATTCTGGCAGGCACGGCGCTTGGCCTGTTGATGGCGTCCGCGCCGTTAGGCGCGTTCCCGCTGCAAGGCAATGCTGCATTCGGCCCCGCCCGGAACAGCGCAATGTTTATCCCGGCGCAGTCGAATTGTGCCGAGGGCGAATCGGCCGAAGCTTGCGCTCAAGGCGGAAAGTCGGAGCCGGAACAGAAGCCCGGCAAGAGGCGCGACCGGCAAAAACAATCCGAAGCGGCGCCCGCCGAACAATCGGGCGAGCCCGAGCAGAAGCCGCGCAGGAACAAGCGCGAGCAGCAAAAACAGAGTGAATCCGCGCCTGCTGAACAGCTCGCGCCTTCCGGCGAAGAGCAGCAAGGAAATCAACGAAGGAAGAAGAGGCAGCAGCAGATCGAAGCCGCTCCGGCTGACCAGCAGACCGCGCCTGCTAACGACGATCAGCAGCAACTCAAACCGCGCAGGAAGAAGCGCGACCAGCAGCAGATCGAAGCCGCTCCGGCTGACCAGCAGGCCGCGCCTGCTAACGACGATCAGCAGCAACTCAAACCGCGCAGGAAGAAGCGCGACCAGCAGCAGCAGGAGGCCGCGCCTGCCGAACAGCCGGCCGAGCAAGCTGCACCCGCGAACGACGATCAGCAGCAGCTCAAGCCGAGGAGAAAGAAGCGCGACCAGCAACAGCAGGAGGCCGCGCCTGCCGAACAGCCGGCCGAGCAGGCTGCACCCGCGAACGACAACAACGAGCAAGTCAATCCGCGCAAGAGGAAGAACAAGCAAGACCAGCAGATCGAGGCGGCACCGGCCGAACAGGCGCCGCGCAAGAAGGAACGCCCCGCCGGTGAGCCTCTCCCACAGGCCGAGCCACTTCCAACCGAGAAGCAAGCGGCTCCTGCTCAAGGCGAACAGCCCGAGAACCAGGCGAAAAAGCGTGGCAAGAAGCCCGTTGTGGAAGAGCCGGTGACCGGCGAACAGCAGCCCGCAACCGGTGAGCAGCCCACGACGACGGGCGAACAGGCAGCACCCGCCGAGGGTGGGCTCCCTGCTCAGGGCGAAGCCGCCGCCAACCCGAACGAGGCGCCCATACTGGACAGCCAGAAGGATGTCTTGCGCAAGCGCAAGGGCGGCAAGGAGCGCGGCCAAAATGCCGGTAAGCAGCAGGGCAACCAGCCAGCCCAGCAGGGCGAGAACCAGGTGGAAGCCCCGAAGCCTGCTCCGATCGAGGAGGGACCGCCACCTACCGACGACAAGGCAGCCCAGCAGGAGATCAAGCCTGAAAAGATCGTTCCGGTGACCGAGGAAAAAGGCAAGCGCGTCGAGCGTGCGCCCGACATCGAGGATGTTCGCCGCCGTCCGCGCCCGCAGGGCGCCAACGTCGTCAGGGAATTCGGCGACCGCGTCATCCTGCAGTTCAACAACCAGACCTTCGTGGAAAGCAGCGATGCCCCGCGCATGCACCGCGGCGCCAGGAATGTCTATTATGAGGACCTGTCGGGCGATCGCACCCGGGAAATCGTCGAGCGTGACAATGGTGTCCGGATCGTCACTATCCGCAACCGCTACGGCGACGTCATCCAGCGTTCACGCATCGCGCCTGACGGGCGCGAATATGTGCTGAGCTATGTCGACGAGCGCTACTATGACGATGATGCAGACTGGCGCGACCCGGGCGACGACCTGCCGCCGATGCGCCTTACCATTCCGCAAGAGGAGTACATTTTGGATTCCGAAGAGGTCGAGGATCCGGACGACTATTACACCTTCCTCGAACGGCCGCCGGTGGAGAGGGTCCAGCGCCTCTATTCGGTCGACGAGGTCAAGCGCTCGGCCCGAGTGCGTGACATCGCCCGCCGGATCGACCTCGATACGCTCAACTTCGAGTTCGGTTCGGCTTCGATTTCCGACACCGAGGTCCAGAAGCTGGAGGGTGTTGCCAACGCCATGGAGAAGCTGCTGAAGAAAAACCCGGCCGAGACCTTCCTGATCGAAGGCCATACCGATGCAGTCGGCACGCCGGAGGCGAACCTCGCTCTGTCCGACCGCCGCGCCGAGGCGGTCGCCGAAGCTCTGACCAATGCCTTTGGCATCCCGCCGGAGAACCTGACGACGCAGGGTTATGGCGAGGAGTATCTCAAGGTCAACACGTCGGGACCCAATCGCGAGAACCGGCGCGTCGCCATCCGCCGGATTACCCCCCTGGTGGCGCCGGTGGCCAGCGCCCAATAAACCGCAATATGAACCGCGCGATTCGATCAACCATTGAGTCGCGCGGTCATCAATCTTGAAACGCGCGGCTACCAATCCCAAATTCTGGACATGGCTTCCCTGCCCTGTCCCGACTCCAGCGGGACACGCGAGCCCCGCCGGTCCCCTCCCGGCGGGGTTTCGTTTTTTTAGGACCTTGCAAACCGCCGCAGCCTGCCCGAAATACGGCGCTCCGCAAAGAAGCCCGGAACCGTCACATGAAGCGCATCGAACTTGCCATCGAATCGATCATTCTCGCCTCGCGCTGGCTGCTGGTCGCCTTCTATCTCGGACTGGGCGCGGCACTTGCCATCTATGCCGTGTCCTTCGGCAAGAAGCTGTTCGAGTTCGTTCCTGTCGCCTTCACGCTCGATGACACCGACACCATCCTGAAAATGCTCGGCCTCATCGATGCCGCGCTGGTCGCCTCACTGGTGGTGATGGTGATCATCTCGGGCTACGAAAACTTCGTCAGCCGCTTCGATGAAAATGACGGCAAGGTGCATTGGCTGGGCACGATCGATGTCGGCTCGCTGAAGGTCAAGGTCGCCTCGACAATCGTAGCGATCTCCTCGATCCACCTCTTGCAGGTGTTCCTGAACTCGGTCTCCTACACGACCGACCAGCTGATGTGGCTGACCATCATTCATCTGGCCTTCGTCGCCTCGGCATTCATGCTTGCTTATATCGACCGGCTGATGGGCCTGGGCAAAGCCAAGAAAGCCGGGGAGTGAGCATGCGTCTGTGCCGGTCTTTTGAGGATACTTCTGTAGGTAGATACTTCCGTCAGTAGATAGCTTTGATTTTGGTATCAGTCCGCCCGAACACCTCGTCCGGCACAAAAAAGTCGCCGGCGAGCGGGCCTGTCGCGCCCGGCGCATAGGTCGAGAAATCGCTGACGCCCTCGGCACGCAGCACTTCTTCGTCGATGTAGAAATTGCCGGTCGCCTCGCGCGACGGCCTGACCAGGATGGCGTATGCCGCATCGGCCATGATGTCGGGCGAACGGCTCATCGCTGCCACCGTCGCTCCGCCCAAGAGGTTGCGCACCGCCGCCGTGTCGATGGTAGAGATCGGCCATAGCGAATTGACCGCGATGCCATCCCTGGCGAACTCGGCGCTCATGCCCAGCGTGCACATCGACATGCCGAACTTCGCCATCGTGTAGGCGACATGGTTCTTGAACCATTTGGCCTTCATGTCGAGCGGCGGTGCCAGATTCAAAATGTGAGGATTTTCCGCCAACCTTAAGTATGGAATGCACATTTTGGAGACGAGAAAAGTGCCGCGCGTATTGATCTGGTGCATCAGGTCGTAGCGTTTCATGTCGGTCTCCAGCGTGCCGGTGAGTTGGATGGCGCTGGCATTGTTGATACAAATATCGATGCCGCCGAACCTCTCCACGGTCTTGGCGACGGCTTCGGCGACCTGCGCTTCATCACGGATGTCGCACGGCGCTGGCAGCCCCTTGCCGCCGGCCTGCTCGATCTCTTGCGCCGCCGTGTAGATCGTCCCCGGCAGCTTCGGATGCGGCTCGGCGGTCTTGGCCGCGATCGTCACGTTGGCGCCGTCGCGCGCCGCGCGCAACGCAATCGCCAGTCCGATGCCGCGCGACCCGCCGGAGATGAATAGCGTCTTTCCCTTGAGCGACATCGTTGCGTCTCCTTGTGCTACGCTCTTTTCCGCTATCTTTTCTCTTTGCGATCCTTGCCCGCACCAACGACGGATACAAGGGCCTGCGGCCGTAACGGTGTGACGCCACGGAGGGTTGTGGATTTCGTGAGACGCGTTGAATCGCCGAGCAAAATTGTTATATTCTACCTAAACAGGAAGAATATATAAGTGGCTTTGTCTATCAAGAATACCAAGGTCGAGCAATTGGCGCGTGAGCTCGCCCGCCGCCGCCGGGTATCGGTGACGGAGGCCATCCGTCAAAGCCTTGAGCGGGAAGTTGCGCGCGAACGGCTTGTGCCCCGCGAGGAGACCGGTGATCTCTTTCAACGTCTGATGGCCATTGCCGAACGGGCCGCACGAATACCGGAGCGCGAAGACGCGATGAGCGAAGATGAAATTCTCGGTTACGATGAGCTGGGCATCCCGACGCGATGATCATCGATTCCTCGGCGCTGGTCGCCATCTTGCGCGCGGAACCGGGCTACGATCGATTCGTTTTGGCAATCGCCCAGGCTGAAAGACGTTTGCTTGCGGCACCGACATTGCTCGAAACGACAATGGTGCTTGTCGGTCGCTGGCAGGATCAGATTATCGATCGTTTCGAAGCCTTTTTGCGCACTGCCTCGATCGAAACGATACCCTTCACGGCCGACCACGCCGCTGTCGCCCGTCAGGCTTTCCTGCGCTACGGCAAAGGCCGGCATCCTGCCGCTCTGAACTTCGGCGACTGCATTGCTTATGCTACGGCCCGTCTCGAAGCCATGCCATTGCTGTTCAAGGGTGACGACTTCCGGCTGACCGACATCGAACCGGCCCTTTGATCCACGTTAGACCAGCACCAAGCCTTGCCGCATGGCGATGGCGATCGCATCGGTGCGGTTGACGGCACCGAGCTTGGTCAAGATAGCCGCGACGTGGAACTTCGCCGTGTGCACGGAGATGTCCAGTCGTCGCGCGATAACCTTGTTGGGCGCGCCTTCGGCCAGCAGCGCCAGCACCTCGCTTTCGCGCGGCGAAAGCGTCGGCCGGACGATATGCTCGTCAGTTGGTTCTTCCTCGAACCGGCCGCTGTCGTGGAAGGTCAAATCGTGATGCAGATCGGATAGAGCATGGCTGTCGCGCGAAATCCGGTAGCCCGCCGCCGCCAGCCGCGCGGCGGCGGCGATCAGCAACTCGTCCGCTTGCACCGGCAGCACGGCAAACACTGTATCGGCCGGCCGTTCACGGGCCGCTCGCGATAATAGCAGCACGCGAGGCATAGCCGCGTCGAAGAGACCGCCTTGTACTCCATGGTCATCGACGATGGCGACATCCGCCGCCCCGTGCCCGTCGACATCGCCCGCCAGAACCGGCCGCAGATCATCGGTCGCGGCGAGAGCCGCGGACAGACTTCGTGCGCGCTCGGCGTCAGCGAGCGCGATCAGCACCGTCAGCCGTCTGCCAGCGACCTCACCGCTTACCATCTATCCCTCAGCTCAGTGGTTTTTCACCGATGGTCAGGGAAACCTCACGATTCTCGCCGCCGCGCACCACGCCGAGTGTCACCAGGGCACCGGCACTGTCTGGCCCGAGCTTGCGGATCAGCTCGCGCGGGCCATGCACCGCCTCTGCGTTCCACGACACGATGATGTCGCCGAGGCTGAGACCGGCTGCTTTCGCCGGGCCGTTATCGTCCAGGCTCATCACCATGGCGCCCTGTGTATCACCATTGCGGACCGGATGCAGGCCGGCGCCAAGATAGCCGCGCGCCACATGACCCTTCTCGCGCAGTGTCGTGACTGCCCGTTCGATCGTTTCGTAAGGCATGACCAGTGCCCGCCGGCGTGGCCCGAACAGCAGCATGCCGATCAGTCCGCCCTTGGCGTCGAGCACAGGGCCGCCCTCGAAACGGCCGCCGGCATTGACGGCAAGGTTGATGCGCCGGTCGATCGTGCCGCCCCGCATCGAGCGCCAGGCCGGACCGACCTCGCCGACCGTGCCGCAGGTGGCGAGTGACGTACCGTCACTATTGCCCGCGATGATTGCCAGATTGCCCGGCCGCACCGCCTCCGCCTTTACCAATGACGGGGCGCTCGGCGCGCCGGCCGGTTTCAAAACGGCCGTGCCGGTGGACGGGTCGCGGCCGACCAGTTCGGCCTTGACGGCTTGGCCCGAAGAAAACGTCAGCTCGATCTCCTCGCCGGCCTCGACCGCCTCCTCGGCAGTGACGAAATAGCCGTCCCGCCAGTGGAAAGCAGTTGACGTCCGCTGGTGCGTCGCGAAGCTGGCCGTCGCTGGTGCCGCAGCTGCCGCGATGTCGGCAATGGCGTCGGATAACATGCTCAGATTGAAATCGCTCATGATTTGTCTCCTGGGTTCTTCGTGACCCAGATATCGCCCGGCGGGGGTTGGCGGATACTCGCCTGACGGCTAGTTGAGCATTTGACTGGCCATCTGGTCAGGTCGCGGCCGGTCCGGCTGCTCCGCACATATAGGCATTGTTCATCTTGTTCCAAACGGAGTCCTCAGGTGGCCCTGCCCGCTCAGCAATTGCAATATGACGATGCCCTTCTCGATGCCTATTCGGCGACGGTCGCCGATGCCGTCGACCGCATCGGGCCCGCCGTCTGCCGCATCGAGCGCATCGGTGGCCCGGGCGGCCATGGTTCCGGCTTCGTCATCGCGCCGGACGGGCTGGTCGTCACCAACTTCCACGTCGTCGGCGATGCGCGCAGCGTGCGCGTATCAATGCCGGACGGCGCTTCCAGGGAAGGCCGCGTGCTCGGCCGCGACCCCGACACCGACATTGCGCTGGTGCGCGCCGACGGTGACTTTGCCGACGTTGCGCCGCTCGGCGATTCCAAGCGTTTGAGGCGCGGCCAGATTGCAATTGCCATCGGCAACCCGCTCGGCTTCGAATGGACCGTCACCACTGGCGTCGTCTCGGCACTCGGCCGCTCGATGCGTGCCTCCACCGGCCGGCTGATCGACGACGTCATCCAGACCGACGCCGCGCTCAACCCCGGCAATTCCGGCGGACCACTGGTGTCCTCGGCCGGCGAGGTGATAGGCGTTAACACCGCGATGATCCATGGTGCGCAAGGCATCGCCTTCGCGGTTGCCTCCAACACGGCCAATTTCGTCATCTCGGAAATCATCCGCTTCGGCCGCGTGCGCCGTGCCTTCATCGGCGTTTCAGCCGACACCACCAACCTGCCGCGCCGCGCAGCCCTTTTGTCGCAAGTATCGAGCCGCACGGCGGTGCGCCTGCGCACCGTCGAAAAGAACAGCCCGTCGGACAAGGCCGGCCTCAGGGAAGGCGACATCATTGCCGCCATCGACGGCCGCCCGGTCACCGGTGTCGACGATCTGGTGCGCATGCTCGACGCCGAGCGCATCGGCCACGAGACGCTGTGCACGGTGGTGCGCCGCTCCGGCATTACTCAGGTCACGGTGATGCCAGTGGCGCGAAGCTGAGTGCTCGACCTTGATCCCGAACCGAAGGTCAGCGCAGCAAAAAGTGGGAACCGGTTTTTCGGACAACATCATGGTCAAACAAGATAGAGCCCATCCCGAACCTATCGGAATGGGCAGGCTCTATCGCGGCGCATAGATCCGGCCAAACAGCGAAACCAGCAGCGCGGCCAGTTCGCCGGTCGGATCGAGATCCGGATCGAAAATGGTCATATCCATTCCGGTGCAGCGCGTATCCGCCACCAGCGCCGTGAGAATGTCGACGAGATCGTCAGGATCGATGCCGGGGCTGCCCGGTGAATCCACTGCCGGCATGACTGTCTGATCGAGCGCATCGACGTCAAAATGCACCCAGTGGGGCCAGCCGGTTCGCGCCAACGTGCTCCAGGTCTTGTCCAGGACCTTCGCCGCGCCAAGCTCGCGCACGGCAAAGACGTCGATCAACGTCATCGCGGTCGAATGGATGTCCGGCCAGCCGAAGTTGGCGTTGCGGTTCTCGCGTTCGCCGATCTGTATCACCTGTTCGTCCGCGACAAGCGGTCTTTCGATGCCGGGCCAGTCGGTCAGCAACGGCTCACCACGTCCGGTTGCGAGCGCAAGGTCCATGCCGGCGGCCGAGCCGAGTGAGGCGTTGACGTCGTAATTGCCCGGATGGCGGAAATCGCTGTGGCCATCGACATGGACCAGCGCAACCGGACCAGATCGCCGTGCTGCGGCCAGCGCGCCAAGCAGGACAGCGCAGTCGCCGCCCACGGCCAGCGGAAACTCGCCTCGTCCCAGCGCGCCGGCAACGATTTCGGCGAGTGCGAGATTGAAGCTGCGTATGGCGTTGCCGTTGCGCAGCCGGGTGCCCGGCTGTGGCTCGGTGCTATAGGCGGGCCGATCAAGATCAACCACTTTGGCGGGCGAAAGCATCTCGACCAAGCCGGCTTCGGTAAGCGCCTGCGGCGCGCGCCAGGTCCCCGGAATATGCCCCGGCCGGAGCGGGCGGAGGCCAAGGTTGGAGGGTGCGCGGACAAGGCAGATTTCACGCATGGAGAAGGCCCAGGGTTGATTAACCCCTAAGCATAAACCGCAAAGGCGTGACCGGCCACGCGGCTAAAGCCCTCACGTCGCGTCTGCCGACAGTTCCTGCCAGCGGCCGCTGTCTCGCTCAGCCCGCCGCGCCATCGGCGTATTGCGCTAGGAATTCCGGGCTCGGCGGGATCGGCCTGATGACGTCGATCAGCACGCCGTTGGGATCTTTGGTGATAAAGTGGCGCTGGCCGAAGGGTTCGTCGCACAGCGTTCGCAGGATCGGTAGCCCGGCGGCGGTGATCCGCTCATAGACGGCATCCGCATCCCTGACCTCGAAATTGATCAGCAGGCCGGAGGTGCGGCCCCGCCCCTCCTTCGGGATCGTCTCATGATCGCCCTGGACGATGCCGAGGTTGACGCGACGATCTTCGGCTGAGCGCAGATGGACGTACCAGTCGGCCTCGAACAGCGGCTTGAAGCCGAAATGCGCGATATAAAAGGCTGCAGTGCCGGCAACATCGCCCGTCATCAGCACCGGATAATAGCTCGTCGTCCTCATCTTTCCTTCTCCCGGCGAATAACATACAGTCTGCATCTAAATTGAACTAACATACAGGCTGCATGTATGCAAAAACGATCCGCTCGCCGCTCCAACCGCGATCGCACGGAGGCGACACGCGCCGAGCTCATCGCCGCGGCGCGAAAACTGTTCACCGAAAAATCCTATGCCGAGACCAGCACACCCGAGATCGTCGCCGCTGCTGGCGTAACGCGCGGCGCGCTCTATCATCACTTTGCCGACAAGCAGGCGCTGTTTGCCGCTGTGGTCGAAAAAGAGGCGCAAGCCATCGCGGAAGAGATCGAACGCGCGTCGCCGCCTTCGCTATTTGCCCACGATGCGCTGATTGCCGGCTCGGATGCCTATCTGGCTGCCATGCGTGCCCCCGGCCGAACTCGACTCTTGCTGCTTGATGGCCCGGCCGTGCTCGGCCGCGCCGCCATGGATGCGATCGACAATCGCCATGGCAACCGTTCGCTGCGCGACAGCCTTGTTGCCACGATGCGGTCGCACTCCATGAAGAGATTGCCTGTGGAAGCACTGACCGCTTTGCTCGCCGCTGCCTTCGACCGCGCAGCGCTCGCCATTGAAGCTGGAGCCTCGATCGAGGATTACCGCGCCGTTCTCATGGCGCTGATCGACGGCCTGTCTCCGGCTCCTTCGCACGCATCTCACCCGGCTCGAACTCGTTGAAACAGCCGAGCTGGCGCTTGAACTGGTCGATCAGCCAGGCGGCCGCCGGTTTCGGGCTGCGATCGGCGCGATGCATGGCATAGAGCGGCGAACGGACTTCGCTGTAAGGCTCGAGATCGAGTTCGACGAGCCGGCCGTTCGCCAGATCATCGGCAATCAGCCATCGCGGCAGCCCGCCCCAGCCCAGCCCCTCGCGCATCAGCACGTGCTTGGTGCGCACATCCGTCAGCCGCCAGGTGCGGTAGGCGAAGACACCATAGTCACGCCCGCGCGTACGCTCGGATTGGTCCGAGACGACCAGCTGGATGTGTTCGCGGACATCCTCTAGCGCCACTGGTCTCGGCAGCAGCGCCAGCGGGTGTTCAGGCGCTGCAGCTGGCACCAGGGAGATGAAGCCGATGCGAAGCAGATTCACGTCCGTCTCACCCAGAAGCCCCCCGATGCCGAGATCGGCCTGTCCGCCGACAACATGATCGAGGATCAGGCCAAGCGAGCCGATATGCAGACGCAGCGTCACTGCCGGGAACTGCGCCTCGAATGCCTTTAGCACCCGAACCAGCACCGGCGACGGCAGTGTCACGTCGACCGACAGCGTAACTTCCGCCTCCAATCCCTGCCGGTATCCGTCGACACGCGAGCGGATGCGTTGCAGCACGCCGACCATGCGTCGCGCATCTTCCAGCGTCGCCTTGCCGACATCGGTCAGTTGCGGTTCACGCGCGCCCTCGCGCTCGAACAGTTTCAGCCCGAGCTGCGCTTCGAGGTTGGCGATAGCGTAGCTGATCACCGATTGCGCGCGATTCAATTTGCGCCCGGCGGCCGAGAAGCTGCCGGTCTCGGCCACCGCAACTAGGATCTGCAGTTGGTCAAGCGTCGGGTTCGGTTGCATCGTTCAATCCACAATTTAGATGGATCATATACAAAATATACCAGTTTTTCAAATGGGTCTGCGCACACATATTTGCCGGGAGATTTTAAGTCACCCTGGAGACCCATCATGTCGATCCTTCTTGTCACATCCAGCCCACGCGGCGCCGCCTCGCACTCGACCCGCATCGCCACCGAACTCGCCGAGAAGCTGCTTGCCGCCAATCCCTCGGCCAGGCTTGTCGCCCGCGACCTCGTAGCCAACCCGCTGCCGCATATCGACCCCGACTATTCGACCGGCATATATATGCCGGTCGAAGCGCGCAGCCAGCGCCAGGCTGAGGCCGTCGGCGTTTCCGACACGGTACTGGACGAGCTGTTTGCGGCCGACACCGTCATTCTCGCCACCGGCTTCATCAACTTCAACATCTCCTCGACGCTGAAGTCCTGGGTCGATCACATTGCCCGTTCCGGCAAGAGCTTTGCCTATGGCGAGAACGGCCCCAAGGGCCTCGTCACCGGCAAGAAGGTCTATATCGTGCTGGCTTCGGGCGGCATCTATTCCGAAGGTGCGGCCGTGCAGTTCGATCACGCCATTCCCTACCTGCGCAGCGTACTCGGCTTTCTCGGCATGAACGATGTCGAGGTCATCCGCATCGAAGGAGTCGGGATGGGCGCCGATGCGGTGGCAGCAGCGCTGGCCAAGGCCTCGACGAAGGTCGACGCCATTGTGGCTGCGACCGGAAATGCCGAGCGCGTCGCCACCGCGGCGTAAAGCGTCAGCATAGTCTGAATTGTACAAGGGCAGGCGCCCGGCGCCTGCCCTTGTTGTCGTTGGCGACAACCTATTGTGGTGGGCCACACAACTGCCATTGGTTATTCGTCAGCCGTGGCAAGAAGGGGCTCATCCAGCCGGCGCTGAAGGTCCGCGGCCCGGAATATTTTGCGCATCATCTATGGTCCCGAATATGACGCGCCCAACAATCTCGTGCGCCTCCGAGAACGCGGCCTGGCCGGCAAGCGCAGCCTTGGCGCTCAGAGAGTTCGCGCTTGGCCACGAAGCGCTAACGCGATTTGTCGCCAAGCAGCCGCTACGCCGGGTTCACGAGTGTGTCTTCGCCGTGCTGGCGTTGGAAAGCGGGCCAATCGACCCAAGGCTGTCGTAGCCGATCTACCCGAAGATCTTTTCGCCTTGCTCGTCGACCAGTTGGATGCCCTTTTTGATCGAGATGTCGACAGCGTCGTCAAGCCCGGCAAAGCGGTCGGCGCGGATGAATTTGTGCTCCTTCATCACGCCGTCGATCTCCTTCGAAACCACGCCGCAGGTCTGGTACTGGCCCTCCGCCTTGTAGGGCGTGGCGCTGATTAAAAATCCCTTGTGCTCGATCTGCTTTGCCGGCGCCGCTGTCTTTGGCTCGGCGGCTTCGTTGCCTCCGCCGAAAAGACGCTTCAGAAAAGACATGGGGGTATCCTCCAACGGCAATCATCCTGCACCACATAGCGCGGTGCAGGATGATTTTCAGTACCGGTCCTTGGCCGAGCGGGCAAGGGCCGCAACTGGCTTGGCACTCAGAGGTCAGTCGCGCGACAACGCTTCCAAGGCCTCTGCGGCAGCTTCCAATATGCTGATTGCCTCGGCCTGCTTTGCTTCAGGCGCATCGACGATTTCGCCGAGCGCGGCGCGCAGCCGGTGGCGCACGGCGCGAAACTCGTCGCGCTTTTCCGAGCGGCCGCGGCCGCGCCGGCCACCGTCGCCGTCATCGTTCCAGCCGAACCAGTCGCGCGCCTTTGCCATCTTGCGGCCGAAGCGCTCGAGATGTTCGAGCACGTGGTCGATCATCTCGCGATTTTCGTTGAGGTGCGCCTGCCCAGCCTCGGTGATTGAAAACACCTTCTTGTTGCCGTCCGCCGCAGAAACGGCGTAGCCGGCCTCTTCCAGGAAGGTCAGCGTCGGGTAGACCACGCCGGGGCTCGGGCTGTAGAAGCCGCTGGTGCGCTCCTCCAGCGCCTTGATGATGTCGTAGCCGTGCCGCGGCGCCTCGGCCAGAAGCGACAGCGTGATCAGCTTGAGGTCGCCGTCGGCCAGCATGCGCCCGGCGCGGAACATGTCGCCCGGCCCGCCGCGTCCGCCTCTCATGCCATGCCCAAACGGGCCGAAGCCGCCGCCGCGTCCGCCGAACTTGCCGGCCATATGCATGAAAACGCGCTCGGCGTGTTCGCCAAAACGATGACGCCCGAAATGATTGTCTTTGTGCATTGTTTGCTCCTTAAGTTATGTCTTAAGATATATCTCAACTACGTATTCACAGCGGCGGAGTCAAGATATATCTTACGATGTATCTGAAGATAGCGCCAGCAGGATTGGTTTTCGCCGGCAAGGGCGGTCAGGAAGCGCGCGAGGGGCCGAAGGCCACTCCCCAGGCGTCTAACGTGAAGCAACGCATCCACCCCCGTTCCAGTTACGCCGAAGACCGGCGAATGGATGCAAGGCGACGAACCGGATGCTTCGGCGAAATCCCAGACGAATGTGAAAACCTCGCGCAGAAAGCTGCCTCCGACGCTGCTGCTGGTGCTGCCTGCGGTGCGCCGCATCGTTGGCTGGCTTCGCGACCCCGCGGCTTGATAGCGGGGCATGCGAAACGCTCGGTGCGGGAGGAATGGATACCTGTTACCAGCGGCCTTTGCGCCGGTTCCAGGCATAGAGCAGATCGGCGAAACGATCATAGGCATAGCGCGTCAACGGCAGTGCGGCGGGATTGCCGAACAGCGTCGCCAACCAGCCCTCGCCCGGCGTTATCAGCCA
Organism: Mesorhizobium sp. M0048; assembly: GCF_040323405.1. Lineage (NCBI taxonomy): Bacteria > Pseudomonadati > Pseudomonadota > Alphaproteobacteria > Hyphomicrobiales > Phyllobacteriaceae > Mesorhizobium > Mesorhizobium sp. M0048. Next base: position 88,936 of record NZ_JAMYUV010000010.1, on the reverse strand, counting down.
CACCGCAACTGCAACATCGGCGCCGACCAGCAATTTGCCACCGGCGTCGGTCGCATGCAGCCGACGCCGGATATCCTCCAGCCTGATGCCGTAGCGGGCCAACGCCGTCGGTTCGGCATTGATGTCGCGAAATTCGATCCGCCCGGCCTTGACCGCCTCGACCAGCCGCCGCTTCTGCCGGCTGATGCCGGCATCACAGACCGGACAGCGCGTATTATACCAGACGGTCAGCAGAGGCTTGCTCATGTTTCGAGACGGCACCAGAGGGACGCGCACCGACTATCCGGCAAACGCCATTGCGCCGCAACGCAACACGACAGCCGCGGAATGGCCGGCTAGGCCTGGAGCGCAACTTACCCGAGCGAGGTGATGATCTCGCGATAGGCATCCTCCGGGAAAGCCTTGAGTATCCGCGTCCTGACGTTTCCGGCCGTCGCCAGCATCAGCGAGAAACGAGCCAGGACGGCATCGTCGGGCGCTTCGAGCACGGCCACCATGTCGCAATCCCCCATGGTAAGATAAAATGCCTTGAAGGACCCGCCCATGTCTCCCAGCAGCTTCTTGGCGGCATCGAGCCGCTTCGGCGATTCGCGCACGTTTTTGGCGCCTTGCTCCGTCCAGTTGATCAGCACGATGTAAGTTGTCATGGCACACCTCCCTCCGGTGCCACGGAGCACGGCGTCCAACCGCCGGGGCGGGCATCCGGGTTTGTCGCCCAGAGAATGCGTCCGTCGCGGAATTATCCTCTCGTAGGGCACGACCCGCAAGAGCGGCGCGTTCAAACGTGATCGCATGTGCCCAAACGGAAAAGGGCGCCACCGGCGCCCTTGAAACTGCTTATCCGTCACCCGGCCTCAGCTGTCGAGGAAGCTCCGCAGCTTGCGCGACCGGCTCGGGTGTTTGAGCTTGCGCAGCGCCTTGGCTTCGATCTGGCGGATGCGCTCGCGGGTGACCGAGAATTGCTGGCCGACCTCTTCAAGCGTGTGGTCGGTGTTCATGCCGATGCCGAAGCGCATTCTGAGCACGCGCTCTTCGCGCGGCGTCAGCGAGGCCAATACACGCGTCGTCGTCTCGCGCAAATTGGCCTGGATCGCCGCGTCAATCGGCAGGATCGCCATCTTGTCCTCGATGAAGTCGCCCAGATGCGAATCCTCCTCGTCGCCGACCGGCGTTTCGAGCGAGATCGGCTCCTTGGCGATCTTCAGCACCTTGCGCACTTTTTCCAGCGGCATGGCGAGCTTTTCCGCCAGCTCTTCCGGCGTCGGCTCACGGCCGATCTCATGCAGCATCTGGCGCGAGGTGCGCACGATTTTGTTGATCGTTTCGATCATGTGCACCGGAATGCGGATGGTGCGCGCCTGGTCGGCGATAGAACGGGTGATCGCCTGCCGGATCCACCACGTCGCGTAGGTCGAGAACTTGTAGCCGCGGCGGTATTCGAATTTGTCGACCGCCTTCATCAGGCCGATATTGCCCTCCTGGATCAGATCGAGGAACTGCAGGCCGCGATTGGTGTATTTCTTGGCGATGGAAATGACGAGGCGCAGATTGGCCTCGACCATTTCCTTCTTGGCGATCGCGGCTTCGCGCTCGCCCTTCTGCACCTGGTTGACGATCTTGCGGAATTCCTGGATCGAAATCGCCGTCTCGGTGGCGAGGTTCTGGATCTCGGCGCGCAGGTCGCGGATGGCGTCCTTCTCGTTCTTGGTGAATTCCTTCCAGCCGCGTGAAGTCAAATTGCCGATCGAGCGAGTCCAGTTGGGATCGAGCTCCGAGCCCTGATATTCTTTGAGGAATTCCTCGCGGCGCACACCATAGCTTTCGGCCAGCCTGAGCAGCTTGCCTTCGTTCTGCACTAGGCGCTTGTTGATGTCGTAGAGCTGCTCGACCAGCGCCTCGATGCGCGCCGTGTTCAAGGACAGCGACTTCACCGCCTTGATCAGTTGGTCCTTCAATTCCTTCAGCCGGCGGTCCTGACTGGGCGACAGCGTGCCGGCGGCAGCCAGCCGGTTCTCGACCTGCTGGTCCTGCAGCTTGCGCAGTTTCTTGTAGGTGTCGGCAATGACGTCGAGCGTCTCCATCACCTGCGGGCGCAGTTCGGCTTCCATCGCCGCAAGCGACAGGCTCGCCTCGTCATCGTCTTCCTCGTCATCGTCCACCAGGCCACGGGTGTCGCCGCCGACGTTGGTGATGTCGTCCTCGTCCTCGCGCGAACGGCGCGACTTTTCCTCGGTCTTGGCTTCCTCGATACGCTCGACAACCGGCGCCTGCTTGGCCTCCGGCCCGGCATAGGTCGCCTCGAGGTCGATGATCTCGCGCAGCAGGATCTTCGATTCGTTGAGCTCGTCACGCCAGATGATGATGGCCTGGAAGGTCAGCGGGCTTTCGCACAGGCCCGCGATCATCGTCTCGCGGCCGGCCTCGATGCGCTTGGCGATCGCGATTTCGCCCTCGCGCGACAGAAGCTCGACTGAGCCCATCTCGCGCAGATACATGCGGACCGGATCGTCGGTGCGGTCGGTCGGCTCTTTCTTGGTCGTGGTGGCGGCGACGGCGGTGCCGGTCTGCTCGGCGAGTTCGTTCGCGTCTTCCTCGGCGTCAGCGGCAGTATCGGCGGCTTCGGGCTCCTCGCCCTGCTCGTCGTCCTCGACCACGTTGATGCCCATGTCGGAAAGCATGGCCATCGTGTCCTCGATCTGCTCGGAGGTCACTTCCTCCGAGGGCAGCACCGAATTCAGCTCGTCCATGGTGACATAGCCGCGCTTCTTGGCGGCCTTGATCATCTTCTTGACAGCATCGTCGGAAAGGTCGAGCAGAGGGCCATCGGTCGCGGCCTCGCGTTCGGTCTCGACTTCTTCCTTTTCCTTTGTCGCCATAGTCTTTATTTTCTCCAAGCGGCTGAGTATCAAAGCCGCGTAAGCTGCCGGTCCGGTCAAATTGGATGCGCTCCTTCCAGAACGCGCTTTACCGGGCCAGTAACTGCATCTCTCGTTAAGTCCAGATTAACCCTGATATCTGTGGCAAGCAGACTGCCTGTCCAGTGATCAGTACCTTACATCGCTGCATTCCCGTCGATGCCGGGGCGGGTTAACGTTTCGAATCGACCTGATTCCGCCATTCTGCCGGAAGGTCAAGCGCCTCTCGCATGATTCGCATGAAAAAAGCGAATCAATTACCCGACTTAGAGCACCGCACGCTTGATTCAACGCGCAAGCACGTCCTTACATTTCAGTCTTCTGGAGGCTTCGATCTAAACGCGCCCAGCTCTGCCCGACGATACGCCAAACCCTTCGATCAGCGCTTCCGTTGCCTGCACATCACGAAATTGCGCCTGGATTTCGACCAGGTGCCGGTAATTTTCGTCCGTGGGATCGCTGGCGAGCGCTGCTTCCGCCTGCTTCAGCTCCTTATGTAAGGTGCGCGCGCTGCGCTGCAAGTGGAGAGCTTGGCTGAACGCATCACGAGCATCGTCGAGTGCTGCCGTTTCCAGCGCCGGCCATTGCCGCGCACGTTTGATCAGCGCCACCGCGCGCCGCCAGATCTCACCGCAGCCGGCCCGCTCGATCGTCGCGATTACAGCCTCGCGGTTGTTGGCCATATCGTGCGCCATGGCGTCGAGGATGGCCGCATGCAGCCGCTTCAGATCGGAATTGGCGAGATCGAGGAACTCGACATGGGCGAAATTCTCGTCGATCAGCACGGGATGGTTGACGAGGGCCGCAATGATCGTCGCCTCGCGCACCGACATGCCCTCGCCGCCGCGTTTGACCAGCGCCGAGCGGCCGAGGCTTTCGGTGATCGCGGTGCGCCCACCGGCACCGCCGCCACGTGCAAACTGTCCGCCGGGTGCTGAGACCCTGCCCGGGAAGCGCTCACCGGGCCGTCCGTCCTGACGTCCCTGGCGTCCGCGCTGGGCACCGAAGAAGCTCTGCACGCGCTCGCGCATTTCCTGTTGGTAGTGATAGCGAAGGCTCTCGTCGCGGATGCGGCTGGTCAGTTCGCGGAGCGTCTTTTCGAGCTCCGCCCGCCGTTCCGGCGTATCGAAGATGCCGCCGGCGGTCTCGCGCATCCACAAGAGGTCGGCCAGCGGCCGCGCCTCGGAAAGCACGGCGCGGAACGCATCCGGTCCGTCACCCTTGACCAGATCGTCGGGATCCTTGCCCTCCGGCAGCAGGGCGAACCGCACGGAGCGGCCCGCCTGGACCGCCGGCAGCGCCATGTCGGCGGCGCGCCATGCTGCCTTCAGCCCGGCCTGGTCGCCGTCGAAGCACAGCACCGGCTCGCCGGCCATGCGCCACAGAAGTTCGAGCTGGTTTTCAGTCAATGCGGTGCCGAGCGGCGCCACCACGTTCTCGAAGCCGGCCTGCGCCAGCGCGATCACATCCATGTAGCCCTCTACGGCAATGACCGTGCCGCCCTTGGCCAGCGCTCCCTTTCCGAGCGCTTGGCGCGCACGGGCGAAATTGTAGAGCACGTTGCCCTTGTGGAAGAGCTCCGTGTCGGGCGAGTTCATGTATTTGGCCAGCGCATCCGGCGCCAGTGCCCGCCCGCCGAAGGCGATGATCTTGCCCCTGGAATCCGGGATCGGGAACATGATGCGGTCGCGAAACCAATCATAGGAGACCGGCACGTCGTCGCCATGTCGCACCAGCCCGCACGCCTCTATGTCGGCCTTGGGGACGCCCTTGGCGGCAAGGTGCTCCTTCAGCGCGTTGCGGCTGTCAGGGGCATAGCCGAGGCGGAAAGACTGCTGCGTCGCCGGTGTCAGCCCCCGGTCGCGCAGGTAGGCGCGGGCCTTTGCCCCTTCCGGTCCCTGCAGCCGTTCCTGGAAGAACACCGTCGCCATCTCCATGACATCGGTCAGGCTGGCGCGTTCCTTTTCGCGCCGTTCCTCATCGGCATCGCGAACCGGCATCGGCACGCCGGCCATGTCGGCGATCTTCTCGACGGCCTCGGGAAAGCTCATCCCATCGAGTTCGGTCAAAAACTTGAAATGGTCGCCCGAAACCGAGCAGCCGAAACAGTGATAACGGCCCTTCTTGTCCTCGCAATGGAAGGACGGGCTCTTCTCGCCATGGAACGGACAGCACGCCCAATAATCGCCACGCGGCGCGTTGGTCTTCTTCCTGTCCCACGCGACGCGCTGGCCGATCACCGAAGAAATCGGTACGCGGTCGCGTATCTCGTCGAGGAAAGCAGGCGGAAAGCGCATGGGGACAGCTCGTTTGGCCTTCATATAATCACACGGGCGAAGCCCGACGACTCCTAATGGCGACCATACCCGGTTTTCACAGGTCAAAAAGAGAAGGCGGCCCGCGGACCGCCTTCGTGGTCTAAACCGGCGCAGCGCCGATCAGCCGTTCCGCGCTCACTGCGCGGCGATGGCACCGAAGATCAGGCCGGAGAGAACGCTGACAGCAGATAGTCGTTACCGACCCGGATCCACTCCTGGCCGGGACCCGGACGGCGCAGGCCATAGTGGCGATAATCGCGAATCGGCTGATGACGCTTCCAGCTCGAATATCTCTGGCCGTTGCGCCAATGGCTGCGTCTCACGACGATCTTCTTCTTCACTATGACGCGCTTGTTCACGTCGACATGCTTGTTCACATGCCTGCCGGGCTTCTGCCAGTCGACCTGGCTGTAGTTCGACTGCGGCGCGTTTGGTGTGTTCAGTGGTGCAGCCTGGCCCTGCAAGGCGGTTGCAGCCAGCATCGAGAAGGCAATGGCGGAAAGAACGATACGTTTCATGGCGGGTACTCCTTGGTTGTCGATGCCTCCGGAATAGAGCCGGAAGGATGAACCGAAACTGAATGCATAGATTACGTTTTCGTAATGATTTCCTATATTTAGCACGACTAATTCAGCGATACCTTTAAAGCGACCGTCCGAGAATGGACGCATGACCCTCCGCAACCTCGCAGGCTATGCAACCATTTTGTCAGCCATCCATTTCCGACACGCCCCGTCGCGTGCCAACAGGCGTCCGAACCGGGCAAAATTTATTATTCGGCTAAAATAAATCGGAGTAATATCGACCTCTGCAATGTCCACGATTCGCGCCCGCTTTTGCCCCTTCGACTTCACCGCGCCCGCGTCGCCGGCGCCTGTGGCGTTGCGGGGCCTGGCATGAGTGGCTCGGTCGTTTTGCTGCACCTTGCCGGTGCGGTGGCACTGATGCTGTTTGCCACCCGTCTGGTGAAGACCGGCGTCGAGCGCGCCTACGGCGATGTGCTGCGCCACAAACTGCGCGCCACCATGCGCAATCCCTTCATGGCGGTTCTGGCCGGCTGCGGCCTGGCTGTCGCACTGCAAAGCTCGACCGCCGTCACCTTGCTGGTCGGCTCATTCGCCGGCTCCGGTATTGTCAGCGGCATGTCGGGCCAGCTTGCGGTGCGCGGTGCCGAGATCGGCTCGGCGCTGGTGGTCAAGCTGCTTACCTTCGATCTGTCGCTGCTGGTGCCGGTCTGCCTGGTCGCCGGCACGGTCATGTTCATGGCCACAGAGCGGCGCGACTGGCGCCAGTTCGGCCGCATCCTGGTCGGCATCGGCCTGCTGCTTCTGTCGCTGGAGATGATCGGCCAGGCGTCGGAGCCGCTGCGCCAGAGCACGCTGATGCCGCTCATCGTCGATTACTTCTCCGGCGATCCGGTCACCGCCTATCTTCTGGCGGCGTTGGTCACCTGGCTGTTCCATTCCTCGATCGCCGCGGTGCTGCTGATGGTGACGCTCGCCGGTCGCGGTTTCATCCCGCCCGAACTCGGCATCGTGCTGGTGCTCGGCGTCAATCTCGGCTCTTCGATCATCGCGCCGCTTCTAACCCGCAACGCAGAGCCCGGCGTTCGCATCGTGCCGATCGGGAATCTCCTGATGCGCGGTATGGGTTCGCTGATCATGCTGATCCTGTTCCTGACGTTCAAGCCGCGGGTCGCCTTCTTGGGCAGCACCGTGCCCGAGCAGATCGTCAATGCCCACATCGCCTTCAACATCTTGATCCTGATCGCCGGCGTGCCGCTGGCGCGCCTGGTCTATCGCGCCTCGGAAAAGATCGTGGCGCTGGGCACCAAGCCGCAGCCCGCCGACGCGCTCGACGTCGTTGAGCTTTCCGCGCTCAACGAAAGTGCGCTCGACGTGCCGAGCCAGGCATTAGCCAACGCCACCCGCGAGGTGGTGCGGGTCTGCGAAACGGTCGAGATCATGCTGAAACGGATCATCGAGCTCTATGAGAGCGCCGATGCCGACAAGATTGGCGCGCTGGCCGCACTCGACGACCGTGTCGACAGAAAGCACGCGGCGATCAAGCTCTATCTGGCCAGGGTCACCAAGAACCCGCTGAGCGAGGACGAGGCCCTGCGTTGCCAGGAGCTGATCGGCGCCTGCGTCAAGCTGGAGCAGGTCGGCGACATCATCGTGCGCAACATGCTGGTCCACGTGAAGAAGAAATTCGAGCGCGGGCTGGAGTTCACGCCGGAAGGATGGCGTGAGCTTTGCGCCTTCCATGCCTTGGTGCTTGCCAATGCCAGGCTTGCCTTCAACGTGCTGGTGTCTCGCGATCCGGAGACCGCTCGCCAGTTGGTGCTGGAAAAGGACCGGCTGCGCGACCGCGAGAAGGAAACCAGCCAGAGCCATTTCGTGCGGCTGCGCGACGGCACCGCCAAGAGTGTCGAGACCAGTTCCATCCATCTCGACACCATTCGGGACCTCAAGCAGATCAACTCGCTGCTCGCCTCGATGGCCTATCCCGTGCTTGAGGAGCGCGGTCTGCTCACCGGTTCACGGCTGAAGGCTGGATAGATTGCGTCCACAGGCCAGGTAGCTTCAGAACATCGCCTATGAAAATTGCTGTGGGCCAATGCGCAAAAATTATCTTTGCGCGTTTTCCCGTCTGTCGGCTAAAGGATCGTCCCATATCTACCGGGAGGAAAGTCGATGGACACCCATTCTCGCAGTTTCGCCAAGGCGCTTTCCTGGCGCGTCACCGGCACCATCGACACAATGATCATCTCGCTCGTCGTGACCGGAAGCATCAAGCTCGCCGCGGCCATCGGCCTGACCGAGGTCGTCACCAAGTCGCTGCTCTATTATCTTCACGAACGGGCGTGGCTGAAAATTCCTTACGGGAGGAAGGCAGCCGCCTAGCTCTTGCCTCCGCGGCGGGCGCCAGACCGGCGATCAAGAAAAGCTAAAGCGGCGTCGCCAATTTCTGGATTGCCCGCCGCCCTCATCCGTGGTTTGAGGCCAGCTTGTCCGAGGATCTCCTTCGCGCCATGCTGCCCCTCATTGCCCTGTTCATAGCTGCCTTCGCCTTCGGCACCACCGAATTCGTCATCGCCGGCGTGCTGCCGCAGGTGGCGGATGGCCTTGGCGTCGCGATTCCGACCGCCGGCTATCTCGTTTCCGGCTATGCCGGCGGCATTGCAGTCGGCGGCCCGCTGCTGGCGCTCGCCACCAAAAGGTTCTCCCGCAAGGCCCTGCTGCTTGGACTGACTGCAGCCTTCACCATCGGCCAGGCCGCCTGCGCGCTGGCGCCCGACTTCGCCTCGATGCTGCTGTTGCGGATAGCGGTGGCCGTGGCGCATGGCGCCTATTTCGGCGTTGCCATGGTGGTGGCCGTCGGCCTCGTGCGCGAAGACCAGCGCGGCATGGCGGTGGCGCTGATCCTGTCCGGCCTCACCGTATCGAACGTCATCGGCGTTCCGGCCGGCACGGCAATCGGCAACATCTGGGGATGGCGTGCAACATTCTGGGTGATGTGCGCGCTCGGTGTGGTGGCCTTCGCGGCAATCGGCGCCCTGCTGCCGCGCAAGACGGGATCGTCGAGCCCGTCAGTGAGCCTTGGAAGCGAGGTCCGCGTGCTCGCACGTCAGCAGGTCTGGACCTCGCTCATTATCATGCTGATGCTGATGATCGGCCAGTTCGGCCTGTTCACCTATATCACGCCGACGCTGCTTGAGGTCACAGGCCTCGACGAGAAATGGATACCTTGGGTGCTCTTGCTGAACGGGGTCGGCGCAACGATCGGCGTCTTCGTCGGCGGGCGGCTCGCCGACTGGAAGCTGATGCCGTCGCTCATCGCCATGCTTTTCCTGCAGGCGGTGATGCTCGCCTTGATCTATGCCGTCAGTTCTTACCCACTGCCGATGGTGATAGCGATCTTCGTCTGGGGCGGCCTCAACTTCGCCATCGGCACGCCGATCCAGACCCGGATACTGACCTGGACCGCGGATGCCTCCAATCTTGCCTCGTCGCTCATTCCGTCGGGCTTCAATGTCGGCATCGCGCTCGCCGCATCGCTCGGCGCGGCCATGCTCAATGCCGGCTATGGCTATCGCAGCCTGCCGGTGGTTGGCGCGGTCGCCATGCTGGTCGCGGTCGCGGTTGCGCTTGCCTCGCATGTCTGGGAATGGCGAAGCCGGGCTGCGCCGCCGCTGCCGGCTGCCGCCGAATAGGGCTACAGATCGATCCGGTAGCGCAGGCTTTCCGCGCCGCCATAGGCGGCGTCCTCGAAGAAACGTCCGACGAGCCGGCCGCCATTGGCCAGAACGACCTTCTGCGAGGGCACATTGTGAGGCTTGCAGGTGATTTCGACGAAGGGCAGGCCAACAGCCCTCGCCTCCACCAGCATCAGCCGCAGGGCCTCGGTCGCATAGCCGCGTCCCCGTTTCCACGGCACCACCGCATAGCCGATGTGGCCGAGCACATGCGACGGCAGCGCCGCGGTGCCGTGTTGCCAGCGCAAACCGATTGGGCCTGCGACTTCCCCGTCCCAGATCCAGCGCCGGAATCCGGGCAGCCGCGGCACCGTCGAACCGTCGGGCAAGGTGATCGGCGGTCCCTTGCCATCGGAATCGTCGAGATCGCCAAGGAAAGTCGCTGGATCCTTTTCGATAGCCGCAAGCTGCTCGCGCGTCGCCTCGAGCAGCCGCACATTGTCCGGCGACCAGCCGCGCTCGAGAGCCGCCTTGTAGGACGGCAGGTGTTCAAGCGCCGGTTTGACGAGTTCGATCACGGGCGCGAGCTTTTGGCTGCCGGATTGCGGGCGCGACGGCAAGGGCCTTCGGCAGCTTACTGAAGCAGGCTCTTGACGATGCCGCTCGCCTTGGAGAAATCCATCTGACCGGCGTATCTCTCCTTGAGCGCCGCCATCACCTTGCCCATGTCCTTGACGCCGCTGGCGCCGGTCTCGGCAATCGCGGAACGGACGGCGCTTTCCGTCTCAACCTCGCCCAGTTGCGTCGGCAGGAAGTCGCGGATGATGGCCATCTCGTCGCGCTCCTGCGCCGCAAGCTCCGGCCGCTTGCCGTCATCGAACGCCTTGGCCGATTCCTCGCGCTGCTTCACCATCTTGGCCAGGATCTGCAGGATCTCGTCGTCGCTGGCCGGCTCCTTGCCGGCGCCGCGATTGGCGATGTCGCGGTCGTGAATGGCCGCCTGGATCAGCCGCAATGTCGGCAGCCGGCGCTTGTCCTGCGCCTTCATCGCGCTCTTCAGGGATTCGGCGATTTTGCCTCGCATAGTGCTTTCTCCTTCGAATGCGGCGGACAATAGCCGTGCCGAAAGCCCAACGCAAATGCGACACTACCGGCAAATCCCTGATATTGTTCGACGAAATAAATCCGGGCTCGCACTTCCTGGCATCATTGACCGCCTTGGCGCCTTCCCCTATGTACTGGGCCTTGCATGAACTGAATTCTAGTGCACGTCGCCCAAAAGTGCGTAGCTGTTTTGGGGCAACGACATGCACAAGTGAAAACTTAGCGCGCCGAGGCTGTGAGATCGCCGCTTCGCGCTTTTTGTTGCGCCGACTGAGGGCGCACCTTTAGGAGTGCCGCCGTGGCAACGATGACCGCCGCATCGCCCCCCCCTTGGGCCACCGACAAGCCGACTGCCCTGCTGGTGCTGGCCGACGGCACCGTCATCGAGGGCCGCGGTCTGGGCGCCGCCGGCTCCGCCGTCGCCGAGGTCTGCTTCAACACTGCGCTGACCGGCTATCAGGAGATCCTCACCGACCCATCCTATGCCGGCCAGATCGTCACTTTCACCTTTCCGCATATCGGCAATATCGGCACAAACGACGAAGATATCGAGGACCTCAACCCGCTGGCCCGCGCCGGCGCCGTCGGCGCCGTGTTCAAGGCCGACGTCACCAACCCGTCGAATTATCGCGCCGGAACCGGTCTCGACCAGTGGCTGAAGAAGCGCGGCATCGTCGCACTTTCAGGCATCGACACGCGGGCGCTGACCGCGTTGATCCGCGAAAAGGGCATGCCAAATGCCGTCATCGCGCACGCGCCCGACGGTATCTTCGACGTCGATGATCTCAAGCGCCGCGCCGCCGCATGGTCGGGGCTTATCGGGCTTGATCTGGCCAAGGAAGTCACCTCCGGTCAATCCTCGGTCTGGCGCGAGACGCCCTGGGTCTGGAACGAGGGCTTTGGCGAACAGGCTGATCCGTCGATGCACGTCGTTGCCATCGACTACGGGGTCAAGCGCAACATATTGCGCCTGCTGGCCGGCCTCGGCGCCAAGGTAACTGTGGTGCCGGCAAAAACCGGCGCCGAGGAGATCCTGGCGATGCGGCCCGACGGCATTTTTCTATCCAACGGCCCTGGCGATCCGGAAGCAACCGGCGACTACGCCGTGCCGGTCATTCAGGATCTTTTGAAGACCGATATCCCACTGTTCGGCATCTGCCTCGGCCACCAGATGCTGGCGCTGGCGCTGGGCGGCAAGACTGCAAAAATGCATCAGGGCCACCACGGCGCCAATCATCCGGTCAAGGACCACACCACCGGCAAGGTCGAGATCGTCTCGATGAACCATGGCTTTGCCGTCGACGCCGACTCGTTGCCGAGCGGCGTCGAGGAAACCCATGTCTCGCTGTTCGACGGTTCGAATTGCGGCATTGCGCTCACCGGCAGACCGGTCTTCTCGGTCCAGCATCATCCCGAAGCCTCGCCCGGGCCGCAGGATTCGCACTATCTGTTTCGCCGCTTCGTCAATCTGATCCGCGAAAAGCGCGGCGAGCCGGCACTGGCCGAGCGTGTTTAGCGCATTGCGTAAAAACGGATTTGACTGACGGCGCCGGCCGGGCTCCCGGCGCCGATCAAGCCCCGTCCGTCACCGCTTCCTGCGCGTGCATGCGTTTGACTTCCTTCGGCGTCGGCTTGGCCACCTTGGTGACGAAGACGACGAGCGCCAGCGTGAGGAAAATCGCGCCGAGCAGATACGGGGCACCGCCGAAAGCTACGGGCGCGTTCGGCCCCGTGAACCAGGAAAAGATCGCCGTATAAAGCAGCGGTGTGATGATCGAGGTGATCGAGAAGATCGAGGTCATTGCGCCCTGGAGTTCGCCCTGGGCGGAAGGTGGCACCTTGGCGGCCGCAAGGCTTCTGAGCGGCGGGTCGGCCAACGCCTCGAGACACCCGACGACGATCACTGCATAGATCATCCAGCCTTGTGACGCGAAGGCGTAGCCTAAGGCGCTGAGTGCGGTAAATGCCAGACCGATTACCGCCGTCTTCCACTCGCCAAGCTTAGGGATCACGCGCGGCAGGACAGTCGCCATGACGATCGCCCCGCACAGGCCGAAAGCGCCGAGCGAGAAGCCGATCTGTTGTTCGCTCCAGCCATAGCGATAACTGGAGACGAACGACCAGACCGCAGGATACATCATGTGCCCCAGCGTCATCAGAAAGAAGACAAGTCCGATCCAGCCGATACCTTCGTAGTTGCGCATCTGGACGAGCGTGCCGACCGGGTTGGCGCGTTTCCACTCGAAGCGGCGACGGTGCTTGTTATCAAGTGTTTCCGGCAACAGAAACAGCGCGATCAGAAAGTTTGCGAAGGCAAGCCCGGCAGCGAAATAGAACGGCACACGCGGCCCGAACGTGCCGAGCAACCCGCCCAGAACCGGCCCGATGACGAAGCCGACGCCGAAAGCAATGCCGAGCAGCCCGAAATTCTTCGCACGATTTTCGTCGGTCGAGATATCGGCGATGAATGCCGATGTCGTGGAATAACTGGCGCCGGAAATGCCGGCCAGCACGCGGCCGATGAACAGCATCGGATAGGACCAGGCGATAGCGCAGATCAGATTGTCGATAGCGAACGTCAGCACCGAGGCGAGCAGGATAGGCCGCCGTCCGAACCGGTCGCTCAACCCACCCATCACTGGTGCGAAAACGAACTGCATCGCCGCATAGACGAAGAAGAGCCAGCCGCCCTCGATAGCCGCCTCGCTGATGCCGACGCCGGTCAATTCCCTGAGATAGGCCGGCAGCACCGGCATAATGATGCCGAAGCCGATGACGTCGAGCAGCAGGGTGGTAAAAACAAGCGCAAGGCCCCGCCTGGCGGTTTTGGGGTCTATCATGATGGTATCTCCTCGGGCCGCCCGAGCGAACGGGGACACACCTTATAGGCGAGCACATCGCCGGGAACAATGAGGGAACGGGCAGAGTGTTTTCATCCTGACATCCCCTGACTGCGATGCAGTCTCTCAGATAATTACGAGAAAACTGTCGGCTCAGATCGGGTTGTTGAACGTGTCGCAGTCCGAAAGCTTGCCGTTCTGGAAACCTCGCGCCAGCCAGGTCTGCCGCTGCTGCGACGTGCCGTGGTTGAAGCTTTCCGGCACGACGTAGCCCTGCATCTTCTTCTGCAGCGTGTCGTCGCCGATCTGTTTGGCGGCGTTCAGTGCCTCCGCCATGTCGCCCTGTTCCAAGATGCCCTTCTGACCGGTGAAATGTGCCCAGATGCCGGCAAAGCAGTCGGCCTGCAACTCGACCTGCACCGACATGTGGTTGGCGTCGGCTTCGCTCATATTCTGCCGCATCTGGTTGAATTTGGGCAGGATGCCGACGAGGTTCTGCACGTGGTGGCCGACCTCATGCGCGATCACATAGGCCTGTGCGAAATCGCCGGAGGCACCGAACTGCTGATCGAGCTGCTGGAAGAAGGTGGTGTCGAGATAGACCTTGCGATCATTGGGACAGTAGAATGGTCCGGCCGCCGATGAGGCAGAACCGCAAGCAGAGCCGATCCGGCCGCTGAACAGGACCAGCTTTGGATCCTGATAGGTCAGGCCCTCGGACTGGAAAATACCGGTCCAGGTATCCTCGGTCTCGGCCAGCACGGTCGACACGAACTGCTTCATTTCGTCGGACGCGGGCGCACCGGTGCCGCCGCCCTGGCCGCCGCTATTGTCGGTGATCTGGCCGCCGCCACCGGGCTGCAAGCCGCTGTCATCGAGGATCTGGCTCGGGTCGAAGCCGAAATACCACCCTGCCAGGAAAATCAACCCTACGATAATGATGCCCGACATGCCGCCGCCGCCGGCGCGACCGCCGATCGGGATGCGAAACTGCCCCGGCCCACCGCCAAACCCGCCGCTCTGGCCGCGCTCGTCCTCGACATTGTCACTCTGACGACGGCCCTTCCAGAGCATGGCAACCCCCATGACGCAATTTCTTCCGGCCGATCGGGCCGTGTCCCGGTTCGATCGGACACGACCACAATTATCTCAACGGTTACGCCGAGTCACAGTATTTTTCGTGCGAACAAGCAATGCTTGCTGACGCTTGTTTGCTCTGGCCGAAACATCGCAAGGTCTGTGGCGTTCGCCCTGCTCGTGGGAAGCGAGTCGCGCCACGTGCTTTTCAGCGGGCGGCGATTATTGCCTTGCGAAAGGCTTCGAGCGTCTCGGCGCTGACATGATGCTCGATGCCTTCGGCGTCGATGCGCGCCGTCTCGGCACTGACGCCGAGCGAGCGCAGGAAGGCCTCGACCGTCTGGTGGCGAATGCGGCTCTCTTCCGCAACCTTGCGGCCGGCCTCGGTCAGGAACACGCCGCGATAAGGCTTCCGGGAGACCAGCCCGTCGGCGCACAGCCGCGTCAGCATTTTCGCCACCGTCGGCTGAGCGACGCCGAGCCGTGCCGCGATATCGACCTGGCGCGCCTCGTTGCCATCCTCGATCAGGTCGGCGATGAGCTCGACATAATCCTCGACCAGCGCGCTGCGGCGCGCTTCACGCGTCTGCCTGAAGCCTTCCGAGTGGATTTCTGCATCAGGCAGCGGCTTTTCGCGAGGAACCGGTCTTTTCTTCAGCGCCAATACGCGCTCCTCCCGGCAGTTTGAATCGACATTGCAGTCATAACACGGAACCCTATTTGTTCTGGCCGTTTATTTCCATTCGGTGGCCGGCGCAACCGGCGGTCACTGCGGTCCGGCCGCACGGCCAAGCGGCTACACGAAAAAGCTCCGACAATGAAATATAGCATATTGCATAATGTTCAGCCGTGGCATAGATAAGGAGAGAACATCGATCGTTCCAGTGGAAAGCCATTTCATGTCGGAAGCCGAAGCCACCTCAGCCCCCCGGTCCATGTGGCGATTTGCCCGCCCGGAGGACGACGAGCAGCTCAGCCTGCGCGAAGTCAACGCAACGATCGCGGTGCCGCACTCGGGGATCTGGCTTCGCCGGCTGTTCGCCTTCATGGGGCCGGGCTACATGGTTTCGGTCGGCTATATGGATCCGGGCAATTGGGCGACCGACCTCGCCGGCGGAGCCCAGTTCGGCTACACGCTGCTTTTCATCATCATGTTGTCGAACCTGATGGCGATCCTGCTGCAGGCGCTCGCCGCCCGGCTCGGCATCGCCACCGGCCGCGACCTTGCGCAGGCGTGCCGCGCCTATTATCCGCGACCGGTCAATTTCATGCTCTGGGTCGCTTGCGAATTGGCCATCATCGCCTGCGACCTGGCCGAGGTCATTGGCACGGCAATCGCCTTGCAACTGCTGTTCGGCATTCCGCTGATCGGCGGCGCCATTATCACCGCGCTCGATGCCTTCCTGCTGCTGCTGCTGATGAACAAGGGCTTCCGTTTCCTCGAGGCCTTCATCATAGCACTTTTGATTGTCATCTTCGGCTGCTTCGCCATTCAGATCTTTGCCGCCGCGCCGCCGGTCGGCTCCATCCTGCACGCCATGTTCGTGCCGTCGTCCGAGATCGTCACCAATCCAGCGATGCTTTACATCGCCATCGGCATCATCGGCGCCACGGTGATGCCGCACAATCTCTATCTGCACTCCTCGATCGTGCAGACCCGCGCCTACGAGCGCACCGATCGCGGCAAGCGCGACGCCATCAAATGGGCGACGACCGACTCGACCATCGCGCTGATACTGGCGTTGTTCGTCAATGCTTCCATCCTGATCGTGTCGGCGGTGGCGTTCCACGGCACCGGTCATCATGACGTTGCCGAGATCGGCCAGGCCTTCGAGCTTCTGTCGCCGCTCCTCGGCCTCGGCATCGCTTCGATCCTGTTTGCCGTGGCCCTGCTTGCCTCCGGCCTGAACTCGACGGTCACCGCGACACTGGCCGGCCAGATCGTGATGGAAGGCTTCTTGCGGCTGCGCATCCCGCAATGGGCGCGCCGCCTGCTGACGCGCGGCATCGCCATTATCCCGGTGGTGGTCGTCACCGCCCTCTATGGCGAGAAGGGCACCGGCCAGTTGCTGGTCTTCAGCCAGGTGATCCTGTCGATGCAGCTTCCCTTCGCGGTCGTCCCGCTGGTGCAGTTCGTCTCGGACAAGCGCAAAATGGGCAATTTCGCCATTTCCCGCGCCGTTGCCGTGCTGGCCTGGGTGGTTGCCGCCCTCATCCTGGTGCTCAACTTCAAGCTGCTCTACGACACGGTCGTCGGTTTAGGCTGAGCGTCTGCTCCAAACTGACCCAACAACGTCGGCAATCATCCGTCCTTCCAGCCCTGGAAATTTGCCGGCCGCTGTCGGACAAATGTCTGTCTGCCCGTCCTTGGCTCGAAGTCCGGCCATGACGGCACGGATCAGCGAAAGGGAGCTCCAATGAGGAAGATCATCGCCGCAACATTCGTCAGCCTCGACGGCGTCATGCAGGCGCCCGGCGGCCCGCAAGAGGACCCTGTCGGCGGCTTCAAATTTGGCGGCTGGACATTCCACTACTGGGACGACTTGATGGGTGCCGCCATGGGCGAGACGTTTTCAAAACCGTTCGCGCTGCTTCTCGGCCGCAAGACCTACGACATCTTCGCCGCCCATTGGCCCTACCAGAAGAATGACCCGATCGCCGACAGCTTCAACGCCGTCACCAAATATGTGGCTACGCACAGGCCAGATACGCTGTCCTGGCAAAACAGCCAGCCGCTCGGCAGCGATGTCGTGGCGACGTTGCGCCGGATGAAGCAGGAGGACGGCCCCGACCTGCTCATTCAGGGATCGAGCGAGCTGATCCAGACCTTGCTCGCCAATGACCTGATCGACGAGATCAGCCTGCTGATTTTCCCGCTGGTGCTGGGCAAGGGCAAAAAACTGTTCGGCAGCGGCGCGATGCCTGCCGCCTTCAAGCTGACCCGTTCGCAGGCATCGACCACCGGCGTCCTCATGGCGAGCTATGAGCGCTCCGGCGAGATCAAGACCGGGTCCTTTGCCCCGGAACAGCCTTCCGAAGCCGAGATCGAGCGGCGCAAGAACTGGAAGTAGATGCCGCAGGGCGATCAAGGACGGCTGAACACTGGCCGTCCTTTTTGCTGTTTTAAGCCGCCTCTCGTCGCCGTGCCAATCCATCGCGGAGGTGGCCCGCGAATGCCAGTACGGCAGGCGCAACGCTGTGCTTCGGCAAATGCAGATTGATTGCAAAATTCGGCAATGACGGCAAATCCGGATCGTTGGCCAAAATATCGAGGTCCGCAGGTACGGTCGACGCCAACCAGGTGGTGACGGCCAAGTCCGAACGCACTGTCGCCGTCGTCGCGTCGATGCTGCCGTTTTCGAATACGGTGCGCCATGCCAGCCCGTGCTCGTTAAGCGCCTCCAGTACAACCGGACGGAACGCGCAGGTCTCGGCGACCATCGAAACCGGCAAGGGGCGTTTGCTGCGGGCGCCGCCGCCTTTGGCGCCGACCCAGACCAGCCGGTCGACAACAAGGCATTCGCCGGCCGACCGACCGACCGGCTCCTCGATCACCGCGAGCTCTATCGTGCCGGCCGCCAAGGCCGCAGCCAGCTCCGGCGACGAGGCGCAGACAAGCGAGATCTCGACCTGCGGATACGCCTCGGCATAGGCCTTGAGCACCGGTGCAAGCAAGGTGCCGACAAGGTCGTACGGCACGCCAAGCCGCACCTGACCGGCAACTGCATCGCCCGCCATCTCCGCCAGGATCTCGTCATTGAGCGAAAGCAGGCGCTTGCCCTTGCCGAACAGCCGCTCGCCGGAGCGGGTCAGCCGCAATCCGCTCCGATCGCGGTCGAACAGCCTACAGCCGAGAACCTCTTCCAAAGGCTTGACCTGCTGGCTGACGGCACCTTGCGTCAAATGCAGCGCGTTGGCCGCCGCCGTCATGCTGGCCCTGTCGGCAACGGTGACAAAGGTTCGGATCAGGGCAGCGTCGAGGTTGCGGAACATCAAGCCATTATATTTGCTAATGCATGTCATAGCAAACATTGCATTTACTGATGAGCCAAACAGCCTACCGTGCAGGCTTCAAAGGAAGCAGCATGTTTGAAACCGTCCTTCCCCTCGTCCTGTTCGCGCTGGTCTCTACCTCAACGCCCGGCATGGCCACGACGTTGTCGACGGCGTCCGGCGCGCAGTTCGGCTTTCGCCGCTCTATCCCGCTGATGGCCGGGAGTGCGGCCGGCCTGGCCACAGTGGCTGCGGCAGGTGCCGCCGGGCTCGCTGGTCTGCTGGCCGCCGCTCCTTCGCTGCAGCTGGCAATGAAAATGGCCGGTACCCTCTATCTGGTATGGCTTGCCCTCAAGATCGGCCGCAGTGGTCCGCCCAATCTGGACGTGGCCATGGCAAAGCCGAACAGCTTTTTGGGCGGCGCCGGCCTGCAATGGGTGAACCCAAAGGGCTGGGCTATGGGGCTGGGAGCGGCGGCATCTTTTGCCGCGCTCGCCAAAGGGCCGCTGCAGCTCGCCTTGCTGCTCGGCGCCGTCTTCGGCCTTGCAGCGGCTCTATCCTTGGCAGCATGGTGCGTGGCGGGCACGCTGCTCGCCCGGTTGCTGCGAACCGAGCGGCAGTGGCGCATGCTCAACGCCGTGCTTGGCCTGCTGCTGGCCGCCTCGATCATTCCGATGTGGCGGACAGCGTAAGGTTAGTCTTTAGCTATGTCAGGCAGTGTAACGCGCCGCCGGCTTGCCGGCCAGAAGACTGCCGAAAAAACCTTGCCGAACGCCAAGAAAGGCATCCACCCCGGCAACGTCGGCAAGACCCGGTGCCGTGAACGCTTCACCCTTTGCCAGGCCAACCAGCGCTGCATCGACCAGATCGTCGGCCGTCATCACGATCTCTTGCGGCACATTGGCAATATCGCTTCCCGCAACTTCCCAGAATTCTGTCCGCGTGGCCCCCGGCAAGACCACCTGCACGGCGACCTTCGTGCCCGCGACTTCCCGCTGCAAGGCCTCGGTGAAGTTGACGACGTAGGCTTTGGTGCCGCTGTAGATGCCGCCGAACGAGGTATCGAAGGCAAGGACCGAGGCGATGTTGACGATGGCGCCGCGGTTGCGCGACAGCAGCCCCGGCAGCACCGCGCGCGTCAGCCGAGTCAGCGCCACGACATTGACCTTGATCATGCGCTCGGCGACATCGGCTTCAGCCGTTGCCACCACCTGCGCGCCGCCAAGGCCGGCATTGTTGACCAGCAGCGTCACGCTGTCGTCGGTTGATATCGCCTGCTCGACCCGTCGCAGATCGCCGTCGTCGGCCAAGTCGGCGCCGATGACGCTGACCTTTATGCCATAAGCATAGCGGAGCCTCTCGGCCAATTCCTCCAACCGATCGGCGCGCCGCGCCACCAGCACCAGATCATAACCTTGGCCGGCGAGCCGGTCGGCATAGATCGCACCGATGCCGGACGAGGCGCCGGTGACGACCGCAGTACCTTTGTCCTGATTGCTCATTGTCTTGTTCCTTCTGGTTCGATTCCAAATGCCGGTGCCGCAGGGCAACATCCCTGCTTCGACTGGCACACGAATTATTGGCATATGCCACTATTGGAACGTAGGCATATGCCACCATCTTGTCAATCCGGGGAGCAAGGACTATTTCTGGTTTGCATCGAGGGCCCTTCCGGTCCCTCATTGGAAATCCGCCAATGTCCCAAACCACCCTGCCCGGCCTGGCGCTTTGCAACAACGCCATGCTGCGCCGCGCGACGCGGAAACTGGGCCAGTTCTATGACGATGTGCTGGCCCCATCGGGTCTGAAGGCCACGCAGCAGGGCCTGCTCTACCAGATCCACATCGGCAACGAACCGACGATGGGTGCCATTGCCGCGGCTCTCGTCATGGACCTGTCGGCCCTCGGTCATACGCTGAAGCCGCTGATCAGGGATGGTTACATCGAGACCTTCGCCGACCCTGCCGACCGCCGCATCAGGCGCGTCAGGCTGACATCGCAGGGCCGGATCAAGCTCGAAGAAGCTCTGAAGCTGTGGCAAGTCGCTCAGCAGCGCTTCGAGGAGATGTTTGGAAAAGAACAGGCGGCAAGCCTGCGAGCGGCGCTGGACGAAATCGCCGCGCTTGATTTCGACGTACCGCCGGCCGCGAGTTGAATTATCGGCGGCCGGCAGCCAAGCTCCGCTAACAGCCCTATTCGGCCGGCATCGCCACCGGCCGCGCCGCCAGGTGGCCCGCCAGCACTACGCCCAGACCGATGATCGGGAATGCCGCCGCGACCACGCCGAGGTCGGCCGGTGCGCCATAGCGCAGCACCGCGGCGCCGACCACGGCACCCAGTGCGACGCCGAGATAAAGTGCCGAAGCGTTCAGCGACAGCACGATGGGCGCGGCATCGGGCGCCAGCTTGATGATGCGGCTCGCCTGCGCCGGCGGGAATGCCCAGCCGACGATGCCCCACGGCACCATCATGGCCATCAATGCCGGCCCGGCGATCTCGCGCGGCAGGAACATCGGGATCAGCGAAAACGTGACCAGCATGGCGGCACTCAGCGCCAACGACCAGCAGACGGTGCGTGTCGCGCCGAAACGGTCGGCGGCCTGACCGCCGCCGATATTGCCGATGACCGCGCCAACGCCGAAAGCGAGCAGCATTCCGGGAAGCGCGATCGGGTTCAGTCCGCCGCCTTCGATCGCGAGCGGCGCGACAAAGGCAAAGACGGTGAAGGCGCCGATCAGGGCCAGGATGGTCGTCACCAGGATAGGCATGACGCCGGGGCGAAGTGCCGCTGCCAGCCGCATGCGGAGCGGCAGCCTTGTGCCGACGATGCCGCGCGGCAGCCGGTACCACAGGATCGCGCCGGCGAGCGCACCAAGGCCGGCAATGGCAAAGAAGGTGCCGCGCCAGCCGGCAACCGTCGCAACGAGCGCGCCGAGCGGTGCTCCGACCGCGACCGCAACCGTAGTGCCGCCGACGACCACGGCAATGGCCCGGGCGCGGTGATGATCGTCGACAAGCGCAACGGCCGTTCCCTGTGCGGTCGCCGCAAACAGGCCTGACGACAGCGCCATGACGATGCGCGCGATCAACAGCAATTCGAAGGAGGAGCTTAGCGCCGCGGCGACGTTGCCCAACACGAAGAACACCAGCGTCCACAGGATGACGCGGCGACGGTCCCATTCGCCGGTCAGCGTTGCCAGGATCGGCGTGCCGATCGCATAGGCGAGCGCAAACGCGGTGATCAGCGTGCCGGCGAGCGGGACGGAGATGGCGGCATCCTTTGCAATATCGGGCAAAAGGCTGGAGATGACGAAACCTTCGGTCGAAATCGTGAACGATCCGAGCGCAAGCCAGATGAGACGCTTATCCATGGCAATTTCCTTAGTTCAAAGGTTATTGAACAATTGGACATAACAGGGCATGATGTCAATAAAGCCGCTGCAAAATAGCCGAACCATCCTGACAGCCCGGTGTCAGGACGGGGCGACGGGACGAAACTATGTGTCCATTGGCCACGTTGAAATCGGCTCCAAATGTGCTTAATTCCTGGGCATGACCTTGCCCCATCCCACCGCCGACCAGATCAGCCTGCCGAACGTGCTTGCTGTGCTCGGCGACCCGACGCGACTGGCCATCGTGCGCTATCTCGCCAGCAAAGAGGGCGTGCCGCTGAATTGCAGCCGGTTCCTCGACTTCGCCTCGAAAACCAATCTGAGTTACCATTTGGCCAAGCTGCGTGAGGCCGGCGTCACCCGCACCGAGGCGGTTGGCACCAGCCGATTGATCACGCTGCGCCGTGACGATCTCGACCGCCGCTTCCCGGGCTTGCTCGACAGCGTTATTGCCGCGGCCGGCGACGACGCATCGTTGCCGGCGGTCGGCGGCCACGAGATCGAAGTCCGCGCCTGACCGGCGCGAAGCTGGGTTCCGCTCTCGCCCGCTTCGCGAGACGAGCAAAGTAGCTTCACCTGCCCTCCAGCCATTCCAATTAACGGAGCCTGCCATGCGCATTGCCGTCCTCGCCGACATCCACGGCAATGTCCTGGCGCTCGACGCCGTGCTCGACGATCTGCGGCAGCGTGGCGGCGCCGACCTCATCGTCAATCTCGGCGATTGCGTTTCCGGCCCGCTGTGGCCGCGCGAGACCATGGAGCGGCTCGAGGCGCTCGACCTGCCGACGGTACGCGGCAATCACGACCGCCGCGTTGCCCGCGACACTGCCGACGAGACCATGTGGCCGTCCGACCACTACGCGCAGGAACGGCTGACCGCAGGCCAGCGCGAGGCGCTGTTCGCGCTGCCCGTCACGCTGGAGGTGGCGCCCGGCGTGATCGCCTTCCATGCCCGGCCCGACCACGACGAAAAATACCTGACTGACGCGATCGTCGAGGGCCGGCTGGTGCGCGCGCCGCTGGCCGCCATCGAGCGGCGCCTCGGCGCGGTCGATCCCGCCTGCCGCATCATGCTTTGCGGCCACAGCCACCGCAGCGAGCTGATCCGCATTCCCGGCGGTCCGGTCATTTTCAATCCGGGCAGCATCGGCTGCCCGGCCTATGACGATTCGACCCCACCGGCGCATGTCTCCGAGCAAGGCTCGCCACACGCCCGCTATGGTATCGTCGACTTGCACCGCGATCGCTTCGAATCCATCGCCGTCGACTATGACCATGAGGCGGCGGCGCGTCAGGCCGAGCAGGCGGGGCGGCCCGAATGGGCTCACGCGCTGCGCACCGGCTTCATGCCGGACTGAGCTTGGTCATGCCGGGCTGAACCGATGACCGCCTTCGAGCGGCAGAAGCCGCAATCTTCAGTTGTCGGACGCGGATCGCTTCGATCGGTTGGCAGGACGTCGGGCGCCGGCCGCCGAAGTCTTGGGCGTCGAAGTCTTGGTCTCCGAAGCCTTGGGCGGTGAAGCCTTTGGCCGTGACGTACTGGGCGTTAGATGCCTTGGGTTGAAAGTCTGTGCTGGAGCCGATTCGGAACCGGCCCGAATGTCGGCGTCGCGCACCTGCTGGCCAAAGTTCAGACCGGTCAGCTGTTCGATCTCGGCCACCGTCGAAAGAAATTCCGATACCCTGGCAATTTCAAGCGGGTCGTCGAATGCTTCGGCACGCTCGCCGAACGCTTCGGGCATCACTTCCAAAACCGGCTTCTGGTCGGCCAGCAGCGCGATGGCGCGCAGGCCAGCTTGATCGGACCACAGCGCGATCTTCCAGAACTTCAGCGGAACATGGCTGTCGAAGCGGTAGGGAGGATCGTCCTCGCGGAACACTGGCCCGGCAAACACCGAGACCCGGCCTCGCGTCGTATAGGCGTTGCGCAGCACATAGGTTTCCACCGCGCGCCATCTCAGCTTCCCCTTGGAGCCGGGATGGTCAAGCGAGCTTCCCTGATTGAAGAAGCCGACTTGCGGCGCAGCATTGGTATAAAAGAACGTGTCGCGTTCTGCCGCGACCGCCTCCTGATCGACGCCCCAGGCGGGGTCGCCGCGAAGCGTAATATGGCCCTTCTGGAACATTCGAGCTATTCGTTCCTTGGATTTTGCAACGGGAAATCCGGGCACATTCTGGCTCGAATAGAATTCCTGGGTCATCTGCTCGCCAAGGTCGATGCGGCGATCGGGCCGGAAAGCATCGCTGGCTTCCGAACCGGAAATCGACTCCACCCCCAAGTCGACAAGCGACGGGTTGTCGATGACCGTCTTGTCCTCACGATTGACCGCCTTGGTGCGGGATCCATCGATATTGCAGGCGGTGACGAAGGCAAGCCTGCGATCGGCGTTCATCAAGATCGAAAAATGATGGTAGCGCAATTCGTGTGGGTCCTCGCCGGGTTTGGCAAGAAGGTTTTTGGCCAACCGGTAGGGTGAATTGGCAACCGTCGGCATTGGCAGGACAAAGCCCGGTATGAAGCCGGGCTCATACCCTCCGCGATCGTCGAAATCCTCTGTTTTCCAACCCGCGGCCTCGGCGATGGCCATGACCTTGGCGGGTTCGCTTGCTGGACCTTTGCCGTCGTTTCGTCTTGCATCGCCTCCGTCGCGGTCGATCAACGGCGCCCGGACATTTATCTCGACGGGAAAAGTCCACGTGACCGAGCCATCGGCATTATGTCTCGTCGCCGGCGGGCCGCGATCCGGTTCAGGCCGCTGCACCGGCTTGTCCGGCACGTCTCCGCGAATGTCGGCGTTCAGCCGAACTGTCTCATCCATCATGCGCGGCGTGCCGGACCAAATCGCCAGAGCTTCCGAAACCGCCGATGCCGATGAGCCCGGCAGCCTGGACTTTCTAGCGCCCAGATCGTCAACGATGGCGCTGATCCGTATGCCTTCGTTGATCTCGCGCGCAAGCGCATAGCCAGCTATGCCCGTCACCTCGTGGAACGGGCCGGCCCAATGGTGCAGGGCAATGGGCTCCCATTCGTTGTTGAAGACCGGTGAACCGGACGAACCCTGTTCGGTATCGGCAACATAGTGCAGCACTTGAACCGTTTCGTCGCGGGCCACCAGCCGGTTTTCACGCAGCACCAGTTCCTTGAAGCGGCCATCGGGATGCTGGACGATGTTGGCGATTTCGCCGAGCATATGCTTGTCGCGCGCGTCCGACAGCGAGATAAAACCAAACTCCCCCAGTTCCTTTGGGCCGGAACGCCGCTCGCCGACCCCGATCAGCGTATAGTCCAGGCCTTCTATGCTATCGGTCACGAAACAGGATTCAGGATCGAACAGGAACGTCGTCGGCGTGCGCACGGTATTTGCACCGTCCTGCTCATAATCGAACTGGACCTGGAAGCGCCGGGAATCCGCCAGCGACGAAATCACATGGTTGTTTGTGAGGAACAGCCTTGGCCCGACCAGAAAACCCGATCCTTGCGGATTGCCGTTGAGAAAGGCAACGCGGCCGACCGCGTCGGCAGCACGGCGCCCACGCTCCAGAAATGCGACCCCGATGAAATCGAGCGTTGGGCCGAGAATTGCCTCTGGTCCCGGCTGTTTGGCGGCCGCCTTTCTTTCCCCGGCAGATCTCATGTCGATTGCTGCCGATATCATCTCCGCTTCGGTGCGGCTGAGCGACGCCTTTACCTGCAACCTGTCGAGGCGCCTGGAGAGGGTCTGTTCGGCGGCCAGCGGATTGCCGTTGGCGATGTGACCAAGTGAAGCCTCAATTTCGGCGCGCGTTTTCTTGATACGCTGGCGAACTATGTTTTCCACTTGCGCGAATATTTCAAGGTCGACCATATTGCCCTCCTCAACCTTACTTGAGAGAGTGCATATTTACCTGAAATGTGCAATATTTTGCCGGCTGTTAGTTCACGGAAGTGGCCTGGTCGCGATTCAACACGCGGCACCTTTTCGGGCTTACACAGCGCCGCCTCGTCGCCTATAAAAACCGGCTGGCGTGCGGCGGCGCTTTTGTTGCCTGGCCGCGCCTTCGGCAATTGAACCTACCGCCCATGGCAGATGATTAGGCGCACAGTAACACTCCCGACGACGCTGCTTGCGGTGGTTGCCGCTCCGCTGATGCTGACGGAGTTGCCGGCCAACGGCCAGGAGCCGGAGCCCATCATCTCGATTGTGACGGGTCTCGCTCCCGATGACCTCCTGAACGTGCGCGCCACGGCGTCGGCCATGGGCAAGATCGAGGCGCGGTTGCCGAGTGGATCGAGCGTGAAAAATCTCGGCTGCGGCGACGTCAGCGGCTACAAATGGTGCAAGGTCGAAGACATTGACGACCCGAAGCTGAGCGGATGGGCACCCGCACGCTACCTCGACCCTATCAATCCCCGGCAAGTGACACCCCAGGCAGCGGCCAATGCGGAGAGCCCTGCCTCTCAACCGCTGCCCGATCTGACAACGCGCCTCGGCGCAACTGCTCCCGAAACGTCGCTGAACACCGCTGACGCCATCGGCACGGTGGCTATCGAGGACGCTTACCGCCTGGCCCTGACCGCTGGCAATCCCTCGACTGGACAGGTTGATGGATCGGCGCCCGCGGCAGTGGATCCCGTCCAGAATTTCGGCGCGACCAATGCGGCGCCTCCGCCCGACGCACAGACCGTTGCACGACTGCAGCCGCCGGGGACACCATTCCCAGGTGCCGGCAACGTCATTCCTTGCGCGCGCTATCTCGGCCAGCCGATGACCAACTGCAAGGCAGGCGTCGCGCGCACCGGCGACAAAACCGACGTGACCGTGACATGGCCCGACGGCGGCACGCGCATCATCAGCTTCCAGGCCGGCAAGCCGGCCGGTTCGAATGGGCCGGGCGAATTCCGCTTCACGCGCGAAGGCAGCCTCAACATGATCCGCGTCGGCGTTGCCGAACGCTTCGAGATCACGGATCAACTGGCGCTGGGGGATAGTGGTAAGGGGAATAAGGCAGTAGGGCAGTAGGGCAGTATGTTTAAAGAGCGCTCGAACCTCTGCCCTACTGCCCTACTGCCCTACTGCCCTACTGCCCTACTGCCCTACTGCCCTACTGCCTCATTTTCGGGGTTACATCCGGCAAAACTCTTCCCTATAAGGCCCTCCTAGCCTGATACCAGAATCGCGAGCACAACCGGCCGGGTCTTCCCGTCCGGTTTTTCGTGCAAGCCGCCTGCCGAACGGACCTTCGATATGCCAAGACGCACCGACATCAAGTCGATCCTGATCATCGGGGCCGGCCCCATCGTCATCGGCCAGGCCTGCGAGTTCGACTATTCCGGCACCCAGGCCTGCAAGGCGCTGAAGGAAGAGGGTTTTCGCGTCATCCTGGTCAACTCCAATCCGGCCACCATCATGACCGATCCGGAGCTGGCCGATGCCACCTATATCGAGCCGATCACGCCGGAAGTGGTGGCCAAGATCATCGCCAAGGAGCGGCCCGACGCGCTGCTGCCGACCATGGGCGGCCAGACCGCCCTCAACACCGCTTTGTCGCTGCGCCGCATGGGCGTGCTCGACCGCTATCAGGTCGAAATGATCGGCGCCGACGCCACCGCAATCGACAAGGCCGAGGACCGTGCACTGTTTCGCGAGGCGATGAGCAAAATCGGCCTGGAAACGCCGAAGTCGATGCTGGCCAACGCCACCGACGTCAAGAATGCCGACCGCAAGACGCACGAGGCCGAGCGCGCCGCGCTGAAGGCCGAGAAGCCGGAAAACCTCGACGCCGCGCTCGACGCGTTGGAAACCCGCTGGAACCTAGGCGAGGGCGACCGCAAGCAGCGCTATATCAGCCATGCCATGGCGATTGCAGCACAAGCGCTCGACCATGTCGGCCTGCCCGCAATTATCCGCCCCTCCTTCACCATGGGCGGCACCGGCGGCGGCATTGCCTACAACCGGGCCGAATTCTTCGAGATCGTCCAGTCCGGCCTCGACGCCTCGCCGACCACCGAAGTGCTGATCGAGGAGAGCGTGCTCGGCTGGAAGGAATATGAGATGGAGGTCGTCCGCGACAGGGCGGACAATTGCATCATCGTCTGCTCGATCGAGAACATCGATCCGATGGGCGTGCATACCGGCGATTCGATCACCGTCGCCCCTGCCCTGACCTTGACCGACAAAGAATACCAGATGATGCGCAACGCCTCGATCGCGGTGCTGCGCGAGATCGGCGTCGAGACAGGCGGCTCCAACGTACAGTTCGCCGTCAATCCGGCGGACGGCCGTCTGGTGGTCATCGAAATGAACCCGCGCGTTTCGCGCTCGTCCGCGCTTGCCTCCAAGGCGACCGGTTTTCCGATCGCCAAGATCGCCGCCAAGCTCGCCGTCGGCTACACGCTGGACGAGCTCGAGAACGACATCACCGGCGGCGCGACGCCGGCCTCGTTCGAGCCGAGCATCGACTATGTCGTCACCAAGATCCCGCGCTTTGCCTTCGAGAAGTTTCCCGGCGCCGAGCCGGTGCTGACCACCTCGATGAAATCGGTCGGCGAGGTCATGGCCATCGGCCGCACCTTCCAGGAATCGCTGCAGAAGGCGCTGCGCGGGCTCGAGACCGGCCTGACCGGCCTGGACGAGATCGAGATCCCCGGTATCGGCCACGGCAGCGCGCCCGCCAGCCACGTCGACGACCGCAACGCCATTCGCGCCGCCTTGGGCACGCCGACACCCGACCGGCTGCGCATGGTGGCGCAGGCGATCCGCATGGGTACTTCGCTGGAAGACGTGCACGCCATGTGCAAGATCGACCCGTGGTTCCTTGAGCAGATCGCCGGCATCCTCGCCATGGAAGATCGCATCCGCGAGCATGGCATTCCTGAGGACGCCGCCAATCTGCGCATGCTGAAGGCGATGGGTTTCTCCGACGCCCGCCTCGCCTCCCTGGTCAGGAAAGACGTCGAAGAAATCCAGAAGATCCGCGACAAGCTCGACGTTCATCCGGTCTACAAGCGCATCGACACCTGCGCCGCCGAGTTCGCCTCGCCCACCGCCTACATGTATTCGACCTATGAGGTGCCGTTCGCCGGCGTGCTCGCCAACGAGGCGCAGGTCTCGTCGCGCAAAAAGGTCGTCATCCTCGGCGGCGGCCCCAACCGCATCGGCCAGGGCATCGAGTTCGACTATTGCTGCTGCCATGCGGCGTTTGCGCTGCGCGACGCCGGCTTCGAGGCGATCATGATCAACTGCAACCCGGAGACCGTCTCGACCGACTACGACACCTCCGACCGGCTCTATTTCGAGCCGCTGACGCCGGAGGATGTGCTGGAGATCCTGCGCACCGAACAGGCCTCGGGCGAGCTGGTCGGCGTCATCGTCCAGTTCGGCGGCCAGACGCCGCTGAAGCTCGCCGACGCGCTTGAGAAGGCCGGCATCCCGATCCTCGGCACTTCGCCCGACATGATCGATCTCGCCGAGGATCGCGACCGCTTCCAGAAGCTCTTGCACAAGCTCGGCCTCAGCCAGCCGAAGAACGGCATCGCCTATTCCGTCGAGCAGGCCCGCCTCGTCGCCGGCGAGCTCGGCTTCCCGCTGGTCGTGCGCCCGTCCTATGTGCTGGGTGGCCGCGCCATGCAGATCATCCACGATGAGAGCATGCTGCAATCCTACCTGCTCGACACCGTGCCCGGCCTGGTGCCGGAGGACATCAAGCAGAAATACCCCAACGACAAGACCGGCCAGATCAACACGCTTCTCGGCAAGAACCCGCTGCTGTTCGACACCTATCTCTCAGGCGCCATCGAGGTCGACGTCGATTGCCTCTGCGACGGCAAGTCGACCTACGTCTCCGGCATATTGGAACACATAGAGGAAGCCGGCATCCATTCGGGCGACAGTGCCTGCTCGCTGCCGGTGCACTCGCTGCCCTCGGAGCTCGTCGACGAGCTGGAGCGCCAGACAGCGGCCCTTGCCCGCGCGCTGAATGTCGGCGGGCTGATGAACGTGCAATATGCGATCAAGGACGGCACGGTCTATGTGCTGGAGGTCAACCCACGCGCCTCGCGCACCGTGCCCTTCGTCGCCAAGACCATCGGACGGCCGATCGCAAAAGTTGCCGCCCGCATCATGGCCGGCGAAAGCCTGGAAAACGCCTTCGCCCATTACGGCGCCATGCCCGACCCGCGCAATCCCGGCCACATCGCGGTCAAGGAAGCGGTGTTCCCGTTCGCCCGTTTCCCTGGCGTCGACATATTGCTTGGCCCGGAAATGCGCTCGACCGGCGAGGTCATGGGCCTCGACCGCGACTTCGCGCTGGCCTTCGCCAAGAGCCAGCTCGGCGCGGGTGTTGATCTCCCCCGCGCGGGCACGCTGTTCGTCTCGGTGCGCGACGAGGACAAGAAGGGCATACTGCCGGCGGTCAAGCGTCTCGCCGGCCAAGGCTTTAAAGTGCTGGCCACCTCCGGCACCGCCCGCTTCCTCGCCGAGAACGGCGTCGCAGCGGAGAAGATAAACAAAGTGCTGGAAGGCCGCCCGCACATCGAGGACGCCATCCGCAACCGCCAGGTGCAGATCGTCTTCAACACCACGGACGGCCAGAAGGCGGTGTCGGATTCGAAATCGCTGCGCAGGGCGACGCTGATGCAGAAAGTGCCGTATTACACGACGCTGTCGGGCGCGGCGGCCGTGGCGGAGGCGATTGCCGCGCTGAGGGCGGGGAGCCTCGAGGTCAGGCCGTTGCAGGAGTATTTTTGATGACGGCATCCTCTCTCAAAGGCCTAAGCTGTGTTAGATGCAGCTCCAAAAATATCACCGATTCGACCGTAAATCGCTTTCATAAGCGGGCCTTCGGCCGACGCAACAATTTCAATGATTGACTTATGATTGTGTCGAACCGGTCTGCCCGCGTAAGACAGGTGACGCATCAAAAGTGCAAACAAGGACTTTCCTCTTACCATCTGAACGTAATTATCAGAAATTTTTCCAAAAAGCTCATCGGGGTAAATCTCATTTTGTAACAACTCACACCCTTGTTGCATTCTAGCATCGTTATCCAATATCTCATTTGGATGAATCCCAAGCCCTTGATCTAGGCCCGCCAAGAATCTGCTTATCGCAAGAGCATACCACTTCAGATATTTCTGCAATTCGATCTTATAATTATGGCGCTCATCGTTGGACAGTATCCTTTCAACATCGCCGTCGCTGTAAAGATCGTTCTCAATTGAATACCCCCAAGTAAAAATAAGATTATCTATCTCATACTCAGCAGGAACCGCACCAAACACCCACGAATCCTTGTCGGCAATAAACGCCACGCCCGTTTCATTCTCGTACTCATTTCTTCTTGAAAAGAGCTGGAGCAGCTTATCGCGCCCTCCAACCGCCAATACAGACAAACCTATGTTGGTGAACGACTTCTCCATCCATCGAAAAACAATTATATCATCGCCTCCCTCGGTAAGAACAGTTGGCAAAGAACTGCGCTTCAAGGTAGCGATAAGCTCATCTACAGTCATATCATTGCCGGCAGCATTGGAGGTCATCACTAAGCTCCAAGATCGCCACGGTCAGGATTGACGTTTATTTCTCTATCTGGGTACTTACTGTATATAAATGGAGAATGTGTAGCAATAATAAACTGGTTAGAAGACTGTTGATTCTCAAGTA
Organism: Mesorhizobium sp. M0048; assembly: GCF_040323405.1. Lineage (NCBI taxonomy): Bacteria > Pseudomonadati > Pseudomonadota > Alphaproteobacteria > Hyphomicrobiales > Phyllobacteriaceae > Mesorhizobium > Mesorhizobium sp. M0048. The sequence continues at coordinate 57,458 of NZ_JAMYUV010000010.1, read as the reverse complement.
TAGAAAATAATTGTCTTTGCCAATCGACATGAAGGCTTAGCTCAGGTTCATCGATGAATATTATACTATTCTTGTAGAAGGCATTATAACATATAAAGCTGAGAAGTTGCTTCTCGCCGGCGGATAAGGCATCCGAGTTCACAGCCCTGGCCGCATCGCCAAAACTCAATCTAGCTCCTATTTTGATTCCAGTATGTCGAAAAAGACGCTCTACGAGAGTGCGAACCGCTGCAATGGGTGTCATTATACTCTCACGATCTATCTCCATTTCTTCTATTTTTAATCTTATCTGATCAATCACATTATTCGCGCTGTCAATCTGTCGAGCGTCAGCCTTATCAGATTTAAAATCCTTGATAGTTTCGATAATCCCCTGCGACATTTCTTGCTGCAGCTTGTTCGAAATCTCAGACAAATCGGCGTATTGCCGGAGCAATATCCCTACAATATCTACTGTCGAAATCGCCGAAACAAAAACGTGTGGCTCGTTTGTCAACTTCCTCGATAGGGCAACTAGAGCATCTTCTACGTCGCTTCTCGAACGGACTAGGCGATTATTCGAGGCTCCGCCTCTTGGAGAATCTAACGTGAATCCTCCTTCGATTCGTCGGAAGGTTGGGAAGAATACAGAGCTTCCTCTTGGGATAAGAAGTGGGTTTACGTTGTCCTCTGCGTTACTATACGTCATATCGTCTTCATCGGTTCCATCTTCATAAAATGACTTGACTCCATCTATTGTCAACTCAATCTTACAAATATTTTTGCCAAGTCGATAGACAGTACACTCATATTCATTGGTTACAACCGTAACCTTTTGGAACGGGATATCATTAAGAGCAAAAAGAATATTTCCGCTAACAATGTACCAAACCAACTTCAATATAGTCGTCTTTCCGGCGCCATTCCTACCAGTTAAAATATTTATGTCGTCGTTAAAGTTACATAATATTTTATTTTCTCTGTCAAATAGGCCAACGATCTCGCAGCTCTCTATTTTCATTTGTTCAACCCCAAAACAGTTTTCGTTTCATCGCGCAGGCAACGTCCCACATCCAACAAATTTTGTTCAAAAACACATTTCATTCGACAGCGCTGGTCGGCCCAGTGAATGCCTTGTATGCGACCTTCATCTGATGTTCCGACGTAAGCTCATCGTATTTGTCGTAGCCAGACACCCAGACCACGATGTCCTTGACCAAGGTAACCGTGTAATCCTCGACCACCTCAGATTTTTGGTGAGCCAGCGCAATCCGTTGATATTTACTGAGATTTGGCGCAATTCGTCCGACGAATTTCTTCGGAAGTTTATTCAAGGACTCGCCCTCCCTATCCCCTGCGGGATTTGAGGCCGAGTTTATTTGAAAGATCAAGCGGAAATTATCATCTCGTTCGCTACCTCCCGCGATCCCGTCGACGCTCGGTCTAGTCAGAGAAACCCAATAAACCGTCCGGCAAACAGCACGGACGTCCACAGCATCAGCGAAAGCACAGCCAGCACGGTCGTGGCCCCACCAGCCGGCTCGTCACCGCCTTTTGCGCGGCGCATGAAGACGAGGAAGTTTGCGCCGGCGAGGAGGATGAGTGTCATCTTGGCGAGGAAAATCGGCATAACCGCATACGCGCTCGCCCTGACCGAAAACAGGAGCGAGCCCGTGACAAGCGCACCGCCGAACGCGGCCAATGCGGTGCGGCGCAGCAGCGCGACGAACGGCGCCTGCGGCAGCGAGCGGAAGGCGCCCAGGATCCTGAGGTCAATGAGCCAGACGCTGGTCAGCAGTGCGCCGATCGACATGATGTGCAGCGCGTTGACGATGGGGTAGGCGAAAAAGGAGGCCTTCAGTCCCCCGCACCAAAGCGAGTTGCTCGATGCCGGTGAAAAACCCGTCCATTCAGGCCGGCGGAACGCGGTCGGGATAGACGTCATAGGTCTTGCCGCCGACGATGACGCGGACTGCCTTCATGCGTTTTTCGCTGGCGTCTCGCGAGCGGTGGCCGATCGCGGTCACATCGTCGCCGACCTTGGCAACCTCCTCGGTGAAGCCGGCGGCGATCGTGCGCGACGGCGGCGCCATCTCCACGCGCCAGCCCTCTCCCTTCGCGTCGACATCCAGCGTGGCATGCGGGTTGCCGATATAGATGGCCGTAATCCTGCCCTTGAGTTCAAAAAACCCGTCCTGCGTCCACGACCAGCCGTGATGGGCATAGGCTGCGGTGCCGGCGGCAAGCATCACCGCCGCCGCTAGCGTGACGCTCCGGTTGAAAGGTGACAGCATCGCTCGTCTCCTCGGTTCCGGCATTAGAGGGTAGGTCAGCGCGCCGCAGCGTCAAATCACATAAGGGTCTGCGCCGCCCCTCATTGCCCTGCCGGGCATTTCTCCTCGAATAGTGACGGGGAGAAAGGTTGCCTTCGCCAAGGATTTCGCCAATCTCCAGAGTTGAAGAAAGGGAGCTGAGTTTGCCGCCAGCCCCCTTCTCCCGTCCCGCTACGAGGAGAAGATGCCGGCAGGCAGATGAGGGCGGCGCCGAGCTACGCTAGTGGCAGCAAGCCTCTCTGTACTGCAGCTGCTCCTGCCAGCTCTGCGTCCTGCCCTCCGGGGTAAAATCCATGAGGTTCCACAGGATCTCGCAGGTGCCTATGGCGCGCGGATCCTGGCCGGGTTCGGGCGGCGCGAAGCCGAGTTCAGAGCTCCAGAAGTGGCGGATGCCGTCGCCGTCGCGGTGGAACACCGACAGCACGGGGAGCTGCGCGCCATCCTCGGCCTCGGCGTGATAGTCGCGCTTGAAGCTGTTGCCGGCCGACGAGACCAGCCGCATATTTTTCCAGCCGCGGTCGCGGCCGAGCGTCAGCAGGTTTTCCAGCGCGGTCTTGGCCACGACAGCGAAATTGTAGCCGGCGGCCTCGAGGTGGCCGATGGCGCCGTCGAACTGGTCGAGCAGCGCCGTGCAGGACGGGCAAGGCTGGTCCGGTCTGGGCAGCTTCGCCGTGCCGCCGCTCGTCGCCACGTCGCGCGTCTCCTGCGGATGGCGCGGAAACATCATCGAATAGACGATCAGCGTGTCCTTGCCCGGCGCAAACAGTTCCGAAAGCTTGATCCTGGCGGGCTTGCCGTCCGGCCCCAGCCCGTCGAAGACATAGTCCTGCGGCACCAGCCCGCCCGGCGGCAGCGCACGGCGGGCGACCGCCACATCCTCCATGGCGCGGCGCAGCTCGATTTCCTTCCGCAGCAGCTTTTCGCGGGCGGTGCGGTATTCCTGGGACTCGTTGGGAAAGGTGATCATCGTCATCTCCATCTGCCGTGCTTTTTGGCGGCGCGCCGTTCGTGGCAACGCGCCTGCCTCCCAAGGACGCATCGCCCGAAACGGTTCCGACATTTTTGCGCAGGCGCCGTGGCGACAAGAACCCGGGCTGCCGCCTTCAAAAGGACGAACGGCGCTCCTCACCCTGCCCAATCCACCTCGATCATCCCCAGCCGCTGATAGAGCCTGACGGCGGCCGCGTTCTCGACGGTGTTGGTCTTGAGATCAACATGCGCCGCGCCCCTTGCCTGAAACACCGCGAAGGCGTGGCGCATCAGCGCCTCGGCTATGCGCTTGCCGCGCGCCTCGGGATGAACGGCAAGATCCTTGACGAACCCCGTCGCCCAGCAGAGCGCCGCGCCCGCCAACCGCCCCTTGCCGTCGATGACCAGGAAACACAAAGCGGGATCGAATTCCGCGTCGCCCGAAATGCGTGGCCACCATTCGTCGAACGGCCCATCGGCGCCGTCGTCGAACACCGCGGTCAAAAGTGCATGCAAAGCGAGCGCATCGGCGGCTTCGAAGCCGCGCATGAAAAAACCTTCTGGCCAGCGCGGCGCCAGAAGCGCGTCGTCCAAAATCTTGCGCAGTCTTATGTCGTTCGGCGCCGGCGGACGCGGCTCAGGCATCGGGTTGCATACGGCGCCGCAGGTTGTCGCTGCCGAGGCCGGTTTCGCTCAGCATCCCCTTGCGCTTGGCGTCGTAATAATAGCCGCTCTGGTAGAGCCGGTCGGCGCGCTTGGGATTGCCGCCCGACACCAGCCAGGCGCCGCGCAGATATTTCACCGCATATTTCAGGTTGGTCTCGGCGTCGAACAGGCCGCTCGCCGGTCCGTCATAGCCCATGCCGCGCGCCGTCGCGTGCTTGATCTGCATCAGCCCCCAATGCCCGTGATTGTAGGCTTTCGGGTTGAAGGTGCTCTCGCGGTTGACGACGCTGCGCACCAGATCGACCGGCACCTGATAAAGCGCGGAATATTTCTCGATCAGCCGCTCGATCTCGCTGCGGGCGCCGGCGTTCGACTGGCCCTCCGCCGGGTCGGTCGCGGCCAGAACGGCCGGGTTTTGCGGCACCGTGTAGGCAACCGGCTGAATGCCGGGCATGGCGGCAGTCTGGCCGGTGACCGGCATGGCGACGGCAGCCACTGCGGTGGCTGGCTGGGCATTGGTGGTCATGACGGCCGGGGTCGTTGCCGCCAGCGGCGTCGGCCCGGCAAAGGCGGCGGCCGGCTCGACCGTCAGTGCTGCTGTCTGGGCGAGGCCGGACGGTTCCGGCAGCACCGAAACAGTGTCGGGCAGCGCCAGCGTGAAGCCGGCATCGGTGTTGGCCGAGTTTTCCGTGAAGGCAGGCGTCGGGGTCGCCGGCGAAGTCGAGGTGCAACCGCTGAGAGCGGCCACGGCCAACACCGCCGCTAGGACGGGAAAGAGGAATTTTGCTGGCAAGCGGCGCTCGGGTCCGGTTCGTCGGGTGTTAAGAAGTCCTTACACCAGCATCTTTCCCCGGGCAATCCGCGGTAGACGGTGGTTTTCGGGTGGCGATCCGGGCCGGGAAATGCGATATTGTTCTGGATTTGTACTTCGAAGGATTCCGGAAAGGAGCACGCCATGGACGCCTCTCATGCCACCGCCGGCCACGCGGTCTTCGAAACCGTGCTCGGCTACATGGGTATCGCCTGGAGCGAAGCCGGGCTAACCCGGCTCTGCCTGCCGCAGCGCAACCGCGACGCGGTAGAGCGCCGGCTGCTGCGCCATACCTCCGACGTCGAACAAGCCGTGAAGCCCGAGCCGCAATGGGTTGCCGAGCTGATCGCGTCGATCACGGCCTATGCCGCCGGCGAGGATATCGATTTCTCCGGCGTGCCGGTCGATCTCAGCGGCGTCGACGAGTTCCGCCTGGCGATCTATGACGCGGCGCGAAAGCTCGCCTTCGGCGAAACCACCACCTATGGCGAACTGGCAAAACGCGCCGGCCATGCCGGGCTGGCGCGTGAGACAGGCGCGGCGCTTGGCGCCAACCCGGTGCCTCTGATCATTCCCTGTCACCGCATCCTTGCCGCCGGCGGCAAGATCGGCGGCTTTTCCGCCCCCGGCGGCTCGGCTACCAAGGAAAAGATGCTGGCAATGGAAGGCGTACGCGTCGGTCCGCCGCCGCCCGCGCAGGTGTCGTTCGGGTTTTAGGTGTGCTGATATTCAGGTGAGGCCGGCACCCCCGCGCACCATCTCGACCAGCCTAATCCGGAAGCAGGCGCCGGCGGAAGCGCCGATCGATCTCCACCCGCTTGCATTTGTAGACGGTGCACGAATTCGTATCGGCACTCGGCACCGACGCCCGCGCCCTGACCTCGCCGATGTCGCAGAATTGCTGGCTCCGCACATAGCGGTCGTAGAGCGCCAGGCCCGGCACGCGCGTCGATCTGTAGCGCAGGATGACCGCCCCCTCGCGCGCGATCGTCGCCTGCACCTTGCCGCAGCTCATGCGGGTCGGGTCGTAGCGCGAGACCGCCTGCGCCTCGGCGGCCACCAGCGTCAGGCAAGCGGCAAGCAGAACGACTTTCATGTCCCTCTCCCCAAAACCCGGTCGCGCCCGAAGCCGGCGCGATCCTCCCGCGTCAGGCGCGCAACGACGACGCTCTCACGCGATTGGGGCGGCCGTTGGGCAGCGTTGCCGCCGCGCCATTTTCCGCCCCGTCTTGTTTTTTGCGCGAAGGCATACTATATGCGGTCCATTGATATTTCGGCCGATCGATCCGGGCCTCGCGATATTCGCGTTTGCTGACGTTCTATCTCCAAAATCTCGATACAAACCGGCTGGGTTTCGGTCCAGTCAAACTAAAGCAAACGTAAAGGACTATCGAAATGGCAACAGGTACGGTCAAGTGGTTTAATTCCACCAAGGGTTTCGGCTTCATTCAGCCTGACAGCGGCGGCGCGGACGTTTTCGTTCACATCTCCGCAGTCGAGCGTGCTGGACTGTCGACCCTGGTCGAAGGCCAGAAGATCAACTTCGAGATCGAGCAGGACCGCCGCACAGGCAAGTCGTCCGCTGGATCTCTGAGCAAGGCAGCCTGATTTTGCGAATGGCGTGCGCCGGGCGATAGCCCGGGGCGCGCGGCAAGTCACGGATGTACTGGCGGTCGCGCGAGAAGCGCGCCGGAGCGAAAGACCCCGACAAGCCGAAGCAGCAGATTGCTGCCGGCCCGGCCAAAACGCTCCCGATCAGGCTACCAAGCATGGGAAGGCGGGATTTTGTCCCGCCTTTTTGCTGTCTGGATTCCAGTGAACCGCTGCCTTGGGCCTATAGTCCCACTTCGTGGTGTTTTGGCCTAATGTGGTACTATTAATTCATGAGCAAGCTTGAACAGATTGAGAAATCCGTTGCCGAACTAAGCCCCGAAGAGCTCAAGGCGTTTGCCGCATGGTTCGAGGCTCTGCAAGCCGACATGTGGGACCGGGAGATCGAAGCCGACGCCAAGGGCGGCAGGCTGGACAAGCTTGCCGAGCAGGCCTTGGCTGATCATCGCGCCGGCCGGACCCGGCCTCTGTAAATCATTTTGCCACTCCCTCGTTTTGGGAGGCTTACTCAAAACTGCCCTCGTTGAGCAAAGGCGAACAGACGTTTCGCCAAACTGAGTTCCGACCCGTTCCACCCATCGCTGCATTTCAAACAGGTCGGCCGCTACTGGTCGGCGCGGGTTGATCTGTTCGCCACCACGACGACGTGGTCTGGTTCTGGATCGGCCCCCATTCCGAATATGACCGCCTGCTGAAATAGTACTATCCGGATTTCACGCCACCGGCCGAAGGCCGCAAGCCCGACCGGGCGTCGCGCCTTTTGGCGCGCCCCGTCCGGAGCGAGCCGCGAAGCGGCGACAAGCGTGAGGACAGAACTAAGGCAACCAGTCCAGCGGCACATGCCCCGGATCGGCCTCGACCCGTTGCAGCCAGGCGGCAACCGCCGGATAGGCGTCGAGCTGAAACCCGCCCGTCTCGGCCGTATGCGTATAGGCATAGAGCGCGATGTCGGCGACGCTGAGCGCACTGCCCGCGAAGAAGCTGCTCCCGGCCAGGTGCTGGTCCATGACGCCGAGCGCCTTGTTGCCGCGCTCCAGCGTCACCGCCAGCCGCTCGGGTGTCGCGTCTTTCGCGCGTTCTGGAAAGGTGAGCAGCGCTCTGCGCACCGCGATATAAGGCTCGTGGCTGTATTGCTCGAAGAACAGCCACTGATAGGCCAGCGCGCGTTCGTATCTGTCCGCCGGCAGAAACCGCGTGCCTTCGGCGAGGTAGAGCAGGATGGCGTTGGATTCGGCCAGCCGCCGGCCGTCGTCGAGTTCGAGCAGCGGCACCATGGCGTTCGGGTTCTTGGCGACATAGTCGGGCTTGCGCGTCTCGCCGGTATGCGAGCTGACCTCGACATTGGTGAAAGGGATGCCGAGCTTGGCCATCAACAGGCGCGGCTTGTAGCAATTGCCGCTGTCGATCATTCCATAGAGTATCATCGATGCTCCCCTTGCTCGCAACCACCCGTCTCAAGGCTTGATCCAGCCTCTATCGCGGCAGCGGCGGCTTCATCCAGTGATTTGTTTTGGCGTAACCATCAGCGCCGCTGATGCATTACAGGATATGTCGAGATTCAAGTCAGGCCGAGCCGAGAAGGGCGGGTTCCGAGAACCGGAGCGTACTGTTTGGGTACGTGAGCACTGGAAGCGCAGGACCCCCCGTTCGCAGGCCGGCATCACTTGAATATCGGCATATCCTAGCCGAACAAGGGGATGACGTTGCTGTCCCTGCCAAGCAGCCTGTCGATCGACAGCGGCTCCTCGTCGAACAGCGTTCCGGCCAGCGCCGGCCGGGCAAGGTAAAAGCCCTGCAGCAGGTCGACGCCGCCATCCAGCGCGACGCGCAGATGCGTGGCGTTCTCGACGCCTTCGACCAGCACCTTGGCGCCGCGATCGTGCAGCGTCGAAACCAGCGGCCGGAAAAACCGCTCGGCGGCGGCATGGCGGCAGAATTCGGCGAACCAGGTGCCGTCGATCTTGACGATGTCGGGCTGCACGAGGGCGACCCTTTCTTCGGTAGAATGCCCTGTGCCGAAATCGTCGATGGCAATGCGGACGCCGTCGCGCCGCATCTCGCGCGCCAGGCTGACAAGCACCTTGTCGCCGGCAGCCTGCTCGGTGATCTCGCAGACCAGCATGCCGGGATGCAGGCCGAAATCCGCCAGATGCCTGGTCATCAGCCTGATTTCGGCCAGCGCCCGTGCGGGGTCATCGTTGATCAGCGGATTGTAGTTGAAAAACAGGTCGAGCCCGTCGACGCCGATGTTGCGGAAGTTGCGCAAATGCAGCACCCGGCACATGGTTTCGACAAACAGCCGATCCGCTGCCGGCACACCTTCGAAGAAGATTTGAGGCGCCACCGGCCTGCCTGCACGATGCGGCTCGATCAGTCCCTCGACCGCGACGGCGGCGAGAAACCTGCCGCGCGGCGCGAAGACCGGCTGGTAGGCGCTCCTCAGCCGGAATGCGCCGTAGACGCCATATTCGATGCCGACCTCGTCGGCAAAGATCGCCTCGCCGACCTTGCGCCGCATGTCGGCCCGCCCGGTCACGATGTCACCCTGCGGCCAAAGGCCCGCATCGGCCGCCGCGATGGCGAAACGGCCGCAGAAACCTTCTCAGCATCGGCCGGCACCGCGGCCGCCTGCCCGCTCTTGTCGAAGACGTGGAAGCTGGTTGGCGCAAGCTCGGGGCGCGCCAGCACATAGCCCTGCACCATCGAGGCGCCCGACTTTTCGGCAAGCTCGAGCTGCCAGCCCGTCTCGATGCCCTCGAACACCGTACGGATGCCTTGCTCTTCGAAGCTTGTCACCATGGCGGTCAGCAAGGCGAAGCCGGCACCGGACTCCATCAGCGTCATGATCCAGTCGGCGTCGAACTTGACGATGTCTGGCCTGAGTTCCTTGATGCGATTGATGTCGGATTCGTCGGCGCCGTAATCGTCGACCGCAATGCGCAAACCATTGCCCCTGAGCGCCTCGACGAAATTGTAGAGCGTTTCCTGCGACGCCGATTTCTGCTCGGTGACCTCGCAGACGACGCGGCGCGGATCGATGTCGGCCTCGTGCAGCACCAGCCGCATGTCGCGCAGCGCCTTGTCGGCGATGCTGCGATCGGTGAACACCGATGGATCGAAGTTGATGAAGATGGAGGCGTCTCGCGGCAGGCAGGCGCCGGCGTTCAGAAGGTGCAGCGTCCGTGTCAGCGCCTCGATGTGCAGGCGGTCGACCGCCGGACAGCTGTTGAAGAAACTCATTGGCGGCTGCGGCTCGCCGTCGCGGAACGGCCGGATCAGCCCCTCGAACGCGACGACGGAAAGCTTGCCCTTGTTGAAGGCGAAGATCGGCTGGAAAGCGCTTTGCAGCGTATAGACCCCCCAGACACCGCTGGCGGTGCCGTCATCATGGCGGACGATATGGGCAAGCTCCATGCTGCGCGTCACGGTTCCTCGCTATGCGAGACAGGCGGACCGGCTACGGTCCCTGCCGTTCAAGCTTTTACCGATCGTTGATGAATTTATTGTTGCCAGCATTGCGCGCTGGCTCATTCGACAATGCCTGCGCTGGGCTTGCGCTTGACCAGATGATGCGACATGAGAGGCGCCGCGGCGCCTTCGCCGCGCCGGTCCTTCCTGGAGATATCTGTCATGGCCTTTCTTGCCGACGCCCTTTCCCGCGTAAAGCCTTCCGCGACCATCGCGGTGACGCAGAAGGCGCGCGAGCTGAAAAACGCCGGCCGCGACGTGATCGGGCTGGGCGCCGGCGAGCCGGACTTCGACACCCCCGACAACATCAAGAGCGCCGCGATCGAGGCCATCCGCCGCGGCGAAACTAAATATCCGCCGGTCTCCGGCATCGTGCCGCTGCGCGAGGCGATCGCGAAAAAATTCAAGCGCGAGAACAATCTTGACTACCGGCCGGAGCAGACCATCGTCGGCACCGGCGGCAAGCAGATCCTGTTCAACGCCTTCATGGCGACGCTGAACCCCGGCGACGAGGTGATCATCCCGCGGCCTTACTGGGTGAGCTATCCCGAAATGGTGGCGATCTGCGGCGGCACCTCGACTTTTGCCGACACCTCGATCGACAACGGCTTCAAGCTGACGGCGGCCGTGCTGGAAAAGGCGATCGCGCCGCGCACCAAATGGCTGTTGATGAACTCGCCGTCGAACCCCTCGGGCGCCGCCTATACCGAAGCGGAGCTCAAGAGCCTGGCCGACGTACTGTTGAAGCATCCCCACGTCTGGGTGCTGACCGACGACATGTACGAGCACCTGACCTATGGCGACTTCGTCTTCAAGACCATCGCCGACGTCGAGCCTAAGCTCTATGAGCGCACGCTGACCATGAACGGCGTGTCGAAAGCCTATGCCATGACCGGCTGGCGCATCGGCTATGCAGCAGGCCCGGTGCCGCTGATCAAGGCGATGGACATGATCCAGGGCCAGCAGACCTCCGGCGCCTGCACCATCGCCCAATGGGCGGCGGTCGAAGCGCTGAACGGGCCGCAGGATTTCATCCCGAAGAACAAGGCGATCTTCCAGGGCCGGCGCGATCTCGTCGTCTCGATGCTCAACCAGGCACGCGGCATCACCTGCCCATCGCCGGAGGGTGCGTTCTACGTCTATCCCTCCTGTGCCCAGCTGATCGGCAAGACGACCAAGAGCGGCAAGGTGATCGACAGTGACGAAACCTTTTGCTCGGAACTGCTCGAGGCCGAGGGCGTGGCGGTTGTTTTCGGCTCGGCCTTTGGCCTCGGCCCGAACTTCCGCATCTCCTACGCCACGTCGGAGGCTCTGCTCGAAGAAGCCTGCACGCGCATCCAGCGCTTCACCGCCGCGCTGGTCTGAGACGTTTCAGCCGCCATACTGCTCGTCGCTGACCTTCTCCAGCCAGTCGGCATGCACGCCCTCCAGCGCCTCCTGCATGGCGATGTGCGTCATCGCCGATTTCGGCGCGGCGCCGTGCCAGTGCTTTTCGCCGGGCGCAAAGGAGACGACGTCGCCGGCCCTGATCTCCTGGATCGGCCCGCCCCAGCTTTGCGCGAGACCGGCACCGGACGTGACGTAGAGCGTCTGGCCGAGCGGATGCGTATGCCAGTGGGTCCGGGCGCCGGGCTCGAAACTGACCAGTGTGGCGCGTAGCCGCGCCGGTGCCTCCTTCTCGATGATCGGCGTCTGCAAAACCCGGCCAGTGAAGTATTTTTCCGGCGCAACAATCGTCGGCACGCTGCCACAGCCAATAATCTTCATCGTCGCAAATCCTCGATCCAATCCAGTGTCTTAGAGACTACCACTTTCGTCCGATGCCGGCTGCATCTCCTGCCGGCTGCGGGCAAAACGCGGCCAGAACAGGCCGGCACGTCCGCTATAGGCCTGGTAGGCACCGGCCAACCTTGTACGTGAAAATTTTCGCTCTTCGTCCAAGGCCGCGATCACATAGATCGCAACGATGCCGGCGACCGGCACGACCGCCCACACCGACCAGGTCGCGATACCCCATCCGATCCAGAAGATGATGTAGGATGTGTAGAACGGATGACGGACATGGCTATAAGGGCCTTCGGTCACCAGGCTGTCGGGATTGTCCGGATCAAACGCGAAACGCAGCCGCGCCTTGCGCGAAACCGAGATCGCCCACCAGAACAGCGCCGAGCTTGCCAGTTCGACGGCAAACCCGCCGATCTTCGCTGCAACCGGTTGCCGCTCGATCCACAGCAGCGCCAGAAAGAACAGCGCCGTGCCGACCACGACGGCCGAAATGATCATGGCGCCTTGAGACATGCTCGGCGACTGGAAATGCCCGCGCATCGACCAGGCATATTGGCCGAGCGTCGCGATGCTGCTGATCGAGAGGAGAAGGTCGAGCGTGGATTCCATCATCAGGCTCCGGGGGTTAGCTGTGGTGGATTCGGCCATCATAGCCGGCAGAAACCGAGAAATCATTTCTTAACCACCGTTCTAAACAACATGGTGACCTCAGCATGCGATGTTGACCTCGAGACAATTCGAAGGTCCAACCGGATATGGCCGTTTCCCACCGCACGATCCGCACGCCGCAAGCGGATTTGCGCCTCAGCCAGTCGTCGGGACCCGGCATCCCGCTTGTCCTGATCCACGGCTCGGGCAGTTCGCGCACCGTATTCGCCCGCCAGTTCGACAGCCCGTTGGCCGCCGCCCATCGGCTGATTGCTTTCGACCTGCCCGGCCATGGCGAATCGTCGGACGCCCGCGATCCGGCGACGGACTACACCATCGCCGGCCTTGCCCAATCGGCGGCTCAGCTCCTCGATGCCTTGGGCATCGGTCGCGCCGTTGTCTTCGGCTGGTCTCTTGGCGGGCACGTGGCAATCGAGCTCGCGAGTTTTCACCGCGCCGTCGGCGGGCTGATGCTGACCGGCGCGCCGCCGGTATCGAAGGGTCCTTTCGGCATGCTGCGCGGCTTCCATGCGCATTGGGACATGCTACTGGCGTCCAAAAAGACGTATTCCGAACGCGATGCCGAGCGCTTCGAAACGCTCTGCTTCGGAGACACCGCCGACCCGTCCTTTCGCAAAACCATCCTGCGTACCGACGGCCGGCTGCGCGCCGCGGTGACGCGCGGCATGCTCACCGGCAAGGGCGCCGACCAGAGACAGGTGATCGAGCAGGCCGCGTTTCCGGTCGCCGTCGTCAATGGCGAGAACGACCCGTTCGTCCGGCTCGGCTATTTTGAAACGCTCGCCTACGGCTCGCTGTGGGAGCATTGCCACATCATTCCCGGTGCCGGGCATGCGCCTTTCTGGGAGCGTGCGGACCTGTTCAATCCGTTGCTCGCGCGCTTTGCCGAGACGGTGTCAGTGCAGCGCATTGAGGCAACGCCACTGGCGTCGCGCCGAACCGGCACCGGCTGAACCGGCCCCAACTTCAAATCCCTTCAACCTCAAATCCCTTGCCCTCCCGGCCTGCCCGTGGGACGATGCCCTTTGGGTAGGTGGCAAATTGAAAAAAGCCTCGCCCGCGACGGCCGACAGGCCGGCCGCCGCTCACAGGGAAACGCCTGAGTGGAGGTCAGCCATGGGTACTCGCGCCGGAGGACGACGCACGGGACCGAAATGCATTGCCATAGTCGGTCCCTTTGCAAGCGGTAAGACGACACTTCTCGAAGCCATACTCGCCCGTACAGGCGCCATTCCCCGCCAGAATCCCGTTTCGTCCGGAAATACCGTTTCCGATCATTCGCCGGAAGCGCGCGCTCACGGCATGAGCGTCGAGGCGACCTTCGCCACAACCGATTTCATGGGCGAGCCGTTCACCTTCGTCGATTGTCCCGGCTCCATCGAATTCTCCTTCGAAGCCGAGCCGGTGCTGGCTGCCTGCGACGTCGCCGTGGTCGTCGCCGAGGCTGACGAGAAGAAGATCCCTGCCCTGCAGCTGATCATGCGCAAGCTCGACGATCTCGGCGTGCCGCGTATGCTGTTCCTGAACAAGGTCGACAAGGCGATATCAGGCGTGCGCGACACGCTGAAGATGCTGCAGCCGGCAAGCACGGTGCCATTGCTGCTGCGCCAGATCCCGCTGCGCAAGGACGGCGTCGTCATCGGCTCGATCGACCTCGCTCTGGAGCGTGCCTACATCTATCGCGAATATGCCGAGAGCGAGGTCGCCCAGATCCCGAGCGACGACAAGGCGCGCGAGCTCGAGGCGCGCTTTTCCATGCTGGAGACGCTCGCCGACCATGACGACCGCCTGATGGAGCAATTGCTGGACGAGATCGAACCGCCAAAGGACGCGATCTTCGATGACCTCGCCGCGGATCTGCGCGACGGCACGGTGACGCCGGTGCTGATCGGCACCGCCGAGAAGGGCAACGGTGTGCTGCGCCTGTTGAAGGCGATCCGTCACGACGCACCCGATATCGCGGCGACGCGCCAGCGTCTCGGCGCTCCCGACGGCAATGCCACCGTGGTCCAGGTGATGAAGACCATCCACACCGCGCATGGCGGCAAGCTGTCGGTCTCGCGCATCCTGTCCGGTCAGGTCGCCGACGCCGCCGAGCTGTTCCTTCCCAGCGGCGAGACGGCAAAGGTCTCCGGCATCTACAAGATGCTCGGCAAGGACCAGGTCAAGCTGACTTCGGCCAAGGCCGGCGACACGGTGGCGCTCGGCAAGCTGGACGCCGTCAGGACCGGCCAGACGCTGAGCTCGACCAAGGGCGGCATCAAGCCGCTGGTCACGCTGACCCCGCCGCAACCGGTCTTCGCCTTCGCGCTGCGGCCGAAAGAGCGCAAGGACGAGGTCAAGATGTCGGCGGCCATCCAGCGCCTGGCCGAGGAAGATCCCTCGCTCAGTCTGCATCACAACCAGGATTCAGCCGAAACCGTGCTGTCCGGTCATGGCGAGATGCATGTGCGCGTCGTGCGCGAGCGGCTGGAAGGCAAGAACCAGATCCCGGTTGAAGGCCATGTGCCGGCCGTGCCCTATCGGGAGACGATCCGAAAAGCGACGCAGCAGCGCGGCCGCCACAAGAAACAATCGGGCGGCCACGGCCAGTTCGGCGACGTAGTGCTGGAGATCAAGCCGCTGCCGCGCGGGTCAGGTTTCCAGTTCACCGATACGATCACCGGCGGCGTCGTGCCGAAGACGTACATCCAGTCGGTCGAGACCGGCGTGCGCGATTACCTGAAATCCGGCCCGCTCGGCTTTCCGGTCGTCGATGTTGCCGTCAACCTTTCCGACGGCTCCTACCATGCGGTGGATTCCTCCGACATGGCCTTCCAGATGGCGGCGAAGCTGGCGATGAAGGAAGGCATGGCCGCCTGCTCGCCGGTGCTGCTCGAACCGGTGATGAAGGTCGAGATCGTCACGCCGTCGGATGCGACGTCGAAGATCATCGCGCTGATCCCGCAGCGGCGCGGCCAGATCCTCGGCTACGACGCGCGGCCCGACTGGCCGGGATGGGACGTGGTCGAGGCGACCATGCCGCAGGCCGAGATCGGCGACCTCATCATCGAGCTGCGCTCGGCCACGGCTGGTGTCGCCAGCTATCGGGCCGTCTTCGACCACATGGCCGAACTCACCGGGCGGTTGGCCGACGAAGCGCTGAACGCCAACGGCAAGGCCGCCTGAACAGCAGCTTGCGGCGGCCAGAACACAAGGAAGCAAACAAGGAAACGGCGCCCGGATCATTCGGGCGCCGTTTCGTTGCGGACCGACTTCGTGGGAGGCGAAACGGCAGGTCCGCCGCATGCTTGCCGCCGGTGTCTGGCGGCGGAGGATGGTTCGGACGCGGTAGCTGCCTGAGCCCGGGTCGTCCGAGTGATGCCCCCATCCCCCGGACGAGCCACACCGCGTCCTATGCTCTGCTTACCCGATTTGGCGTGCCAACGCATGTTACCCGAGGTTACATGTCACTGTTACGCGCCAGTTCCGGCCGATTTTCCGGCGAAGTGTTGGTTTCGGGCAACAAAAAAGCCGGATCAATGAAGACCCGGCTGAGTTTGATTGGAAGTGCCTGTTAAGGCTAACCTCCAGAGGGGAACACTCGAGAGCGCTAATGGGAGGAGAACGCGCTCAGGAGATGATCTATATATGTGCTCTTCATGCCCAAGAAACAAGCATCTATTTTGCAACACTCACATGCAAAAAGGCGCCGGCTGTGGTCTAATCCGTCCCGAAGCGCAATAGGACCAGTTGAATCGCTGAAATACAGCGTGCGGCAAGGCAAAAATCGATCCGCAGCCGCGAATCAGCAGCGATTCCTGCTCGGAAAGTCGAAAAACGCACAATGACGTGGAATCGTGCAGCACGCGTTTGTTTTTTCGGCAGCCAGACCTTGCTGGTGCATGCCGCCCAAAAAGCCCGCCATCGAGCTTGACCTGAGGGTGTAGCGGTTTGGGTTACATGCCGGACAAGACCTGAAGCGCTTTGCAGGAGACCGTTCAAGGCCGCACCCGTAAGGAGAGCTATATGCGAGCCACTTCGGCGATCGCCGGCAGCGTCATCTTCCTTGCGGCAGCGCCCGGCGTGGTCGCCGGACTGCTGCCTTGGCTGCTGACCGATCGCTATCGCCTGCCCTGGTCGAGACTGCTCGGTTTCGTTCCTGTGGGCTGGCTGCTGATTGTGGCCGGCACAATCGTGCTGCTGCACGCCTTTGCCCGTTTTGCTCTGGAGGGCCTGGGTACGCCAGCCCCGGTCGCGCCGACCGGGAGGCTGGTCGTCGGCGGCATCTATCGCCATGTCCGCAACCCGATGTACGTCGCCGTGCTGTCGATCGTCCTCGGCCAGGCACTGCTGTTTTCGAGCGGGACGGTCGCCGCCTATCTAGTCATCGCCGCGGCCGCCATGATCTCCTTCGTAAAACTATATGAGGAACCGACGCTTGCCCGCCGCTACGGCGCCGAATACGAAGCCTACCGCCGGGCCGTACCAGGCTGGCTGCCCCGGCTGACGCCTTGGCGCGGCTAATTTCTGGACGCCGACAATTGGCGAAACCGGTGAGACAGCTCCTTTCTCCCCGTCACCATACGGGGAGAAGTGCCCGGCAGGGCGATGGGGGGGCATCAGGACTGCCCATCGAAGGGCAAGTGCGACGAAGGCTGGCGCTGCCCCTTCTCTGGCTGCCGCCATCTTCTCCACGTATAGTGACGGGAAGAAGGACGAATTCGCCGAAGCCTTCGCCATCGCCCGACGTTGCTCAGAAGTCGACGAGCGGCACTGGTAACTAAAACGACCAGCTGCGCGCCTTGGCGATGATGAAATCGCGGAAGACATGCAGCTTCGCCTGGTTCTTCATCGCGTCGGGATAGGCGAAATAGGTATCGAAGGACGGCACTTCGGTTTCGGGCAACAACTGCACCAGCCCGGAATCCTTGCTGACCACATAATCCGGCAGCATGGCGATGCCGGCGCCGCCCTGCACCGCTCGCTTGATCGACAGAATGTCGTTGATCTGCAGCGTCGGCACCCTTTGCCCACCTTCGAAATCGCCGACCGTCTCCAGCCAGTTCAGTTCCGACAGATGCGCCGGCACCGGCACGCCGAAGGTGACGATGCGATGGGCCTTCAGCTCGGCGATCGAATTCGGCTTGCCGTATTTGTTCACATAGGAGGGCGCCGCGTAGAGATGGAAATGCACGGTGAACAGGCGGCGCTGGATGAGGTCCGGCTGCTGCGGCTGGCGCAGCCTGATGGCGCAGTCGGCCTGGCGCATGGTGAGATCGAGCTCCTCATTGGCCAGGATGAGCTGCAGGCTGACCTCGGGATAGAGCTCGATGAATTCCTGCACGCGCTCGGTCAGCCAGCCGGCGCCGAGGCCGACCGTGGTCGTCACCCTGAGCACGCCGGAGGGCCGGTCCTTGGTTTCGGTCAATCGTGATTTGATGGTTTCGAGCTTCATCAGCACGTCGTGTGCCGTGCGGAACAGCATCTCGCCCTGCTCGGTCAGCACCAGGCCGCGGGCATGGCGATTGAACAGCGGCACGCCGACGTCATGCTCGAGCGCGCTGACCTGCCGCGAGATCGCCGATTGCGACAAATGCAGTGTTTCCGCGGCATGGGTGAACGACCCCGCTTCCGCCGCGGCGTGAAACACGCGTAGCTTGTCCCAATCCAACGCCATGATTTCCCCTCGTCCTGTTTTCTGGCGTCCGCCTGTTTTGGCGTCTAAATGAAAAATCAGGCTTTTGCGCGGCTTGTCTCAGCCGCTTGTTCAACAATCACTCCGCCGCTTCGCGGTGAACCTCGATCCCCGCCAAATATTTTTCCGCCTCGAGCGCGGCCATGCAGCCGAGACCGGCCGCCGTCACCGCCTGGCGGTAGATGTCGTCGGTCACATCGCCGGCGGCGAACACACCCGGCATATCGGTGCGGGTCGAATCCGGCGCCGTCCACAGATAGCCGTTCGGCTTCTGCTTCAGCTTGCCGGCAAACAGCTCGACCGCCGGCGCGTGGCCGATCGCCACGAACACGCCGTCGACCACCAGATGCATCTCCTGCCCGGTCACCACGTTGCGCAGCTTCAGCCCTTCGACCGACGGCGGCAGCGGCGCCTTGCCGGGCCTGCCGGTGATCTCGTCGACCACCGTGTCCCAGATGATGCGGACATTGTCTTTCTGCAGCAGCCGCTCGCGCAGGATGCGCTCGGCGCGGAAATCGCTGCGCCTGTGGATAACGGTGACGCTCTTGGCCAGGTTGGAGAGATAGAGCGCTTCCTCCACAGCCGAATTGCCGCCGCCGATCACCGCGACATCCTTGCCGCGATAGAAGAAGCCGTCGCAGGTGGCGCAGGCGGAGACGCCAAAACCCATGAAGGTCTGTTCGCTCGGAATGCCCAGCCATTTCGCCTGCGCGCCGGTGGCGATGATCAGCGCGTCGGCGGTATAGATCGTGCCGGAATCGCCCTTGGCGCGGAACGGCCGCACGTTCAGGTCGACCTCGGTGATGATGTCGTTGACGATGTCGGTGCCGACATGCTCGGCCTGCCTGAGCATTTCGCTCATCAGCCATGGACCCTGGATCGGTTCGGCGAAGCCCGGATAGTTTTCGACGTCGGTGGTGATCATCAGTTGCCCGCCCTGCTGCAGGCCGGCGACCAGCATTGGCTTGAGCATGGCGCGGGCGGCATAGATTGCCGCCGTATAGCCGGCGGGGCCGGAGCCGATGATGAGAACAGGCGCGTGCTTGGTGATCATGAAAAGCCTCTGCGGGGAGCAGCCATGGATTGTGGCATAAACTCTCGTCGATTGTTGCGCGTAATGTAAGTGTTGCCTGCGACGCCAGCAAGGCAAGTTGCCGTTCGTCCCCGGAAAGCTTCGGCACCGGCGACGGCGACAAGCAACCGCAGCGAGATGATGCGAAAATCCTCGATCCAGCGGATGGAATAGACAGCAAAGTCGTTTAACTACAAAGTCGCGAAAGATTCTTTCGCGTCACCACGGAAGCCGCCATGCCGATCAAGGCCGATCTCGATGCCATCGACTGGAAGATCCTGCGCGAGCTTCAGCAGGACGGACGCATGACCAATGTCGAACTGTCGAGCCGCGTCGGCATTTCGGCGCCGCCGTGCCTGCGCCGCGTCCGGCGGCTGGAAGAAGCCGGCGTCATCCGCGGCTACCGTGCCCTGCTCAACGCTCCGGCACTCGGCCTCGACGTCGTCGCCTTCTGCCTGATCGGCCTGCATCACCAGGCTGATGCCGAGCTCAAGACCTTCGCCGAGCGCACCCGCGGCTGGCCGATCGTGCGCGATGCCTGGATGGTGTCGGGCGAATCCGATTTCCTGCTGCATTGCGTGGCGAGCGATCTCGGCACCTTCCAGACCTTCGTCATCGAGGAACTGGCCTCGGCCCCAAATGTCGACACGGTGCGAACCGCGCTGACCATCCGCCGGGTCAAGGACGAAGGGCTGGTGGCGTTTTCGGCTTGAGACCAGGCAAAGCGCCGGAGAAACAAAATCCGGAAACAAAAAACCCGCCTCGGCGGGCGGATCGTCGGTGGGAATCATCACCACAGTTAAATTAGTAGCATAGCTGCCGGCACAAAGCAAGAACAAAATGTGGCTATGCGTCAAATAATAATCGCTACAGACTGGCGCTGCCCTCACCTTGCCCTCCCCGTGAAGGACGGGGGAGGGGTCGCCAGCGTTGCGGCTACTTCTCCCCGTTGACAATTGACGGCCTCTACTGGCCTGGCGCAATCACCCTGCGTCGCAGAGGCGCGTTTCGACCAGTTCGCAGAGATGGTGGTAAAGGCACAAATGCCCCTGCTGGATGATCGGCGTCGAGGTCGAGGGTACGTTGAGCAGGATGTCGGAGAGCGGCTTCAGCTTGCCGCCGGTGTCGCCGGTCAGGCTGACCACCGTCATGCCCATCATGCGCGCTTGCTGGGCGGCGGCGAGGATGCTTGGCGAATTGCCGCTGGTCGAGATGGCGAGCAGCACGGCGCCTGCCGAACCATGCGCCTCGACCTGGCGCGCAAACACCGTGTCGAAGCCGTAATCATTGCCCCAGGCGGTCAGCACCGCCGCGTTGGCCGGCAGCGCGATGACGTTGTAGGCCTTGCGCTCCCTGAGGAAGCGGCCGACCAGCTCGCCGGCGATATGGATGGCGTCGCTGGCCGAACCACCATTGCCGGCTATCAGCAGCGCCTTGCCCTGCGAAAGCGCGGCGACGACGGCGCTGACCGCCCGCTCCATCTCGCTGGTCAGGTCGCGCTCGATCATCGCCGAAATCGCGGCCGCCGAGCGGGCCAGGTAATCGTTCAGTTCGGACATGAAACCCTCAGTTCCCGGCGCGCAGTCTGCCGATGGTGCCGGTCGTGCTCTTGCCGGCGACGAGATCGACCAGCACGACGCGCCCCCCGGCCTTCTGCACGACATCGGCGCCAACCACCTGATCGACCGTATAGTCAGCGCCCTTGACCAGTATGTCGGGGCTCAGCGCCTCGATCAGTGAAAGCGGCGTATCCTCCTCGAAGATGACGACGGCGTCGACCGAGGCAAGTGCTGCAAGCACGCAGGCCCGGTCATGCTGGTCGTTGACCGGGCGTCCCGGCCCTTTCAGCCGGCGCACCGAGGCATCGCTGTTGAGGCCGAGCACCAGCCGGTCGCACTGGCTGCGCGCCGCATGCAACAGGCTGACATGGCCGGCATGCAGGATATCGAAACAGCCATTGGTGAAGCCGACGCTCAAGCCCTCGTCCTTCCACGCAGCCACCAGCCGTGCTGCGGCGGCGGCATCGAGGATCGCATCCTTGTGGGCGACCGGACCATGCGAGCGAAACAGCGCACCGGTGAGTTCCTCGATCGTCAGCCGCGCGGTGCCGCGCTTGCCGACGACGACGCCGCCGGCGGCGTTGGCGATCGATCCGGCCATCACACGATCAGCCCCTGCTGCAAGAGCCAGCGCGAAGGTCGCGATTACCGTGTCGCCGGCGCCCGAAACGTCGAACACTTCGCGCGCCTGCGTGGCGATATGGCGGGCGTCGTCCGCACCGACGACGCTCATGCCCTTTTCGCTGCGCGTCGCGACGACGAAATCGAAACCGTGCGCCGAAATCAGCTTGCGCGCCGCCGCCTCGATCTGGTCATCGGCAAACACTGCGCGGCCGACCGCCTCGCCGAGTTCCTTGCGGTTGGGCGTGATTGCCGTCGCGCCGGCATAACGCGCATAATCCCTACCCTTCGGGTCGACCAGCACCGGCTTGCCCGCTTCCCGGCAGATCGAGATCAGCTCACCGGCGACGCCGTCGAGCAGCACGCCCTTGCCATAGTCGGACAGGATGACGATGTCGGCGCGCACCAGCGCTTCGCGAAAATGCCCGACCAATGTCGCGTGCTCGGCATCGCCCAGCGGCTTGATTTCCTCTTCGTCGAAACGCAGCACCTGCTGGTTGAGCGCGCTGAAGCGGCTTTTGGACGACGTCATGCGATCGGCATCCTGTGCCAGCCCACCGGTGTCGACGCCAAATTCGCCGAGCATGCGCATGAGGTTCTTGCCGGCCTCGTCGGCGCCGATCACCGAGACCGGTATGACGGCAGCGCCGAGCGAAACGATATTGGCGACGACATTGCCGGCGCCGCCCATCGCCAGCGTTTCGCCGCGCCCGTGCAGCACGGGGATCGGCGCTTCCGGCGAAATGCGCTCGATCACGCCGTTGACGAAACGGTCGAGTATGAAATCGCCGACCACCAGCACGGTGGCGCTGCCGAAGCGCGAAATGGCGCGGTGAAGTGGTTCAGGAGAGGGCAGCTTGATCATGTTAACGCGCGGGAGGGCCGATTTTCGGTGACGGGGAATTCGATTGGCAGGGCCGGCCGTTCATGGCGATGCCGATATACCGCAATTTCAGCCGACGCAACGGCAGGCCTTCGACCGATCGCGGTGGCGAGGCAATGCGTCAGCTTTTCTGCAACGCGACATGCACGCCCAGTCCGACAAGCACCGCACCGCCGGCGCGCCGCATCAGGCGCTGCGCCCGGCTCGACTGCCTTAGCCTGGCGATCACTGCGCCGGCCAGCACCACGCAAACAATGTCGGCCGACGAGAACATCAAATTGACGATCGTTCCAAGCACGACGAACTGCAGCCAGACCGGAAACGCTGCTGAGGCATCGATGAATTGTGGCAGGAACGCCATGAAGAAAATCGCCGTCTTGGGGTTGAGCACCTCGACGGCAACGCTCTCGAAAAAGGCGCGGCGGGCGGATTTCGGCTGAATTCCCGGCAAGACAACGTCGCTTTGCGCCTTGGCGCGAAACAGCGAAACACCGAGCCAGATCAGATACAGCGCACCGACCAGCTTGACCGCCATGTAAAGCACCGGCACGGCATGGAACAGCACCGACAGGCCGACAGCGGCGACGAAGACATGAACGTAGCCGCCAAGATGGATGCCGAGCGCCGCCATCAGGCCGGACCAGCGGCCGCGCGCCATGGTTTGCGCAGCGGCATAGAGCATGGCGGGGCCGGGGATATAGGCGAAGATCGCCGTGGTGGCGAAAAAGGCGACAAGCAGTTCGGTTGACGGCATTACCTTGCTCCTGTCGCCGGTTGGCCGGCAGGCCGACTGAAACGTGACGTTTGCGGCGGCACTGTGGCGCTCATCCAACCGCCCCGCCACCTGCTTTGTCGACAGCCCGGCCCGCCTCCCCTATAAGGCCAGAATCCGACGAGGGCTACAACCGGCACAAGGTACCAGAGGATTTCATGATCATCGTCACGGGCGGCGCCGGCATGATCGGTTCCAACATCGTCGCTGCGCTCAACGCTGACGGTTTCAGCGACATCCTCGTCATCGACGACCTCACCGACGGCCACAAGATCGCTAATCTCGCCGATCTCGAGATCGCCGACTATCTCGACAAGGACGACTTTTTGGCGCGGATGGAGGCCGGTGACCTCGGCCGCATCGAGGCGGTTTTCCACCAGGGTGCCTGCTCGACCACCACCGAATGGAACGGCAAGTTCATGATGGAGGTCAACTACACCTATTCGAAGCACCTGCTGCACGCCTGCCTGGCCTTGCGCGTACCCTTCCTCTATGCCTCGTCCGCTTCGGTCTATGGCGGCGGCGCCGAGTTCCGCGAGGAGCCGGAATGCGAGCGGCCGCTGAACGTCTATGCCTATTCGAAAAAGCTGTTCGACGACTATGTCCGCCGCACCGTTTTCGATACCGATCACTCGCCGGTCGCGGGCCTGCGTTATTTCAACGTCTATGGACCGCGCGAGGCACATAAGGGCGCCATGGCCTCTGTCGCCTTCCATTTGTTCAACCAGGTCGAACGCGGCGAAAACCCCAAGCTGTTCGGCGCCTATGGCGGTTTCGGGCCCGGCGAGCAGAGCCGCGACTTCATCCATGTCGGCGATGTCGCCGAGGTCAATCTGTGGCTGTGGAAACGCGGTTCCAGCGGCATCTTCAACTGCGGCACCGGCAAGGCCCAGCCGTTTCGCGCCATTGCCGAAACGGTGATCGATACGCTTGGCAAGGGCCAGATCGAATTCATCGAGTTTCCCGACCACCTCAAGGGCAGCTACCAGAGCTTTACGCAAGCTGATATGTCCCGCTTGCGCGCAGCCGGTTACAATGGCCAGTTCCGCACAGTGGAAACCGGCGTCAGAGACTATGTCGAATGGCTGAAAGCCCAACGATCCTCGTGATCGGCCCACGCTGGGTGGGCGACATGGTGATGGCGCAGTGCCTGTTCCAGGCGCTGAGGGAGCTTCATCCGAACGCCGCCATCGACGTGCTGGCGCCGGCGTGGGCAGCACCGCTGGTCAAGCGCATGCCCGACATCCGCCAGCAGATCGACCTGCCGCTGCCATCTGGCGCGTTCGAATTCCGCGTCCGAAGGCGCTTCGGCCGCCTGCTGCGCGGCCGCTACGACATGGCCTTTGTCCTGCCGGGAAGCTGGAAGTCGGCGCTGATCCCGTTCTTTGCCGGCATTCCGCGCCGTGTCGGCCATCTCAAGGAAATGCGCTACGGGCTGCTGACCGACATCGTGCCCTTGCCCGATCGCCTGAAACGGCGCACCGCGCAGGCCTATTTCAGCCTTGCCCGCGGCGGCGCCTTCCATGCGCCGAAGCTCGCTGTCGATCAAGCCAGCCAGGCGGCACTGCTCAGCCGTTTCGAGCTGACGGCGGGGAAATTCGTGGCACTCATGCCCGGCGCCGAATTCGGCCCGGCCAAACGCTGGCCGAGCGAACACTATGCCGGCCTTGCCCGCGAGATGATGGCGAAAGGGTTTGGCGTCGCGCTGTTCGGATCGAAGAACGACGCTGAGGTGACGGCTGAAATCGCGGCGCTGGCGCCGGGCGCCTCCGACCTTGCCGGCCAGACGCGGCTGGAGGATGCCATCGACCTGATCGCCGCCGCGAGGCTCGCCGTCTCCAACGACAGCGGGCTGATGCATGTCGCCGCCGCCGTCGGCACGCCGGTCGTCGCCGTCTACGGCTCGACCTCGCCCGACAACACGCCGCCGCTCGCCGAGCACCGCGAACTGGTCTGGCTCGGCCTGTCCTGTTCGCCCTGCCACAAAAAAATCTGCCCGCTCGGTCATCTCAACTGCCTGAAGACGTTGGAGGTCGAACGCGTCGTGGCGGCGGCGGAGCGGCTGCTGGAAATGCCGGCCGCCGCATGAAGGTGCTGATCGTCAAGACGTCGTCGATGGGCGACGTCATCCACACCTTTCCCGCAGTGGAGGACGCGCGCCGCGCCCGCCCGGATATTTCCTTCCACTGGTGCCTGGAAGAGGCCTTTGCCGGCATCGTGGCGCTGCATCCAGCCATCCAAACCATCCACAGCGTGGCGATCCGGCGCTGGCGCGGGAAGCTGCTCGAGCCCGGCACATGGCGGGAAGTGGTCGGCCTGCGCAGCGCCTTGCGCGCGTCCCGCTACGACCTCGTCCTCGATGCGCAAGGCTTGCTGAAATCGGCGCTGGTTGCGCGGCTGACGGCAGCACCGATCGCCGGCTTCGACCGCTCGAGCGCCCGCGAGCCTTCGGCGAGCCTGTTTTATGGCCATCGCTACGCCGTGCCGCTCGGCCTGCATGCCATCGAGCGCACGAGACGCCTGTTCGGGCTGGCGCTCGGCTACGAGCCGGATTTTTCCCGGCTTGAATCGGGAATCGTGCCGCCAGCCGGAAAATCGACTTTTGTCGGCGAAAAGACAGCCTTCCTGCTGCACGGCACCAGCCGCGAGGACAAGAAATGGCCGGTCGCGGACTGGATCGAAATCGCCAGGCTTCTCGTGGCACGAGGGATGACCCCGGTCACCACCTGGTCGAACGACCGGGAACAGGCGGTTGCCGAAGCGATCGCCCGCGTCGTTTCGCAAACCGTGGTGGTTCCCAGGTCGCCGCTTGCCGAGATCGCCGCCGTCATCGGCAGCTCGACGCTGGTCATCGGCGCCGACACCGGCCTGACCCACCTCGCCAGCGCTTTCGGCCTGCCGACGGTGGCTGTATTCCTGGCGACGGAGCCCGGCCTGACCGGCCCGCGCGGGCCGTTCTCATCGACGCTACTGGCCGCGCCTGGCCGCAGCGTCACGCCGCGGGAGGTGATGGCGGAAGCTGAGAGATTGCTGGCGCTTAAATTACAAGGCGCTGCATAGGACCTTTTCAGAATTCGCTCTGGCGAGTCGAATAGCATGGTTTTCGAGAACCGGAGCGGAGCGTACTTAGAGTACGTGAGCACCGGAAGCGCAGAAAACCGCGCTAGTCGGCCGCCAGAGTAGAATTATCAAAGGTCCTAGATGAACTGCACCTGGACGATCTCATAACCCCTGGCGCCGCCCGGTGCGTTGACCTCGATGGCATCGCCGACTTCCTTGCCGATCAGGGCGCGCGCGATCGGCGAGGAGATCGAGATGCGGCCGGACTTCACGTCCGCTTCCTGGTCGCCGACGATCTGGTAGGTCTTTTTCTCCTCGGTATCCTCGTCGACCAGCACCACGGTGGCGCCGAACTTGACCTTGTCGCCGCTGAGCTTGGTGACGTCGATCACCTCGGCCCGCGCGATCAGGTCCTCGAGTTCGTTGACCCGGCCCTCATTGAGGCTCTGTGCCTCTTTTGCCGCGTGATATTCGGCATTTTCGGAGAGGTCGCCATGCGAGCGCGCTTCGGAAATCGCCTCGATGATACGCGGCCGCTCCTGTTGCTGGCGCCAGCGCAGTTCTTCCTTCAATGACGCGAACCCCTCGCCTGTCATCGGGACCTTGTTCATAATGCCTGACCTTTCCTGCCGCCGCCCCCGCAATCGGGAGCGACCTTGTCGATGGTACAAAAAGAAAACGGTCCGGCAGCCTCGCTAACGGAACCGTCTCACCACAATCTTTGCAAGATATAGCAATCTTCGCGGGTTTTTCACGTCCAAAAAGTCGGATTTTGAAAAATCATCCACCGATTGCGCGGCTGACCTAACGTCAAGGAGCGCATCACGTGTACCGTGATGCCAAATTCCAGTTCGGAGCAGCATGCGAGCACAGCAAAAAACCGGCTGCGATCGCCGCAGCCGGTATGAGCAGCGTCCGGAGGTCGGATCAACTCCTCATGAAATGATCGATCTGCTCCGACAGCATGCCGTATTCGCGAGATCCCTTGCCCGTGCGCTTCTCGATTTCGCGGAGCTGTTCCTGGGCGCCGGCAAGATCGCCGATCTGCAGGTGCGCCTCGCCGAGATATTCGCGCACCAGCGTGTAGTTCGGGTCGATGCGCAGCGCTTCCTCGTAGTAGCCGAGGCCAACGGTGACGCGGCCGGAATGGCGGTGCGAATAGCCGAGATAGTTGAGGATGCGCGGGTCCTGCTTGTTGGCGGCGAGGCTGAGCACGGCGATCGCCTCGTCATAGCGTCCATCCATCGCCAGCGCGCGACCGGCATCATAGATGCTGTCGTCATCCAGCATACCTTGCTTGGGCGAGACACATTTCTTCTGCTTCTTGTCCCAGGCCTCCCCCTTCTTGCACTGGCTCTGGCCGCCGCCGCCATTGCCGCCGCCGCCACCACCACCTCCCCCGCCTTCACCAGCCGAAAACGCCGGAGCCGCAATCAGCGGCAGGGCGGCAATGGCCATGGCGTAAATCAGCAATCGTCTGCGCATTACACTCTCCTTTGAACCTGACAATGCAACACTAACGCCGGGCCAAAGCCGTTTCGTCCCGGAAAATGTCATCCTATCTCAAAACCGCGATCTCTCCCAGCAAGGCCATCTTATTCCGGGAAGAGAGGGCATCATAAATCATGGTTCACGATTAACGCCCACGCGCAAGAGAACGTGACGAGCGCTGCAAATCCGCTATCATCGGGCCGACCGAGCACGAAGCAGGGAGACGGCCGGTGCAGCAACGCGTTGAACGAGACTGGGAGCTTTCGATCGGTCCCGACACCGTGCGCCTGTTCATCCTGAAGGCGAAGGCGCTCAGCGCCGCCGTCAACGAAGACTATGCCGACGGTGCCGAGCACGAGGTAGAGCTTGACGGCAACGCGCACGACAACCACCATCATGACGGCCTTGCCGAGGAAAGCTCCGAAGATCTCACCGAGGAAGAACTGCGCGAGCTGATCGACGATCTCAATGTCGACGAAGCGGCCGAACTGATTGCGTTGGCCTGGGTCGGCCGCGGCGACTATGACGCGACGGAATGGACGGACGCGCTGACCGCCGCCCGCGAGCGCGCCAACAAACGCACGGCAAAATATCTACTCGGCATGCCGCTGCTGGCGGACTGGCTCGAGGAGGGGCTGGAAGCGATCGGCGCGTAACAGCGCGGTTACCGATTGTGATCGCCAGCCCTCCTCGCCCAAGGCAACTTCCCTGCATTCTGGCCGTTGCGATCCAATGGCGGCGTTTGGCTTTTTCAGATTGGGCAGATTGCTGCTGGCCGTTGCGGCTACGCCGCTGGCGGGACCCGTTTCGGCCAAGGCGCCCGAGCTGCCGCCAACCGCACCGGTTCCGCAACTCAACCAGCAAGTCACTCCGCCAGCACCAACCGAGATCCCGGTCCCCGAACCACGCCCCGCTCCGGAGGCTGAGCGGCCCAAAAACGGTCAGCCTCAAAACGATCAGCCCCAAAATGGCCAGTCCAGGACCGAGCAGCCGAAGCCGCCGGCGATCGCACCACAGCCGCCTGAAAAGCCGGCGCAGGCCGAGCCGCAGGCAAACCCATCGGTCGCGCCACAAAATCCGGCCGAGGCAGACAAAAAGGCGGAGCAAGAAATCCTTCCCGATCCTCGATCGGTCGCAATTGCCGAGAAAGAAATGCCGGCCGAGGAATTGGCCTGCCGCAGGCGGCTGAAATCGATGGGCGTCGATTTCGAGGAGCGCAAGCCCGAGCATGATACGGCGGTCGGTTGCTCGATCCCCTACCCGATCGTGCTGAGGACGCTCGGCAAATCCATCGCCATCGGCCCGGAGCCCGAGCTCAATTGCCAGATGGCTGAAGCGGCCGCACGCTTTGCTGCTTCGGTCATCCAGCCTGCTGCAAAGGCCGAGTTCGGCATGGATATCAAATCGATCGGCCAGGCCTCCGCCTTCGTCTGCCGGTCGCGCAATGGCGGCGGCAAATTGTCGGAGCACGCCTTCGGCAATGCGCTCGATATCGCCAGCTTCACGCTTTCGGACGGGAAGGAGATCGATGTCGGCCCGGCGCCGCCGGAAAAGGACGCGAAATTCCTGGACACAGTGCGCAAGGCAGCCTGCGGACCGTTCAAGACCGTGCTTGGCCCCGGCAGCGACGCCGATCATTCGCAGCATCTCCATTTCGATCTCGAACCGCGCCGCAATGGCGGCACGTTTTGCCAATGACGCCGGCCGCGATGATGGGCGCCGCAATTTGGCCGCAGACGTGAACGGCGCCGCTGATTTTTCCTTTACTCTTCAGGTTTAGAGTCTGTGCCATCTGGGGACAGGAACCCTTCCGATGGCCGGGCTAATTCGCGCTGCGCTTGTCGCTGCGCGGCACACAGGACGCGCGCGCATGGCCGGCAGGCTTGCCGTCGTGATTGCCATTGCGGCGGTCTCCGCCTGCAACACCGGCAGCGTGCTGTCGCTGCAGCCGGCCGTCGACGTCGGGAGCCAGACCGCTGCCGTTCCGCCCTATTCCGGCCAGCAAGATTCCGGCCCAGAATATTCCGGCATGCAGCGCCTCGTCCCATCCAACCCCTATATGACGGCCGCCTATCCGCGCATGGACAATCCGATGTCGCCGGCCGAACAGATGCCGGCCGCAGAGATCGATTGCCGCAAGGAGCTGAAACGCCTCGGCGTCGTCTACACCGACGTCGCGCCGATCCATGAAGGCCAATGCGGCATCGATTATCCGGTCAGGGTCTCGGCCATCGGCAGCGTCGCGATGAAGCCGGCCGCGACGCTGACCTGCGACATGGCCGCCAGCTTTGCCGGCTGGACCAGGAATGAACTCGTCCCGTCGGCCCGCTGGCGCTATTTTTCAGGCGTCAAGACCATCCACCAGGGCTCGAGCTATTCCTGCCGCAGGATCGCCGGCGAAGGTGTTTTGTCGGAACACGGCAAGGGCAATGCGCTCGACGTGATGAGCATCGAGCTTAACAATGGCGACGACATCGACGTCCGCAAGCCCGGCCTGTTCGCCTTCCGCACGCGCGGCTTCCTCAACAATGTGCGGGCCGACGGCTGCCAGTATTTCACCACCGTGCTCGGCCCCGGCTACAACTACGACCACCGCAACCATTTCCATTTCGACATCAAGAATCGCAAGAACGGCTACCGCGCCTGCCGCTGACCGTTCCGGTTTTCAGATGAAATGCGACAAGTTATTTCGTGCAACAGCGCCTGGATCAGCCGCGTTGTGTGCCGCCGGTGGAAGCCATGCTGCGCCACCAGGTCCTGGACGTGCCACAAGTTTCTGTCGCGGATTCCGCTTTCCTCGAGCATGCTGACGGTGCGGAACAGATACTGCGCGGACGAACCCCAATGTCCGGCTGCCCGCGCCAGCGTCTGCGTCCAGATCAGCGAGCCGTAGGCAAAGACCCAGAGCGCTTTGGCGCCGGTATTCCAGAAGCAGCTGCTCGACAAGATCATCGAACTCCGCGTCGCTATGCTCGGTCGTCCCCGGCTCGGGGCCGGGATCCGGCTCGACCCGTTCGACCAGCGCGATAAGGTCGGCGGTCAACGCCATGGCAGTGCCGCGCGCCGGTTTACCCTCCATCACGCCCTCATTCGTGCTAGCCGGTTCTACGCCATTTCATGCTAAAATATGAGGATAGACCGGCTGCGCGCCGCTTGCCAAGGATTTCGACGGCCCGACGGGCCTGCCAGTTCGAGCCAATGCATGAGCCAACGAAGCCTTCGACGACGTGCAACGACCTGGCTGGTGGCATGCTGTGCCGCTTATCTTTCGCTCGCCTATTTCGCCGCGCCTGAGTTCTGGACGTTACGGGACCGCAATTTTCGCAATCAGCAATTCGAGATGGTGACGCACACGCCGCAAGGCATTCCGGGCGATCCGATCAATGTCGGCCTTGTCGGCACCAAGAAGGAGCTTGTCCATGCTTTTGCCGTCGCCGGCTGGGATACGGCAGACGCGGTCTCGCTGAAGACGGCGATCGAGATCGGCGAAAGCGTGCTGTTTGACCGCCCCTATCCCGACGCGCCGGTCAGCCGGCTGCTGTTCGAAGGCCGCGCCCAGGACCTAGCCTTCGAAAAGCCGGTCGGCGACAGCGCCGACCGGCGCCACCACGTCCGCTTCTGGCAGACCGCTGCGACCGGAGACGACGGCCGGCCGCTTTGGCTTGGCTCGGCAAGCTTTGACCGCGGCGTCGGCCTCAGCCATGACACCGGCGCGATCACTCATCACATCGGCCCCGACATCGACGCCGAGCGCGATGGGCTGATGCGCGACCTGTCCGCCGCCGGCATGCTGATCTCGACCAGCGACATACCAGGGGTCGGCGCCACAAAGACCGGGCGCAACGGCGAAGGCGATCCCTATTTCACCGACGGCAAGGCCATCATCGGCGTACTGCTGCAACTGCCGTAGGCGCGCAATCGGCCCGTCTGACAGCCATTTCGCCCGATGGGCTCAGGGGACGGTGATCACGATCTTGCCGAACGGTCCGGTCTCCAGACGCTCGAATGCCTGCGGCACCTCGTCGAAGCCAAACACCCTGTCGATCACCGGCCTGATCGCGAGCGTCTCGATCGCCTGGTTCATTCGTTCGAAGGCGCGGCGGTGGCCGATCGATATGCCCTGCACGACGATCCGGTTGCGCAGGAACGGAATGATCGGGAAACTGAGCTCCATGCTGCCGAGAAGGCCGATGAGCGACAGCCTGCCGTCGGCGCCCAGCGCATTGAGCGAGCGCCGCGCATTGTCGCCGCCGACCATCTCCAGCACGTGCCTGACGCCGGCGCCGTCTGTCAGCTCGCGGGCGACCTCGTCCCATGCCGGATGGCTGCGATAATTGATCCCCTTCCAGGCGCCGAGCGCTTCTGCCCGCTCGAGCTTCTCGTCGCTGCTCGAGGTGACGATGGCGCGCAGGCCGAAAGCGGCGGCGAACTGCAGCGCAAACAGCGACACGCCGCCGGTGCCTTGGATGAGAACGGTCTCACCCGGGATAGGCTTGGCCGCCTCGACCAGCGCGAACCACGCCGTCAGCGCCGCGATCGGCAGCGTCGATGCCTCGACATCGCTGAGCGACGGCGGCGCCGCCACGGCGGCATCCTCGTGAAAGAGCACATGCTCGGACAGCATGCCGGGCAGTGACGAACCAAGCGTATGCTTGTGCAGCACCGGCGGGGCGTTGCCGTCCGGCCAGTCGGCGATCACCTGACCGAGCACGCGCTGCCCGATGCCGAAGCGGCTGACTTCGCTGCCGGTGGCGACAACTTCGCCAACCGCGTCCGATGTCGGCACGAACGGCAAGCTGAGGTCCGGTATCAGCACGCCATCGACGATCATCCTGTCCTTGTAATTCAGCGATACCGCTGTGACGCGTACCAGAAGATCATGCGGCCCGGGTCGGGGCAGCTTTCCCTCGGCCGGCTTCAAACTGGACAGGCCGAAACCGGTCATCTGCCAGGATCTGTTTTGGGTGCTCATTGGTTCGCGCTCCGTGGTTGATGGTGCGCGAGACATTTATGCCGTTTCACTATGGAGAAAAGTGCTTCCATGTGGCATGTTATGCAACAGATTAAGGAGCAAAACTCTACAATAGGAGCGCTTCATTGGAATCGGCCGATTTGCAAGGCATCGTCGCATTCGTTCACGCGGTGGAGGCCGGCAGCTTCACCGGCGCCGGCGCGCGGCTGCATGTCACGAAATCGGCGGTCGGCAAGTCGATCGCGCAGCTGGAACAGCGATTGGGCGTTCGCCTGCTCAACCGCACCACCCGCAGCCTGAGCCCGACCAGTGAGGGCCTGAGCTATTACGAAGCCTGCGTCAGGGCACTGGCCGAGATCGAAGCCGCGCAGTCGCTGCTGGCTTCGCGCAAGCAGGTGCCTTCCGGGCGGCTGCGTGTCGACCTGCCTTTGGCCTTCGGCCGGCGGTGCGTCGCCCCGGTTCTGTTCGACATTTCCAAAAAATTCCCGGATCTGACGATGGAAATCTCGTTCAACGACCGGCGCGTCGACCTGATCGAGGAAGGCATCGACCTGGCGGTGCGCATGGGCGACCTCGACGACAGCTTGTCGCTCGCCGCGCGCCGCATCTATGCCCAGCGTTCGGCCATCGTCGCCGCCCCCGCCTATCTCGACGCCCATGGCAGGCCGCACTCGATCGAGGACCTGCCCAGGCACAGCCTCATCGGCTACGGCCGCGACGGCACGGTCCATCCCTGGACCGTCAGGCATGCCGACGGCCGTCTCGAAAAATTCGCGCCCAAGGCGCGGCTGGTGCTCGGCCACGGCGAACCGATGCTCGATGCGGTACTGGCCGGCTGCGGTATCGTCTATCTGCCGACATGGCTGACGGCCGGCAGCATCAGGCGCGGCGAGCTCGAAATGGTTCTGTCGGACTGCCTTGTCGAAAACACCGTGGTGCATGCCATCTGGCCGGTAACACGCAATCTCGCACCAAAGGTGCGCGTCGTCGTCGACGCCCTGATCGAGCATTTTTCCGCGCCGCCCTGGGATGCGGCCTGGGGTGCCGCCTGATTTGCCCCGCTCGCTAGATTTAAAAAGCGCGACCGTCCTATTTTCGAAAACCGCGCGGCAATGCTATGGACCCGGCATGCTTTATGCTGAAATTGCCATCGTGGTCGTCCTCATCTGCGTGAACGGCCTTCTGTCGATGTCCGAACTCGCCATCGTCTCGTCGCGGCCGGCGCGCCTCAAGACGATGATCGACCGCAACGTCAAGGGTGCCGGCCGGGCTCTGGCGCTCGGCGCCAATCCGGGAAAGTTCCTGTCCTCGGTGCAGATCGGCATCACTTTGGTCGGCGTCTTGTCCGGCGCCTTTTCCGGCGCCACGCTCGGCGAGCGGCTGGCCACCTTCCTGGCATCGGCCGGCGTCCGCGAAAGCCTCGCCGACCCGCTCGGTGTCGGCATTGTCGTCGCCATCATCACCTATGGCTCGTTGATCATCGGCGAACTGGTGCCCAAGCAGATCGCATTACGCGACCCCGAACGGGTCGCCGTCAGGGTCGCTCCGGCAATGACCATCCTCGCCAGCGTTTCGGCGCCGCTGGTCTTCCTGCTCGATTTTTCCGGCCGCGCCCTGCTGTGGCTGCTTGGCCAGCACGGCCAGAGCGAGGAGAGGGTCACCGACGAGGAGATCAAGATGCTGGTCGCCGAAGCCGAGCACCACGGCACCATCGAATCCGACGAACGGCGCATGATCGCCGGCGTGATGCGGCTCGGCGACCGCGCCGTGCGCGCGGTGATGACGCCGCGCACCGAGGTCGACTGGATCAATCTGCAATCCGACGAGGCGGCCATCAGAAAGCTGCTGATGGACACCCAGCATTCGCGCCTGCCGGCCGGCGACGGCGGCGTCGACGCCATGATCGGCGTCGTCCAGACCCGCGACGTGCTGGCGGCGATGCTCGGCGGCCGCGCTCTCGACCCGCGCCGGCACGTGCGCACGGCCCCAATCGTGCATGACCAGGCCGATGCGCTGGACGTGCTTGCGACACTGAAGGAATCCGACGTGCCGATGGCGCTGGTACATGACGAATACGGCCATTTCGAAGGCATCGTCACCCCGGCCGACATACTGGAAGCGATTACCGGCGTCTTCCGTTCGGATCTCGATGCCGGCGAAGAGGAAAACGCCGTCAAGCGCGAGGACGGCTCATGGCTGCTTGCCGGCTACATGCAGGCCGACGAGATGGCGGAGGTCCTCGGCATCGACCTGCCCGAGAACCGCGACTACGAAACCGTCGCCGGCTATGTGCTGTCGCATTTGCATCATCTGCCGGCGACCGGCGAATGCGTCGACGCGCAAGGCTGGCGCTTCGAGGTCGTCGACCTCGACGGCCGCCGCATCGACAAGCTTATCGCCACCCGCCTGCCCGGCGGTCACCGCGAGGTCGTGCGGTAACGAGCGACGCGGTCGGTCTGACCTGTTGTGGACGTTGAACCGTATTTCGCGGCGACTGCCACCGACCGTAGGTCAGAGCCAGGCCCGGCAATTGCAGGACATATGCCTATTTAGCGATCAATCGATCGCCTCGATGCCTTGCGCCTTCAGCCGTTCGAGATGGTCCTTCATCTCTTTCAGCCGCTCGGGGGAGTGGCCCTGCCACTCGGTGACCTCGCCCGTGATCCTGAGCGGCTCGCGGCAGCGATAGGACTGCGTCGGATTGCCGAGAAATTTCTTGTCCGTAAGATTGGGGTCGTCCATGACCGGGCCGGTTGGTTCCACGATGTAGATCCTTTCGCGTCCGTCACCGGCGGCCAGTTCTGCACCCCAGATAGCGGCATCCAGAGTGCCGGTTAGATAGACCCAGGCTGCCTGCTTTCGCGCCCCGTAATTGGAGCTGTAACCGGCTTCGATCAGGTCTCCCGGTTTAAGGTCGGCCCGGGTGCCGTGGTAGAATTGGCGCGGCTTGTCGGGGGCTGTCATCGGCTCATCCTCGCTGTCTCAGGCGTCATGGTGTTGTGGTGCGCACTATTTCATGCACGTCATCGAATCAAGCGTCTGGCAGTGCGGTTATCGGACCTCCGCTCTCGGCAGTCCTGATATCTATGTCAGTCATCCCGCCCGATGCACGCTATCGGTCGGCCGCCGGCGTGGTTATTATAGACGCCCTGTACCGTCGCTATGGTGAACAAAATGGATCTGCAAGCCTTCAGGGATTCGATTGCCGAACCACAGCCGCCAGCCGGCTTGAGTCCTGCCCTGCAGGCGCTGTGGTGGGATGCAAAGGGCGATTGGACTAAGGCGCACGAGTGCGCGCAGCAGCGCGACAATACGGCGGGCATGCACGTGCATGCCTATCTCCACCGCAAGGAAGGCGACCAGTCGAATGCGGAATATTGGTATCGCCGCAGCAACGCGGCGCCGTCGACCTTAACGCTTGACGAGGAATGGCAAGAGTTGGCACGTACACTTTTGCAGCAAAGCTGACGCTTGCTCAGTCATCGTAAAATGGCCGGTCCTGCATCCACTCTCCGGGGTTTCAGCTGGCGCCCTGTGGCTTGTCCCTGCCGTTCCATTCCGCATTGCGCGCCTGCGCCTCTTCGGCGATCAGCTTGAACTCCCGCATCTTCGTAGCTTCGATGGCAAATGCGCGGCTTGGCAGGACGCCAGGGTCCTCCTGACTGTTCTGAAACTGAAAACGGGCCTCCAGTTCGGCCCATATTCGCTCGGGTGCCGTATCCTTGCTGGCAAGCAGCGCAACGACCAGCGCCAGAGTCTCGCGCTGGGCGTTCAGCCGCCCTTCGATCTCTTCATTCGGCAATTCGGACATGCGGGTCGCTTCCGGTTTCTGGCTCAACGGCAAAATCGCACCCTTGTTCCGGAATTCGGGGCTGGCGCGGTCCGGCTGGGCAGCAAATGCTCGCAATCGCAATCGAGATGATCTCTCCTCCTCGATCCTGTTGACTCGGGCCGATGGCACTTTTCGCGCCGCTTGCGTCCAGCCTCTTCGAATGCAGCATGCGGACAAATCTTGAGAGCCTGAGCGAATTCTGCCCCGCAACGATCAAAGCCTGTCATCGAGAACGACCATAGGCTGCTGCGAGCACCGGAACAGCTGCGAAGCCTTGGCGTTGTTGGCATCTCGGATCTCGAGCGGACGCTATGAAACTTTCTGATTTTTAAGCCGTTATCGCCGGATGCCCGAGGCTAAATTTAAGCTGAAATCGGTTGACGGCGCCCGAACGCGCGATGCCGAGAAGTCGCGCCGCGAGAAACAATCGACTGTCGAAGTCGCGTCAGAGGTCGTCGGCCAGCCCGCGCCGCCGCCGGATGTCACCGAACCCGATCCTGAGCTGACACCTGAAGAGGCAGAGCGGGCGCGCAAGAGATACCTGCTTAAGCGCTTCTGGATCAGCGCGAGCGGTTACTGGAGCGGCAGTGGCGACAGGGTCGCCTGGCCGTTGACGATCGGGCTGTTGGTCCTGATCGTCGCCAATGTCGGCTTCCAGTATGGGATCAATGTCTGGAATCGCGCAATTTTCGACGCCATTGAGCAACGCAATGCCCACACCGTATATTGGCTGAGCGCCGTATTCCTGCCACTCGTGATCGGAAGCGCCAGCCTTGTGGTGGCACAAGTCTTCTTTCGCATGAGGATACAGCGCCGCTGGCGGTCCTGGCTCACCACCGCGGTCATCGCGCGCTGGCTGGCAAGCGGCCGCTACTATCAGCTGAACCTCGTCGGCGGCGATCATAGCAACCCCGAAGCCCGCATCGCCGAGGATTTGCGGATTGCCACCGAATCGCCCGTCGATTTCATCGCCGGTGTCATCGTCGCATTTCTGTCGGCCTCGACCTTCATCGTGGTGCTCTGGACGATCGGCGGCGCCCTGACCCTGACGATTGCAGGTTCGACCGTCACCATTCCCGGCTTCCTGGTCATCACCGCAGTGCTCTATTCCGCGATCACGTCCACTTCGATGGCGGTCATTGGCCGCCATTTCGTCCACCTCTCCGAGGAAAAAAATCAGGCGGAAGCCGAGTTCCGCTACACGCTGACGCGCGTGCGGGAAAACGGCGAGAGCATCGCATTGCTCGGCGGCGAGGAGGAGGAGCGCAGCGGCATGGACAAGACATTTGCCCATGTGCTCAGGCAATGGGCGCTCCTTGCAGGCCAGCACATGCGCACGGCACTGGTGTCTCAGGGGTCGAGCCTGTTTGCGCCTGTCGTGCCGGTCTTGCTTTGCGCTCCAAAGTTCCTCGAAGGCAGCATGACACTTGGACAGGTCATGCAGGCTGCCTCGGCCTTTGCCATCGTGCAGGGCGCGTTCGGATGGCTGGTCGACAACTATCCCCGTCTCGCCGATTGGAACGCCTGTGCACGGCGCATCGCCTCGCTGATGATGTCGCTCGACGGGCTCGAGCGGGCGGAACAGAGCAACACGCTGGGACGCATAAAGCGCGGCGAGACCGGCGGCGATGCGATGCTCAGCCTGAACAATCTCTCCGTGTCGCTCGACGACGGCACCGCCGTGGTCAAGGAAACCGAGGTCGTGATCGAACCAGGCGAGCGGGTGCTCGTCGCCGGCGAATCCGGCTCGGGCAAGAGTACGCTGGTGCGGGCCGTCGCGGGTCTGTGGCCATGGGGTGGCGGCAGCGTCAACATCCGCGCCGACAGACGGTTGTTCATGTTGCCGCAACGGCCCTACATCCCGACCGGGACGCTTCGCCGCGCTGTCGCCTATCCAGGCGCCGCCGACAACTGGACGCTGGATAAGATCAAGGCTGCCCTCGACAAGGTGGGGCTCGACTACCTCAACGACCGGATCGAGGAGGACGCGCCATGGGACCAGACCTTGTCGGGTGGCGAAAAGCAGCGCCTCGCCTTTGCGCGTCTTCTG
The DNA here is from genome assembly GCF_040323405.1 of Mesorhizobium sp. M0048. Classification (NCBI taxonomy): domain Bacteria; kingdom Pseudomonadati; phylum Pseudomonadota; class Alphaproteobacteria; order Hyphomicrobiales; family Phyllobacteriaceae; genus Mesorhizobium; species Mesorhizobium sp. M0048. The sequence continues at coordinate 19,178 of NZ_JAMYUV010000010.1, read as the reverse complement.
CTGCACCGCCCCGATATCATCGTGCTGGACGAGGCAACGTCGGCACTCGATGAGAAGAGCCAGGACAAGATGATGGAGATGATTATTCGCGAATTGCCGAAGGTCACCATCATAAGCGTAGCGCACCGCGCCGAGCTGGAGGCCTTCCACAGCCGCAAGATCACATTGGAGCGGCACAAGGGCGGCGCAAAACTTGTCAGCGATATCGAACTCGTCCCGCGCAAGGACAGACGGAACTTGCTCATGCGCCTTCTGAGGCAACGGCGCGCCAACGGAAAGCCAGCGCGACCTTGAGCAAAGCGGCGCTGCCCTACGCAAAGAGTGAGGCCGCCGGTCGGACCAGGCGGACCATCGCCGGTTCGAGTCACTGCCCGCATCTGGTCCTGAAAGCACCAGCCGTGGTACCTTGATTCCGGGCAGCTGCTGCTGCCGGAACGTCGATGGCACGAGCGCATTTCCATGTCCGGTGCAACGCCGAGGCCAGCTGTGAAAAACCCGGGTTGATTTCAAAAGCCCCGATTGATTTCGAAAGCAAAGGGACCAGCAATGACAATCGCCAAGAACACGATCTGCCTTTGGTACGACAAGGACGCCGAGGCTGCGGCCCGCTTCTATTCCGAGATTTTTCCCGACAGTTCGGTGAAATCCGTCCACCGCGCTCCCAGCGACTACCCGTCCGGCAAGGCAGGCGACGTGCTGACGGTCGAGTTCACGGTCGCCGGCATCCCCTGTCTCGGCCTCAATGGCGGGCCCGCGTTTAAGCACAACGAAGCCTTCTCCTTCCAGATCGCCACCGACGATCAGCAGGAGACCGACCGCTATTGGAACGCCATCGTCGGCAATGGCGGCCAGGAAAGTGCCTGCGGCTGGTGCAAGGACAAATGGGGCATCTCCTGGCAAATCACGCCGCGCGTGCTGACCGAAGCGATGGCCGCCGGCGGCGATGAAGCAAAGCGCGCATTCGAAGCGATGATGGAGATGAAAAAGATCGACGTTGCAGCGATCGAGGCGGCGCGGCGCGGCTGACAGTTCGGGGTTAGCCCGACGCGAAAAGATCAGGGCAGAGCGGCCGGAAATGCTGCCGGCCCACCTCCAGACAGGCGTGCGATGGTGTTGAACTGCGCTGAGTTTTACGACGCCGAACTGCGGCGGCACAACGAGGTATTCAGGGCTGCGGTCAAGGCGGGAACGCGCGATTGCGTGCTCGATATCGGATGCGGTTCGGGACAATCCTCTCGTGATGCCGCCCGTGTCGCGGTGGAAGGGAGCGTGCTCGGCGTGGATGTATCGGCGCAGATGCTCGAGATCGCCCGGAGCCGTAGCGCCGAAGAAGGATTGCGAAACGTCGCCTTTGAGCGCGGCGATGCGCAATTGCTGGTATTTCCGCCTGCCGGCTTCGATCTGTGCATCAGTCGATTTGGCGTGATGTTCTTTGCCGATCCGGCGGCGGCGTTCGCCAATATCGGCCGGGCGATGCGACCAGGGGCACGTCTTGTGTGGATGGTATGGCAATGCCAGGACCGTAATGAGTGGGCAACTGCCATTCAGGGGGCAATTGCGCCGGGGACCGCCATATCGGCGGGCGCCGCCACCCCGTTTTCGCTTGGCGACCCCGCCATCACCGCGGAGATCTTGCGTGCATCCGGTTTTGTTTCGGTCGACTTTGCCGAAGTGCGTGAGCCGGTCTTCTACGGCCAGGACGTCGATGCGGCCTATGACGCTTTGCTTGGCCTGCAACTGGTCAAGGATCCGCTCGCCCGCGCGGATGTGGATGTCGACGCGGCGCTACGGCGGTTGCGCGATCTGCTCGACGCGCACTTGACCGCGGACGGTGTGCTTTTCGACTCGCGCGCCTGGATCATCACCGCAGTTCGGGCGAGCCGACAGTCACCGGGCGATTGACCCGTAGACGATCCTGTTCTCTCGGCCTTCCTGTCAGTCCATTTGCGGCGTGACTTCTGAAAGCAGCCAATCCCTGAAAGCCTTGACCTTGCGCTGACGGATCGCCTCCGGCGGGTAGACGAGATAGAAGCTGGAAGGGGATTTCAGGGCGTGGCCGAAGGGGCGGACAAGCCGCCCGGCGGCGAGGTCGGCCGCAACGAGCATGGTCCGACCCAGCACCACCCCCTCGCCTTGTGCAGCCGACTCCATGGCAAAGGTGGCAGAGTCGAAGGTAATCCCGCTCTGCGGGTCCACGCCCTCGACCCCGGCGCTCGCCAGCCAGGTCGCCCAGTCGATCGGAAAGCTGTCACGGATCAGCGTGTGGTGTCTGAGGTCCTGAGGCGTGCGCAGCGGATGCGCACCCTCAAGAAGCTTTGGGCTGCACACTGGAAACACCTCCTCGCCGGTGAGGAACTCCGACGTGAGCCCCGGATAGTTTCCGCTGCCATAACGGACGGCGACATCGATGCCGTCGCCGAGGAAGTTGGTCAGCTTCCCGCTCGTCGAAACCCGTACATCGATGTCGCCATGCGCACGGTGAAAGCGGTAGAGGCGTGGCACCAGCCATCTCCCCGCGAAGCCATCGGAGGTGCTGACGTTCAGTGTCGAGCTCGAATAGCGGGCCGTTGCCGCAGCAGTGGCGGCGGCCAACTGGTCGAGCACCTCGCGCACCGCCCGCGCATAGGGCTCGCCGACGGCGGTCAGGCTCACCGAACGCGTACCGCGCTCGAACAACTGCACACCGAGCTGATCCTCAAGGTTCTTGATCGCCCGGCTGATCGCACCGTGGGTGACATGAAGTTCCTCTGCCGCCTTGGAGAAACTCAACAGGCGCGCCGCCGCTTCGAAGCTCGGCAAGGTGGTGAGGGGAGGCAGCTTCCGGGGCATGGATCGATACCTATATGTGAGCGATGCTCACACATTGTCGCCGATAAGTCGTTTGTCGTCCAGGCCGGAAGACGGCATGTTTGCTCGCGTATTCAGTCATTCACCGCCGCTGCAAAAGGCGATTTGATGTGACTTATACTCTCGCTGACGAAAGTCGCGGGGCAACTGCTGAAACCAAAACTGCCGCCACTCTGGGAGAGCACCATGAACGCCAAACGAGTTGAACCCATCGTCGACGTCCTGACCGGCATGGCCGGCCGCATCCTCGCCTCGAGCAGCCGGCGCCGGACCGAGCGGCAGATTGCACGCTTCTCGACCCGCCGGCTCGAAGACCTCGGGTTTGCCCGCGACTGGGACGGCTCGGTCTATCGGCCGTCGGACTACCGCTAAGCCTGAATGAAAGCAACAGCGGACAGGCTCTTCGCCAAAAATCGCTGCCGCAAGGAATTAACGGAGAACGGACATGGCCACCATCCACCCATTCCTCTGGTTCAACACCGACGCCAAGGAGGCCCGCGATTTCTACCTCTCGGTCTTCAAGAACAGCAAAGCGCTCCAGACGCTCGAATACACCGACTGGGTGTCCGGAACCAACAAGACGGTCCCGCATGCCACCTTCGATTTCGAGCTCGAGGGTCTGCACCTTACAGCGCTCAATGCCGGGCCGCAGCCGCCTTTCAACGAGCGGCTCTCACTCTACATCGAGACCAGGGACCAGGCCGAGACAGACTACTACTATGAGGCGCTCACCGCCGGCGGCGGCAGGGAACAACCCTGCGGCTGGCTCACCGACAAGTTCGGCGTCTACTGGCAGGTCATCCCGGAAATCCTGCCGCGGCTCAGCGCCGACCCGGACCGCGAAAAGGCCAACCGCGTCCGGCAGGCGATGTACGGGATGCGCAAGATCATCATCGCCGACCTCGAAGCCGCCTACGACGGCAAAGCTTGACCCTCACCGAAATCGCAAACGAATGGAGACCTCCCATGACATCGCTCGTGGACAGGAAAGTCATCGTCATCGGCGGCAGCTCCGGCATCGGTCTCGGCGTCGCGGAAGCTGCTCTCAATTGCGGAGCGAAGGTCGTGATCGTCAGCCGGTCGCCCGCGAAACTGCAGGCGGCCGAACGGACGCTCAATACGGGGCACGTGACCAGCTTGGTTGCCGATATGACCGACGAAGCGGACGTCGCTCGCCTGTTCGAGGAGATCGGTCCCTTCGACCACCTGGTATCGACCGCCGGAACACTGCCGCCCGGCGATCCGATCGGCAGTACCGACATGGAGGCTGTGCGAGGCTTCGTCGACAACAAGCTGATTGGGGCCGTCATGCTCTCCAAGCACGCTGTGCGCACCCTGAAGGCCGGTGGCTCCATGACCTTCACCTCGGGCATCAACAAGGACAAGCCGCCAGTGCCGGGAGGCTCGGTCGTCTCAGCGATTGCCGGCTCATTCAGCTACTTCGCCCGCGCCCTGGCGCTCGAACTGGCCCCGACGCGCGTCAATGTCGTGTCTCCCGGATGGGTCGACACACCGATGTGGGACATTGTTGGAGAAGCCAAATCCAGCTTCTTTGCCGACATGGCTGCCCGGTTGCCGTCGAGAAAAATTCCGACCGCTGCGGACGTCGCCGCCGCCTATGTCTACCTCATGGAAAGCGAGTTCACGACCGGCGAGACAATCCGCATCGATGGCGGCCATAACCTGATCTAGCCGCCATTTGCACGCCGCCTGAATGGGTTGAGTCGGCATGACCCGCTAGTCCGGCGCACTCCTGCCGAAGGCGACGAACGCTGGCGGATCATGCCGGCGTAGCCCAATCGGGGTTTACATCGGCAGCCAGGTCCCTAGTTTTAGCGTTTCGCGCCGCGCACCCGAGTGCGTGGATGATCGAGGACGGGACTGTGAGCTCTGGCCGGCCCCTCGAAACTTTCAAAGGATGGCTATCATGACACAGGCCAAGAATGGCGACACCGTGCGCATCAATTACAATGGCCGCCTGGCTGACGGCACTCAGTTCGATTCTTCCGGCAACGAACCGCTGCAATTCACGTTGGGTGAAGGACAAGTGATCGCCGGTCTCGAAACCCATGTCGAGGGTATGGAGGTGGGCGCGAAAAGCACCGTCACCATTCCCGCCGACGCCGCCTATGGCCCCCACCGCCCCGAAGCGGTGATGACCGTCGACCGCGCCCGCGTGCCAGACAACATCAACGTCGATATCGGCACTCGATTGCAGGTCAGAACCGCAGAGGGGCGCCCGATGCCGGTAACAGTCGTCGGCGTGGACGACACCAGCGTCAAGCTCGACGGCAATCATCCTTTGGCGGGACGGGATCTGGTGTTCGACGTTGAACTGGTCGAGATCGTTCAGGCGGCGTAGGCACGGCAAAGCGCGTAACGGCATGATTTTTCGGGTGACGCATTTCGACCGGCGGTTCCGGCGGTGCGTCACCTGTCGGGGGCAAAGACCGCGACGGCGGAAATCGTGTAGCGTGCAGCAACCCATAGAGACATTCGGCATCTGGAATGTCCAATTCAGCGTCGCAGTCTCGAGGACCTGTGGAAGACCTCGCTTGACAGCCGACTTCTCGTGACTGCAAAGTCTCGTGATGCGGGCGATTGGTTGGAATAGAATTGCGCGTGTCGGGGCAATCGTGCTGATGATCGGCACAAATGTTCCTGGGCCGGCGCGTTCCGACTCGCTCCTTCTCACAAGCCCGTCCCAGCCAGCCAATGTCGGCGATGCGATGCTGGCGGCTGCCAATTATCATGATTCCGGCGACTATGATCGCGACCTTGCCGCTGTGGCGAAGCAGGCAGGCGACTGGGTCGTCAAGCGCGCAATGGAGGTGCCTCGCCCCGCACTGGTGCTCGACATCGACGAGACGGCGTTGGCCAACTGGGAAGTGATCACACGTGACAATTTCGGCCGCCCGATCGGCGGCGCCTGCGACATCGCAATCGACGGCCCCTGTGGCTGGGCCGCCTGGGATCAGCTTGCGAAGGATCCGGCTATCGACCCTGTGCTGGAGGTTTTCCGGCAGGCGCGAACGGCGAAAGTCGCGGTGTTCTTCATCACCGGACGTCCGGAGGACCAACGTCAGGCAACCGAACAGAACCTGCAGTCGGCCGGCTATGCCGGCTATGAGCACCTTTACATGGTCCAGCCTGGGGCCAAATACGGCTCCGCAGCAGATTTCAAGGCACCCATAAGGGCCGAAATCGAAAAGGCCGGCTACACGATAATTGCCAATGTCGGTGACCAGCCATCCGACCTGTTCGGGGGGCATGCCGAGAAGCTGTTCCTGCTGCCTAATCCGTTCTACCGGGTTCGCTGACGGCCTGTACGGCACAAGCCCGGATCCTCGGCTCCTTGCCGACCACCTGCTAAGGTATCAAGACGACCTTGCCGGTTGCGCCGCGCTCCTCCAGCAGGCGGTGTGCGTGGCTGGCCTGGTCGAGTGGGAAGCGGCCACCTTTGGTCACCACAAGCTGACCACCAGCGGCCAGATCGAAAAGTTCCAAAAGGCCGTCACGGAGCCCGTCCGTAGACAGCAACGGAAGCAGGGCAAAACCCCTCAGCGACTGGTTGCGGCCGATCATCGCCTCCATCTCCGGGGCGCCGAGCGCGTATCTGCCAAGGGCGGCAAACACCAGCTCTCCGCAAGGCGCAAGGGCCTCGAGCGCGGCCGCCGTAAGCGGGCCGCCGACGATGTCGTAGATGGTGTCGACGCCAGCGCCACCTGTCGCTGCCCGGACGTGCTCCGGCCAATCCGTGTTGCTGTAGTCGACGGCGGCATCGGCTCCCAGCGACAAAGCAAGGTCGAGCTTGGCCTTGCTGCCGGCTGCCGCGATGACACGGCTCGCGCCGGCGCGCTTGGAAAGCTGGACGAGCAACGAACCGACGCCACCCGCGGCAGCGGCGACCAGCACCGATTTGCCGGCCGGCCGGCTTTGCCGCGATAGATGCAGCGCCGTCAGCCCTTGCACCATCAATGCCGTCGCGTCTTCGAACGAGAGCGCATCCGGCAGCGGCACGGCCAGGCTTGCGTCGATCGTCACATACTCGGCACAGCCGCCAAACGGCTGGCTCGAGGCGAACAACGGCGCAGCGACGCGCATGCCGAGCAAGGAAGCCTCCACCCTATGCCCAAGCGCCTCCACGATCCCGGCGGCTTCGACACCAAGGATCATCGGCAGTTGCGGCGTTACCGCATAGCGATCCGCGCGCATCAGCACTTCGAAGAAATTCACCCCGGCCGCATGAACGCGGACCAGGACCTCGCCGGCTTGCGGCTCAGGCTTCGGCACCGAGACTATCTCGAGAACGTCGGCCTCGCCGAAACGGTTCAGTTGAATAGCTCTCATCCCAGGCACCGATCGTTATTGGCATCGGCCACTGTTTGCCACTATCTGCCTGGCTTCGACTACACACCGATTTGTCCGCTGCTGACCGGGAGGTGACCATGGCCAAGCTGATCAAGAGGCTGCCGATGCTGCCGGCGGAGCGCGCGCTGAAAGTGATTTCGGGCCGCTGGAAGGCCGTCATCCTGTACCATCTCTTCGACAGGCCCCGGCGGCTGTCGGCGCTGCAGGCGCTGATGCCCGGCATTACCCAGAAAGTGCTGATCCAGCAGCTTCGCGAAATGGAAGAGCACGGCCTCGTCCGCCGCGAGATCTTTGCCGAGATCCCCTCGCGCGTCGAGTATTCGGCGACGCGGCTCGGCCTCAGCCTCGAGCCGATCCTGCTGGCACTTTGCCAGTGGGGCCAGCATCACGCCGACGAGCTGAATGAGATGGACCGTCTTGCCGATTGCATCATCAGGCCACGGCAAGCGCGGGACGCCCATGCGGTGTGAACAAAAAGGGCGGCGCATGCGCCGCCCCAATGCTTGGGAGAATTAATCCTTGGGAGGACTGTTCGAACCTGCTCAGGCCGCCTTGACTTCCTCGGCGACGGCATCGGCCTGACGCGCCGTGTTCAGCACCCTGGCCCACCATGCAATGTCGTTGACCAGCGCGGTTGCCGCCTGGTTGAGGTGCTCGAACTCGTCGAGCTTCTTGTCACCTTGCTTGACCGCAAGGAAATCAACCCAGGAGATGTGTACGGCGGACTTCACCGGCGCCATCTGCAACTCGACCGCATGCAGCCTCAGCTGCTCGACGGCGCGCGCGCCACCGACGCTGCCATACCCGACGAAGCCGGCCGGCTTCTTGTTCCACTCGTTGGCGGCGTAGTCGATGGCGTTCTTCAGCACGGCCGTCGGGCCATGATTGTATTCGGCGGCGGTGAAGATGAAACCGTCCAATCCGGCGACCTTCTTTTGCCAGCGCTGCGCCACTTCGTTCTGCGACGGCGCCCAGGCGGAGGATGCGACCTCATCGAAGAACGGCAGCGGGAAATCGCGCAGGTCGACGACTTCGACGTCGATATCGGCATGCGACTTGGCGATCCTGGCAATCCATTGGGCCGGCACGTCGGCAAAGCGCGCGGCGCGGGTCGAACCAATGACGATGGCGATTTTGGGTTTTGACATAGGGGGGCTCTCCTTACAGCAATACTGGTATCGTTTAGATACCTGAGCTATATGAGTAACCGGCCGCTCAATGTGCAAGGAGGCACTTTTTTGTTACCAAGGCACCCGTACCGCACCGAGGACTGCCGCGCCGTCTCGGAAATCCTGCAGCGCGTCGGTGACAAATGGACTGTGCTCGTCGTTGGCAAACTCGGCAACGGGCCGCTGCGTTTCAACGAGCTGCGCAGCGCGGTCGGCGGCATTTCGCAAAAGATGCTGACCACCACCTTGCGCGGGCTCGAGCGCGACGGCTTCGTCACCCGCACCGTGTTCCCGACCATCCCGCCGCGGGTCGACTACGAATTGACTGACCTTGGCTACGAGCTGCTGGTGCCGGTCGATGCGCTCGGCGAATGGGCACGCAAGAACACCGAGCGCGTCAAGGCCGCGCGAGAAAAATTCGACGCCATGCACAGCTGAACCCTTGCGCTGTAAGGGTTTGAACCTGTCGCGGATGCTCCGGACGAGCCCTACTGCTGTAATTGCATCTTGCTCTTCGGCAGCTTCTCGATCCGGTTCCATTTCGGGTTGGGACTGACCACCTTGCCGCCAATCGTGCAGGTCGTGGTCGTCTCCTTGCGGCAATTGCTCACCGTCGTGCCGCTGGTGTCGCATTTCGTCGCCGAGCAGATCTCGCACTTGGCCGCCTGCCCGTTGATGGTGCGGTTTTCCGACGTGCAGGTGGCGCCTGGATCGCCTTTTTTGACCTCGGCAAAAGCGCTTGCGGACGACAGGCAGAGCAAGGCTGCAAAGGCACCCGCCAGGGCAGCGTTCAGCATGTGTTGACGCATTGTCTTTCCTCCCAAGATCCCATCGGTCGCGCTGCAGGCGCGCATGCGGGAACCCGTTAGCCAAAGACCACGCGGGATTGCTGTCCGCATCCCCCGCGCGGGAGAGACGGCTATTTAAATCCGTCTTCTGGAATCAGGCCGGGTCAGCCTTCGGCCGGAACCGCCTTCGGCTTGCCTTCGCCGTCCAGCGCCACCATGACGAAGTCGGCATGGGTGACCTTCTCCATCAGGTCGGAGAGATAGCGCTGCGCCCAGGCCTCGACCTTGAGCGTCATCGAGGTGCGGCCGACGCGTTCGACATGCGTATAGATGCACAGCGTGTCGCCGATCTTCATCGGCTTGGCGAAGGACATTTCCTTCACCGCCGCCGTCACCACGCGGCCCTTGGCGCGCTCGGCGGCGCGGATGCCGCAGGCGAGATCCATCTGTGCCATCACCCAGCCGCCAAAAATGTCGCCTGCCGCATTGGCGTCGGAAGGCATGGCCAGCGTCCTGAGCGTCAGATCGCTGATCGGCCGCCCGTCCGCGTAATGCACCATTTGGCCAATCCTCTCGAAGCCGATTGTCCCGATCCCGTATCGTCATGGCACGGACTGGTCAACGCGCCACTGAACAGGTCGCGGCCTGAGGTTCGGCTATCGGTCGACGGTGTTGAACAGATGCTGTGCGGAGCTAGACGAGCGCACCAGCAGGATTGCATTCCATGGCCGAGGTAAGAAAGCTTACCAATAGGCGTGCTTCACAAAGCGGGCCAGGGCGTTGGGACGTAGGCGTAGGCGTTGCCCTCGCGAATAACATGACCGATGCCTGGAAAGGGCAGGTGCATGCCTGCGACGAGCAGGCCATCCGCCGACACCATGTCGAGCACCTTCTTGCGTGTGGCGATTGCGGCCTCCTGGTCCACGTCGAAGGCGATTGCCCATTCCGGATGCGCAAATTGCAGCGCGGAGGCGTGGATTACGTCAGTGAAGAGCAGCAGGTTGGCGTCACCAGAGCCAATTCGAAGCGCGAGATGCCCCGGCGTGTGTCCAGGCGCAGGCAACGCCCTGATCCCGGGCGCGATCTCGACTTCGCCTTCGATCTTCCGGACCTTGCCATGGTAAGGCACCAGCGATTTGCGCGCTATTTCGAAGTACGGTTTCATCTGGTCGGGCGCCTTGGACCGGATCCCGTCATCGTGCCAGAAAGCGAATTCCGGCGCGGCAACCACGACCTCCGCTGCCGGGAAGGCGGCCTTGCCTCCAATACCGACAAGGCCGTTGGCATGGTCGGGATGGAGGTGGGTGATGATTACCGTGTCGATTTCTTCCGGCCTGATGCCGGCGGCGGCGAGCGCCTCAGGTATATGTCCCAGTATGGGCCCCATCGCCGATGCCGTGCCGGTATCGATCAGCACCCGTCTGTCGCCTTTGGTGACAAGGTAAGCATTGACCGAGGTCGGGAGTGGTTTTGGCAAGAATGCCTTTGCCAGCAGCGCTTCGGCGGCAGCCGGATCTGCGGAAGGGAAGAGTTCGAGGCCGAGATTGAGGTAGCCGTCGCTCAGTGCAGTGATCTCGAGGTCGCCGAGCATGAACCTGTGGGCGGTCGCAAGCGAAGCCGGAGACGCGGCGATAGGCGCAGCGTTGCCCGCAAAGAGGCTGATCGGGGAAAGCAGCAGGGCGCCGGCACTAAAGGTGCCGAGGCCGAAGGTTCGACGGTCGATATTCATGGTCTTGTCCTTCGAATTGCAGATGAAGCTAGTCCCAGGCTACGTCGTCGCTGGCAGGGCGGATGCCGACCGTTGGACTACCCACGGAAAGTGGAAAACCTTCGGGCGGGGTCGGCGCGGTTCATGGCCAACTCCTTGCGACATCAATAATGCGCCTCACAAACTGCGGGAATAGCGATGGGATGCAGTTCACTGCTGCAGATTATGCAGCAGTGAACTTAAGTGGGTAAGGCCGCTGGTTTGGCCCTCCGAACGGCCTCGCTGAGCCCCGGCTTGGCCGCCTACTGGACAGGTTGCCGGGGTTCGAGCGCTCGGCGCAACGTCGGCGCCTCTTGCTCGATATGATCCCACAGCCGGTTCGAGATCGGCCCGTGCGGCCGGTCGCGGCGGCGCGCCACCACCAACTCCTCGGTGCGGCCTGGCAGATGACGGCCGGCAACGGATTGCAGGCGTCCGTCGCGCAGCTCATCCTCGATCAGGAAGCGGGGCATGTGGCCCCACGCGAGGCCCTGCAGGATGATTTCCTTCTTCATCCCCTGGTCGGCCACCATGCATTGAGGCGCACCCTCGATCATGAAGTAGTCTTGTTGCGGTGAATGGCGGGCCGTGTCGCGCATGACACATTGGGTGAACGCGTGCATCTGATCCGGCGTGATGGGGTGCTTGATGCGCTCCGGTAGAAAGCCCGACGCCACTACGGGAACGAATGGCACCTTGCACAGATCGATCCATTCCACCCGCGGATCGCTCTTGTCGATCCAGTGCAGGATCAAATCGGCTTCGTCATCGAAGAGGCGCTCCCACGGGCCGCCCACCGCCTCGAAATGCAGGTGCAGGCGTGTGCCCGGACACTGGGCGAAGAACCGTCCGAGCATGCCCAGTGCCTGCGGGCGCGGGCACAGGTCGCCGATCACCACATGGATCTCGCTTTCTTCGCCCATTGACAGCTGAGCAGCATGAAGCCGCAAGCCCTCGAGCTCGCGCAGCAGCGATTGTGCCCTGCGATGGAACGACAGCCCTGCCTCGGTGGGGCGCACGCGATAGCCGCTGCGATCCAAGAGAACGAGGTCGAGTTGCCGCTCCAGCTTTGCAACGGCTGCGAACACCGCCGGGTGCGAGCGATGCAGCATGGCCGCCGCAGGCTGAAAGCCGCCGCAGCGGACCACGGCATCGAAGCATTGCAGGTCGTGCAGGGTGAATTCGGCCATGTCAGCTTCTATTACAGAGATAGTCCTATCTTTGTAATATCATCAAAAGCGCGCCGCAACTAGGCTTTGCCACATTCAACGCTCCAAGAAGGAAGGTGTATTCACCATGAATGAGCTGGATTTCGTGACCGTCGGCGATGGCACACGCATCGCCTACCGCATCGACGGCGACGCCGGGAACCCCGTGCTGATGCTGTCGAATTCCATCGCCACCACACTGCGGATGTGGGACATGCAGGTCAACGAGCTGTCGAAGCATTTCCGTGTTCTGCGTTATGATTTTCGCGGCCACGGAGGGTCAAGCGTTCCGGCCGGTGCTTATTCGCTCGACCGGCTTGGCCGCGACGTGATCGAGCTGCTCGATGCCTTGGCCATTGAACGCGTACACTTCCTCGGTCTGTCGTTGGGCGGCTTCGTCGGGCAGCGGCTCGGCATCCACGCGCCCGAGCGGATCGAACGCTTGATCCTGAGCAACACCTCGTCCTACCTCGGACCGGCAAAGCAGTTTGACGAGCGGATTGCCGCCGTGCTGCAGGCGCCGGACATGGCGGAAACCGCCGAGATGTTCCTGGGCAACTGGTTCCCTGCGCGTATGCTGGCGGCCAACGAGCCCGTCATCGAGGAATTTCGCGCCATGCTGCTGGCTATCGACCGGCAAGGCTTGGCTGGTCTGTTCGCGGCGGTTCGCGATGCGGACCTTCGCCGAACCGCAGCGCTGATTTCCAGGCCAACGTTGGTGATCGCCGGCCGGCACGACACTGTGACAGCCGCCAGCCATAGCGAGTTGATCGCGGCGACGGTGCCCGGCGCGAAACTGGTTGTCCTGCCCGCGGTCCACTTGTCGAATGTCGAGTACCCCACCGAGTTCATGGAGGCCGTGCTTGGTTTTCTGCGCTGAGATGGAGCACGACAGGGACGCTGAGTGAAACCCCGGTTTGAACATCCCCGCATGGACCGCAACCTATGATGCGCTAGCGCGCAGTGCAGGCTAGACTGGGCAATATCAATAGCGGATGACGGCTGACATGGAACTTGGCTTTCGCCCATTAACGCCCGATCTGTGGCCGGCGCTCGAGGACCTGTTCGGTGACAGCGCCGTCTGCAGTCGCTGTTGGTGTATGTATGGGCGGATCGGTCGTTCTTACCGAAAGAGACCCGGCGAGGAAAACAAGGCAGCGTTCCGGCAAGCCGTCCAGCATGGTCCGCCTCCAGGCATCCTCGCCTTCGACGGCGATACGGCTGTCGGCTGGTGCCGGGTGACGCCGCGAGATGCCCTGCCCTGGCTCGATCGGCTGTGGCAGCTCAAGCGTGTGGATGATGCGCCGGTCTGGTCCTTGTCCTGCCTGTACGTGCGAAAACGATACCGCAGGCGGGGCGTAACATTCCAGCTGATAGCAGAGGCACTGGAACTCGCGAGGCGCGCAAATGCTCCTGCGCTCGAAGCCTATCCTTTCGACGCGGACGTATCGCCGAGTGCTTCCGGCAGCGGATATGCCTCCACCTTCGCGCGCGCCGGGTTCAGGGTCGTCGCTCGCAGGACGCCGGCCCGCCCGATCGTGCGCTATGATTTCAGGTAGATTGCCGATCATCGCCTGTAATGGTTGGACGGCTTGTCGACAAAGCACAGCGAAGGCATGGCCAGCGTCCTGAGTGTCAGATCGCCGATCGGCCGCAGATTCTCGACAACGGATGAACCGAATCGTCTAACCAGGACTGATAGATGAGTAGCTCTCAAATGGATAAGTATGTCTGGGCCTCGGTCTTATATTACACCGTGGCTGCAGTTGGATTTGTGGTTATTTTTGTCTCGATCAATGTGCTTGGAATTTTGTGGGGCCTGCTTGCAATATTCGGGTATTTGGCGCTGGTTACATCTCTCAACATATGGCGACGCAATCGACATCCGCGAAGCGTCTATCAAGTCGAATTGACCAAACGAAGACTGGACGGCTAATCACCGCTGGATGAAAACTCCGAGCATCGCGCCAGTCGCTTTTTTCACATCAGATGCCGGAAGACCCGGCGACGCCGCGCCGCGCGCGAGTCTAGGTTAGAGGCCGAATTCCGGAGCCGCCCAATCCACCATGCAGACCTATGATTTCATCATCGTCGGCTCCGGTTCGGCCGGCTCGGTCCTGGCCGAGAGACTGTCGGCTTCCGGCCGCTTCTCGGTGCTGGTGCTGGAAGCCGGCGGCAGCGACCGCCGCTTCTACGTGCAGATGCCGCTCGGATACGGCAAGACCTTCTTCGACCCGGCGGTCAACTGGAACTACAAGGCCGAGCCGGACCCCGGCCTCGCCGGCAATGTCGACCACTGGCCGCGCGGCAAGCTGCTCGGCGGCTCGAGTTCGATCAACGCCATGGTCTGGATCAGGGGCGCGCGCGAGGATTTCGATGCCTGGCGGGATGCCGGCAATCCCGGCTGGGGCTTCGATGACCTGCTGCCTGCGTTCAAGGCACTGGAGGATAACCAGGCGGGCGCCGACCAATGGCGCGGCGTCGGCGGGCCGCTGCATGTCACCGACTGCTCGACCTCCGTCCATCCGCTCACCAAGCGCTATCTCGCCGCCGCCAACCAGGCCGGCCTGCCGCTCAACCCGGATTTCAACGGCGCCTCGCAGGAAGGCGTCGGCGTCTACCAGATCACCACCAGGAACGGCCGCCGCATGTCGGCGGCGCGCGCCTTCCTGCGCCCGGCGATGAAGCGCAAAAATGTCCGCGTCGAGATCAACGCGCTGGCGACAAAGATCCTGTTCGAAAGCAAGCGTGCCGTCGGTGTCGAGTATCTCCAGAATGGCGCGACGAAAACCGCCCGCGCCGGCCGCGAGATCATCCTGTCGGGCGGCTCGGTCAATTCGCCCCAATTGCTACAGCTTTCAGGCATCGGCCCGTCGGCGCTTCTTGGCGCGCTCGGCATTCCCGTCGTTCACGCCAACGAGAATGTCGGGGCAAACCTGCAGGACCATGTCGGCATCAACTACACGTTCAAGGGCAGGCTGCCGACGCTCAACCAGATCCTGCGCCCGTGGTGGGGCAAGCTGCTGGTCGGCATGCAATACGTGTTTTTGCGGTCGGGCCCGCTGTCGCTGTCGATGAACAATGCCGGCGGCTTCTTTCGCACCGATCCGGCCGCGGCACGGCCCAACATGCAGCTCTATTTCCAGGCGTTTTCGACCGTCATTCCGAAGAGCGGCGAACGCCCGATCCTTACGCCCGATCCATGGCCGGGCTTTTCCATCGGGCTGTCCAATTGCCGTCCATCGAGCCGCGGCGAAATCATGATCCGCTCCGCCAATCCGCGCGATTATCCCAAAATCGTCGCCAATGCCTTTTCGACCGAGGCGGACGTCGCTGAAATGCTGGCGGCGGTGAAATTCGTCAGGAAGATCGCCTCGATGCCGGCGATGGCCGAGATCATCGAGGAAGAGGTTTTGCCCGGTCCCTCGATCACCTCCGACGCGGATCTCATTCAGGATTTCAGGAAGCGCTCGGGCACCGTCTATCACCCGGTCTCGACCTGCCGCATGGGGCCGGACGCGGCGCACGCCGTCGTCGATCCGCGCCTCAAGGTACACGGCATCCAGGCGTTGCGCGTCATCGATGCCTCGATCTTTCCCGACAACATAACCGGCAACACCAACGCCGCCGCGATCATGACCGGATGGAAGGGCGCCGAACTGGTTCTGGAGGATCAGAAATGAAAATCACCGACGTCAAGACCTGGGTGGTCGGCAATCCGCCGCCCGGCATCGGCGGCAAGTATTTCATCTTCGTCAAGCTCACCACCGATGGCGGCATCGTCGGCTATGGCGAAGCTTACAACGCTACCTTCTCGGCCCATGTCACCGCAAAAATGGTCGAGGACATGGCAGAGCGCTATCTCGTCGGCCGCGATCCGCACGACGTCGAAAACTTCTTCCGCCGCGCCTATTCGTCAGGCTTCACCCAGCGCCCCGACGTGTCGGGCATGGGCTGTTTCTCGGCGCTCGAAATCGCCTGCTGGGACATCATCGGCAAGGAGGCCGGCAAGCCGGTCTACAAGCTGCTTGGTGGCCAGGTGCACGAAACGCTGCGTTCCTATACCTACCTCTACCCGCACAGCGGCAGCGTCCACTCCGAGGACGCCCGCGGCAAGAACGTCTACAACGACCCCGATCTGGCCGCCGCCTGCGCGCTCGAATATGTCGAGCAGGGTTTTAACGCGGTCAAGCTCGACCCGGCCGGCCCCTACACCGCCTTCGACGGCCACCAGCCGCGCCTCGTCGACATCGACCTCTCCGCCCGGATGGTCAAGGCGATCCGCGAGGCGGTCGGCACCCGCGCCGATATCCTGTTCGGCACGCACGGCCAGTTCACAGCTTCGGGGGCGCTGCGCATGGCCCGCGCCATCGAGCCTTATGACCCGCTGTGGTTCGAGGAGCCGGTGCCGCCCGACATGCCCGAGGTGATGGCGCAGGTCGCCCGTGCGACCTCGATCCCGATAGCCACCGGCGAGCGGCTGACGACCAAGTTCGAATTCGCGCGTGTGATCGAGAACCGCGCGGCGACCATTCTGCAGCCGGACCTTGGCCGCTCCGGCGGCATTCTCGAAACCAAGAAGATCGCCGCCATGGCCGAAGCCTATCACATCCAGATCGCGCCGCACTGCTATTGCGGGCCGATCGTCGGCGCCGCCAACATCCAGCTCGCGGTGACGCTGCCCAACTTCCTCATTCTGGAATCGCTGAAGCAGTGGGGCGGATTTCACGAGAAGCTGCTCAAGAAGAAGATCGAATGGCAGGACGGCAATGTCATCCCGTCGAAGGAGCCCGGCCTCGGCGTCGAACTCGATGAAGCCGTTTGCGAAGCGCATCCCTGGACCGGCAAGGACCTGCATTTGCAGATGATGCAGACACCGCTGATGCCGTGAGCGCCAGCCTGATCCGCAACGGCTTTGCCGTCACCGTCTACGACCGCGGCCCGGCGCCTGGTTCCTCGGCACAGAGGATTTGACGGGTCGCTTGCGTTGACGGAACCGCATGCCTTGGTGATTAGCGCAAACGCCCATCGCTTCGTCATCCTGGGGCGGAGCAAGGAGCGAAG
Source organism: Mesorhizobium sp. M0048 (assembly GCF_040323405.1). Taxonomy (NCBI): domain Bacteria; kingdom Pseudomonadati; phylum Pseudomonadota; class Alphaproteobacteria; order Hyphomicrobiales; family Phyllobacteriaceae; genus Mesorhizobium; species Mesorhizobium sp. M0048. The sequence continues at coordinate 1,984 of NZ_JAMYUV010000010.1, read as the reverse complement.
CGACGCGGCGCAGACCCCGGGATCCATGCCGCGACTTCAGAGCGCTGCTGCGGTGCAAAATTCTGCTCCGCTGCACTCTTTGATCAAGGTTACGGCATGGATCCCAGGGTCTCCGCGACGGAGCTTCGCTCCTGCTTCGCCCTGGGATGACGAAGTTGGGGGGGATTCGGCCAATCTCCAGGGTTTGCGATTTACCACCGACAGGAACGACCGACGTTCGCTGCCGATGGGCCGCCACCTGCCAAAATCACTGTTTCAAGGAATTGGTCGACCATGATCGTCAGGCTTCTGGAAGATGCGATCGGAACCGATCTTCGCGCGCCTGGTTTCCCGGCCAAGCTCGAGGCCTGACATCAGGCAATTGTCACGCGATTTCAGCACATTGGCCGGATCGCTGGAATCACCGCCGAAAGAACTTGAATCAACCCCTCAATGCCTTGATTCAATATCTCAGCGTCAAGGCGCCGGGTAGGATCTCGAAGGTCGCCGGTATGCGACCCGGCGATTCGCCGTCTATGTCGATCAGCGCGGCGTTCTTTTGCACATCGCCGAGCGGCTCGACAACCACTTTCTTGCCGCGCAGGATGGTGATCGCCGGATGGTTGCGGTGCCGCCCGCCATAGAGCAGGCGGATGTCCCAGATCAGCTTCAGCTTGCCGGCGGCGCGCAGAATGACGATGTCAAACTCGCCGTCGTTAAGCTCGGCATCGGGCGCGATCATCATGCCGCCGCCGAAGAATTTGCCGTTGGCCACCGCCACCAGTGCCATGCGCGCCTCGACCGGGGCACCGTCGTCGATGGTGATCGCAACGTCCTGGAAGCGGTAGCGGAGGAACTCCCAGACCGTGCGCCAATAGAACAACGCCTTGGCCGAAACCTTGCCCTTGCGCTTGTCGGCGTTGACGGCACGGTCGGTGACGCCGGAGAGCCCGAGGCTGGCGATGTTGATGAAATGGCGGCTGGCCAGCGCGCCGTGGTCGTCGACATAGCTGATGCACCCGGCATCGACCTTGCGCCCTTTGGCCTCGGCAATCCGCTTCAGTGTCAGGTCGACATTGTTCGACAGGCCGAGCCCGCGCGCGAAGTCGATGCCGGCGCCGCACGGCAGCAGCCCAAGCTCGGCCGTCCGGCCGCTTTCTCGGAAAGCTTTCAGCAGCCCGTCGGCGACCTCGCTGGCGGTGCCGTCGCCGCCGGCCGCGATCACCAACTCGAAGCCGATGGCGGCAAGGTCGAGCGCCAGCCGTTCGGCATCGCCCTCGGCCTGCGTTTCACGCAGCTCGAAATCGCCGAAATGTCTTTTCAGCGACGCCGCAACCTCGGGCCAATGCCGCTTGAGCCTGCCGCCGCCGGCGATCGGATTGAGAACCACCGCGACCTTCAAGCCCGCCTCCCCAAGGCCATCGAACACGCCTTCCAATCATTTGCCGGCATTGAAGCCCCCGCCGGCCCGCGGGGCAAGATCGAATGTCCGACAATGCGGTTTTGGCCTCGAGGCGGCAAATCCCGGCCGGCGGCGGCAGAGATCGGAAAGTCCCTGTTTTGGCAGGGTCAGTCCCCGATAATCCCGCTATCCACAGGCACGCGGCAGTTCCGCCAAACACTTATCCGACATACATTAAACCCATCTCAGGCGGCTACCGATCGCCACGCCGAAAGGCACAGCGGAACGGCGGATTTCCTGAGGCCCGTACGGCCCTGAACGAGAACAGGCTTGCCTGTTGGAGGGATGGAAGCCGAGACCTACGGGGCCGCGGAAAGCGTGCGAACGCCGACGGCGGACCGATGCTGCCATGAAGGACGGCAAAAACCTTCGATGGCGCGCCGGGCAAAGCTCGCAAGAGTGGAGACCGGCGTGGTCCGGAACGGACGCTACCCTCGGGTGTGTTTGGACCGGGGACATCGCGAACAGCTGTGCGAGGACATCGCGAACAGTTTGCCATCCTATCGTTGGCTTGCATTGAGGTCGATGGTCTGGATTTTCTGG
>NZ_JAMYUV010000009.1:152500-173572 GCF_040323405.1 Mesorhizobium sp. M0048 | reverse complement strand
GGGGGCGTGGTTCTTTTTTAACACCCCCTGCGGGGGCCCGTGCTGGCCCTGCGGGCGGGTGCCGCGGGGCGGGGGGGGCGCCCCTCGGGGGGGGGGGGCCGGGGGGGGGCCCGCGTCCGGCATCCCCGCACTGATCGCGGAGGTGGAGAGCGCATCGCTGGTGCTGGACACGCCGGCCGCACGCCTTGTCGCGCGTGGCGGGGAACGGCCCCTCCTGCTCGATGAAGTCGAAGCGCTCCTGGCGTCGGGGGCGCTCGTGGTGGATGCATGCCGCAATGTCGTGCGGGTCGCAGATACGGTTGTCTCGCTGGCGACCCGCCCGGTGCTGTTCGCGCTGGCCCGCGCGCTGGCCGAAGCCTGGCCGGGGGACGTGGCAAGATCGACGCTCATTGCGCGCGCTTTCCGCGGAAAGGACGCGGACGAATCACATCGCGCACGGTTACGGGTCGAAGTCGGGCGGCTTCGCGCGGAGCTTCGGAGCTTGGCGGATGTGAGCGCGACGAAGCGGGGCTTTGCGCTGGCCCCGCGCCGCGCAGGTGAGGTCGTCGTGCTGGCGCCACCCGTCGAAGAAGAGCATGCCGCCGTGCTCGCCTTCCTCGCGGACGGCGAGTCTTGGTCGAGTTCGGCCCTGGCGATTGCGCTTGGAGCCAGTTCGCGTACCGTGCAGCGAGCGCTCGAGCAGCTCGCCCAGGCCGGCAAGGTGCAGTCGTTCGGCCGCGGACGGGCGCGTCGCTGGATGACCCCGCCGCTGACGGGTTTCCCGACAATCTTGTTACTCCCCGGCCCACTGCCGGGCTACTAGGATGGAATTATGGAACGATCCGCAGCCGAAATCCTTCGAGAATATGGACCCTTTCCGGGTGTCGACCACGTGGACGGCGTTACCTTCGACGGTGAGCATGTCTGGTTTGCCTCAGGCGACAGATTGAACGCCTTCGATCCGGCGAGCGGCAAAGTGGTGCGCTCGATCGACGTCGCGGCACACGCCGGAACGGCCTTCGACGGCCAGCACCTCTATCAGATCGCCGAGGATCGCATCCAGAAGATCGATCCGAAGAATGGCCAGGTCCTGGCGACGATCCCGGCGCCCGGCAATGGCGGTGATTCCGGGCTCGCCTGGGCCGAAGGAACACTCTGGGTCGGCCAGCATCGGGGCCGAAAGATTCATCAGGTCGATCCCGAGACAGGGGCAATCCTTCGCACCATCGTTTCCAACCGCGTCGTCACCGGCGTCAGCTGGGTCGACGGCGAGCTGTGGCATGGCACCTGGGAGGGTGAGGAGAGCGATGTCCGGCGGATCGATCCTGAAACGGGAAAGGTTCTGGAGAAGCTCGATATGCCGCCGGGAACAGGCGTGTCGGGGCTCGAATCCGATGGCGGCGACCAGTTTTTCTGCGGTGGCGGAAACAGCGGCAAGATCAGAGCTGTTCGCCGGCCCAAACGAGGCTCTGCGACCAAGATCTGAGCTTTTTCCATCCCCTCGGCCCGGCCCTTGGCCGGTTCGGTTAGCTCAAGCTCGCGATCAGTTTTTCGAGCAGGCGGGCCAGCATGGTCTGCTCCGGGCGTGCTAACCCAGAAAGTATCTGGTGCTCGTTGGCGACGTGAGCAGTCACCGCCTCATCGATCAAAGCGAGGCCCTTCCCGGTCAGCTGCACAATAATCCCGCGGCGATCGTCGGGGTGCGGCCCGCGCTTGATCAGGCCGGATTTCTCGAGCCGATCGAGGCGGTTGGTCATCGCGCCCGACGTCACCATCGTCGCCTCGTACAGAGCCGTCGGCGTCAGCGCATATGGCGGCCCGCAACGACGCAGCGTCGCCAGCACGTCGAATTCTCCGGATTGCAGCCCGTAACTTGCAAACAGCGGCGCCAGCCGCTCTCGTGCGATCAACGAGGCGGCCTCGTTCAACCGTCCAAGCACGGCCATCGGCGAGACATCGAGATCCGGCCGTTCCTTTTTCCATTGCTCGATCGCTTTTGCCGCGCGATCCATGTCTCTCACCGTTATGTATCTTGACGTGAAGAATCTTTATATTATCTTACCTCAGCTTGTGGTGTAGGCCAAGGGCCGCGAACGGGCGACGGGATGGTGCGATGAAATTTCTCTGGGACTCGGCGCTTGGCCTTCTGGTCGTCACCGGCGGACTGCTCGGCCTGACGCTGCCGTTCGGCAAGATCGCGACGATGGCCGGCGTGCCCGCCATGGTCTGGGCCTTCGTCATCTCGCTTGGCGCCGGCGGCGTGCTTTTGTGCGCATTGCTGCTCAACGGGCAGCGCATGCGGCTTACGCTGCACAGGCAGCGCTATTTCTTCGTGACCGCGGCCGTCTCCTACGCAATCCCCAATCTGCTGATGTTTTCAGCGATTCCGCATCTGGGCGCCGGCTATAGCGGCATCATGTTCACGCTGTCGCCGGTCGTCACGCTGGTGTTCTCGATTCTGCTCGGCGTCAGGCGCCCGACCACGCTGGGCGTCGTCGGCATCGCCGTCGGTTTCGTGGGCGCAGTCATGGTGGCCGTGACGCGCGGCGAAGCGGGCCAGCCGGCCGAATTTTTCTGGGTTGCGATGGGCCTGCTCATCCCCGTCAGCCTCGCCGCCGGCAACATTTACCGTACCGTCGACTGGCCCGAAGGCACCGGCCCGATCGAGCTCGCCGTCGGGGGGCAGCCATCTGGCAGCAGCTTTGATGCTGCTTGCCGGCATTCTGGTGCTGCTGGAAGGCAATGCATTCGGCTCGCTCGGCGGCGTGCCGCTGGTCGCTGCGGCACAGATGGCATCAGCCTCGGCGATGTTCGCCTTCTTCTTCCGCCTGCAAGCGGTCGGCGGCCCGGTCTATCTCAGCCAGATCGGCTACGTCGCGGCGGCGGTCGGGCTGTTTGCCGGGACCCTCTTCCTCGGCGAGCGCTATCAACTGCTGACCTGGGCCGGTGCCGTCATCATCACCGCCGGCGTGTTCATCACCACCAGGGCGCAAAGCCAGAAGACATAGGGGCGAGAAGGCATAAGCTTCAGACGGATGCCTTCTCCGCCAGCACCATGTAGTTGACGTCCATGTCCTTCGAGCGCTGCCAGCGGTCGGCGAGCGGGTTGTAGGTGACGCCGGTGCGGTCGATGACGGTCAGACCGGCGCCGGCAAGCGCCTTTTCCAGTTCCTCGGGGCGCACCAGCTTGCCGAACTGGTGGGTGCCGCGTGGCAGCCAACGCAGCACATATTCGGCGCCGATGATGGCCAGGCCCAGGGCCTTCAGCGTGCGGTTGATGGTGGCGACGAACATGATGCCGCCGGGCTTGACCATCTCGCCGCATTTGGCCAGAAACAGATCGACATTGGCGACATGCTCGACCACTTCCATGTTGAGGATGACGTCGAATTTTTCGCCGGCATCGGCAAGGTCTTCCGCGGTCGTGGCGCGATAATCCACGCTCACGCCGACTTCCGCCGCATGCAGCTTGGCCACTTCAATGTTGGTGGCGGAGGCATCGGCGCCGACCACTTCGGCGCCAAGCCGCGCCATCGGCTCGCACAAAAGCCCGCCGCCGCAGCCGATGTCAAGGAAGCGCAGGCCTTCGAACGGCCGTGCCGCACGCGGATCGCGGCCGAAGCGGGCCGCCACCTGGTCGCGGATATAGGCAAGCCGGATCGGGTTGAACTTGTGCAACGGGCGGAACTTGCCGTTCGGGTTCCACCATTCGGCGGCAAGGGCGGAAAAGCGTTCCACCTCTCCGGCATCGATCGTCGATCGTCGGGGCTCAGGCATGGCGTGGTCTCCTCGGACGCTAGGAAGTCGGGCGCGAGGCTGCGAATGTCAAGGCGCGAAATTCACCGCCGGCGGTGCGATGTGCGCGATGCCTTCCGGCGCCGCCTTTTGCCGGCTGCATTTGTGTCAGCACGTGTCAGTTGATGGTGTGCCGGAAGGAAACGCCTAGGCTTTGGCGGACGAAGCAGAGACATCGGGTTCGGAGGAGTGCGCAATGATGCGAGCGGTTGCTTCCATTCTTTGGCGCCGGCTTGACCAGGAAGGCCACGACGCTTGCCTTCTGTCGGAAGCGAGTTCCGGGTGGAACCTCAGGGGACACGCGCTTTTCGTCCAGGACGGCGAGCCGTGCAGCATCGCCTACGAGGCGGACTGCGACGCCGATTGGCATACACGATCGGCGCGCGCCGACGGCTTTCTCGGCACGCAACAGCTGCATTACAGGATCGACCGGCTGACCGAGCGCCAATGGACGCTGAACGGCGAGCATCAAGCGGAAGTCGACGGTCTCATCGATGTCGATCTCGGCTTCACGCCCGCCACAAACCTTTTGGCGCTTCGCCGTTTTGCCCTCGATGTCGGTATGGCGACGCCCGCGCCGGCAGCCTATCTGACATTTCCCGAACTCAGGCTCGTTCGCCTCGAGCAAACCTATCAGCGCGTCGATGCTGCACATTACGCCTATGCCGCCCCGATGTTCGGCTACAACGAGATGCTGGAGGTCTCGCCGGTCGGCTTCGTCCTCGACTATCCGCGCCTGTGGAGAGCCACGGCACAGCTGGGCTGAAGCGCGCATCATATTGGCAAGACGCAGGGCAGGCACGATGCTGCGCTGGTGTGTCGCCCGGCCGCCAGCGGCGGCACGCCTTGCGAAACGACTGTCATTTGGCTAAGGAGGCCGCGCATTGAGCGCCTCGCTACAGCGTGGCGCATTTTTCCACTTTTCGGCCTTCGGTCCGGCACCCAGTCAAAGGCATTTCGCTTCCATGGCGCGCATCGTGATGAAATTCGGCGGAACGTCCGTCGCCGACATCGCCCGCATCCGCAATGTGGCGCGCCATGTCAAACGCGAGGTCGATGCCGGGCATGAAGTCGCTGTGGTGGTCTCGGCGATGGCCGGCAAGACCAACGAGCTCGTGCAATGGACGCGCGAGGCCTCGCCAATGCACGATGCGCGCGAATATGACGCCGTAGTCGCTTCCGGCGAACAGGTTACGGCCGGCTTGCTGGCGATCGCGCTGCAGAACATCGGCGTGCATGCCCGTTCCTGGCAAGGCTGGCAGATTCCGATCAAGACCGATAACGCGCATGGCGCGGCGCGCATTCTCGATATCGATGGTGCGTTCCTGATCAAGCGCTTCGGCGAAGGCCAGGTGGCGGTGGTCGCCGGTTTCCAGGGCATCGGGCCGGACAACCGGATCGCAACGCTCGGCCGCGGCGGTTCCGATACCAGCGCTGTCGCCATCGCGGCGGCGGTCAAGGCCGACCGCTGCGATATCTACACCGATGTCGACGGCGTCTACACGACCGATCCGCGCATCGAGCCGAAGGCGCGGCGGCTGGCCAAGATTTCCTTCGAGGAAATGCTCGAAATGGCCTCGCTCGGGGCCAAGGTCCTGCAGGTGCGCTCGGTCGAGCTTGCCATGGTGCACAGGGTGCGTACCTTTGTGCGGTCGTCCTTCGACGATCCCGATGCACCCGGAATGGGGGATTTGCTCAATCCGCCGGGAACGCTTATTTGCGACGAGGAAGAGATCGTGGAACAGCAGGTCGTCACCGGAATTGCCTATGCCAAGGACGAAGCGCAGATTTCGCTGCGCCGCGTCGGCGACCGGCCGGGCGTCGCCGCCGGCATTTTCGGGCCGCTGGCCGAGGCCAACATCAATGTCGATATGATCGTCCAGAACATTTCCGAGGACGGCAAGTTCACTGACATGACTTTTACCGTGCCATCCGGCGACGTCGACAAGGCGCTTGCCGTGCTCGAACGGCTGAAGGCGACGATCGGCTACGACGTGGTGCAGTCGGAAGCCGGCATGTCGAAGGTCTCGGTCATCGGCATCGGCATGCGCAGCCATGCAGGCGTCGCCGCCACCGCCTTCAAGGCGCTGGCCGACCGCGCGATCAACATCCGCGCCATCACAACGTCCGAAATCAAGATTTCGATCCTGATCGACGGTCCCTATACGGAACTAGCAGTTCGCACTTTGCATTCCGTGTACGGTCTGGATAAGCAGTAGCAGACTGCATCGGCCCGAAAATCGGAGTCGATTTTCGGAAGGCGGGATGCGGCGGATCGAAAGGCTTGGAGCGGTCTTTATGCGTCCAATTGGACGATGGCGCTCTAATTGAGTTGTTGCGTTTGTGCCGCTGTGCAGGGCAACCTGCACCGGTTGAAACGCTATTGGAGAAGAAGCCGCGATGCGTGATTCGGCCAGTGGCCCGCGCGTTTTGCTGAAACGGCTCCGCGAGCTCATGCAAGAGCCGCTGGAGCCGCAGGAGCGGCTTGACCGAATCGTGCGCGACATCGCCTCCAACATGGTTGCCGAGGTCTGCTCGCTTTATGTTCTGCGCGCCGATTCGGTGCTCGAACTCTACGCCACCGAAGGCTTGAACCCGAACGCCGTCCACCTGGCGCAGCTCAGGCTGGGCCAAGGCCTGGTCGGCACGATCGCGGCCTCGGCGCGGCCGCTCAACCTCTCCAACGCGCAGGAGCATCCTGCCTTCGCCTACCTGCCGGAGACAGGAGAAGAGATATACAATTCCTTCCTCGGCGTGCCGGTGCTGCGGGCAGGGCGGACGCTCGGCGTCCTGGTCGTGCAGAACAAGACCATGCGCCATTATCGCGACGACGAGGTCGAGGCGCTGGAAACGACGGCGATGGTGATCGCCGAGATGATCGCCACCGGCGATCTGGAGCGGCTGACAAGGCCCGGCCTTGAGCTCGATCTGCGTCGGCCGGTAAGCTTTACCGGCCTGTCCTTCAATGAAGGCGTCGGGCTCGGCCATGTGGTGCTGCACGAGCCGCGTATCGTCGTCACCAACCTGTTCAACGAGGACAGCGAGGAAGAGGTCAGGCGGCTCGACGCCTCGCTCGGCTCGCTCAGGCTCTCCATCGACGACATGCTGGAGCGCCGCGATGTCGCCTTCGAGGGCGAGCATCGCCAGGTGCTCGAAGCCTATCGCATGTTCGCCAACGACCGCGGCTGGGTGCGCCGGCTGGAGGAGGCGATCCGCAATGGCCTGACGGCCGAAGCGGCGGTCGAAAAGGTGCAGAGCGACATGCGTGCCCGCATGCTGCATATGACCGATCCGTATCTGCGGGAACGGATGAGCGATTTCGACGATCTCGCCAATCGGCTGCTGCGGCAGCTGATGGGGCGCGGACCGGAGGACGTCGCGGCCTCGCTGCCCAAGGACGCCATCATCGTCGCCCGCTCGATGGGGGCTGCCGAGCTGCTCGATTATCCCAGGGACAAGCTGCGCGGGCTGGTGCTGGAAGACGGCGCCGCGACCAGCCATGTCGTCATCGTGGCGCGAGCCATGGGCATACCCGTCGCCGGCCAGATGAAGGGCGCCGTTTCCATGGCGGAAAACGGCGATGCCATCATCGTCGACGGCGAGGAAGGCACGATCCATCTGCGCCCGCAGCCCGACCTCGAGGCGGCCTATGCCGAGAAAGTGCGCTTCAGGGCGCGGCGGCAGGAGGTCTACCGCGAGCTGCGCAAGAAGCCGTCGGTGACCAAGGACGGAGTCCAGGTCGATCTTCTGATGAATGCCGGACTGGCGGTGGATTTGCCGCAACTGGCCGAAGCAGGTGCGGCCGGCATCGGCCTGTTCCGCACCGAACTGCAATTCATGGTCGCCTCGACCTTTCCGCGCGCCGAAGCCCAGGAGCGGCTCTATCGTGACGTGCTCGAAGCGGCGCGCGGCAAGCCGGTGACATTCCGCACCATCGATATCGGCGGCGACAAGGTGCTGCCCTATTTCAAGGGCTCGATTCAGGAAGAGAACCCGGCACTCGGCTGGCGCGCCATCCGCCTGACCCTCGACCGGCCCGGATTGCTGCGTACCCAGATCCGCGCGCTGCTCAAGGCGTGCGGCGGACGCGAACTGAAGCTGATGCTGCCGATGGTGACCGAACTCGGCGAGATTGCGCAGGCGCGCGAGATCATCGATCGCGAGGTGCGGCATCTGTCGCGCTTTGCCCATCATTTGCCGACCAGCCTCAAACTCGGGGCGATGCTGGAGGTGCCGTCGCTGCTGTTCCAGCTCGACGAACTGACGAAGGCGGTCGATTTCGTCTCGGTCGGCTCGAACGACCTGTTCCAGTTCGTGATGGCGGTGGATCGCGGCAACACCCAGTTGTCCGACCGCTTCGACCCGCTCTCGACGCCGTTCCTGCGCGTCCTGAAGCAGATTGCCGACGCCGGGGCGCGCAACAATACGCCGGTGACCCTGTGCGGCGAACTTGCCGGCAAGCCGATTTCAGCGATGGCGCTGATCGGCCTTGGTTACCGCTCGATCTCGATGTCGCCGGCATCGATCGGCCCGGTCAAGGCGATGCTGACGGAACTGCCGCTCAGCGAGCTGGAAGCGTTCTTCGACGACAATCTGATGGCGCCGGCGCATGGCCTGCCGATGCGGGCGCTGCTGCAGGCGTTTGCCGACGACCGCTCCATACCGCTGTAGATTCACGTGAGGGCGGCCTGCAAATGTCGATTTTCTGCGCTTCCGGTGCCCATGTACTTAAATGTACATTCCGCTCCGGTTCTCGAAATCCGTCATTTTCGACTCGCCCTGACGTGAATCCCATCGAAGTTCCAGGACCATGATCAACCTGCCCCGCGACCGTATGGATCAAGTCGTCAAGCGTTTCGACATGCTCGAAGCGCAGATGTCGGCCGGGCCGGCGCCGGACGCCTATGTGAGGATGGCCTCCGAATATGCCGACATCCAGCAGATGGTGGCAAAGATCAGGGCACTGCGCGCCGCCGAGCGCGAACAGGCCGATCTGGAGGCGATGCTCGCCGACAAGGGCACCGACGCCGAGATGCGCGCCTTGGCCGAGGCCGACCTGCCGGAGGTCAAGCATCGCATCGAGGTACTGCAAAAGGACATCCAGATCCTGCTGTTGCCCAAGGATGCCGCAGACGACAAGAACGCCATCCTCGAAATCCGCGCCGGCACCGGCGGTGACGAGGCGGCGCTTTTTGCCGGCGACCTGTTTCGCATGTACGAGCGCTATGCAGCGGCGCATGGCTGGCGTTTCGAGACGGTGTCGGCCAGCGAAGGCGAAGTCGGCGGCTACAAGGAAATCATCGCCACCGTTTCGGGCAAGGGCGTCTTTGCCCATCTGAAGTTCGAATCCGGCGTGCACCGGGTGCAGCGCGTGCCGACGACCGAGGCGGGCGGGCGCATCCACACTTCGGCGGCGACGGTCGCGGTGCTGCCGGAAGCCGAAGAGGTCGACATCGACATCCGGGCCGAAGACATCCGCATCGACACGATGCGCGCCTCGGGTTCCGGCGGGCAGCACGTCAACACCACCGATTCGGCCGTGCGCATCACCCATCTGCCGACCGGCATCATGGTAGTGCAGGCGGAAAAATCGCAGCACCAGAACCGGGCGAAGGCCATGCAGATCCTGCGCGCCAGGCTTTACGACCTCGAACGCAGCAAAGCGGACGAGGAACGTTCAGAATCGCGCAAGTCGCAGGTTGGCTCGGGCGACCGCTCGGAACGCATCCGCACCTATAATTTTCCGCAGGGTCGCGTCACCGATCATCGCATCAACCTGACGCTCTACAAGCTCGACCGGGTGATGATGGGTGAACTCGACGAGATCATCGACGCGCTGATAGCCGATCACCAGTCGAAGCTGCTCGCCGATATAGGCATCGATGGCTGACAGCCTGCCCGCCACTCTGGCGCCGCTGCTGCGGGAAGCGCGAAACCGGCTCGCCGCAGCCGGGATTGCGGATCCGGCGCTCGATTCCAGGCTGATCGTCGAGCATTTTTCCGGCACGAACCGCACGCAGGCCATCGCCGATCCTGGGTGCGCGGTCGATGCGGACGTGACGGCGGCAATCGATGCCGCTTTGCGGCGGCGCGTCGCCGGCGAACCGGTGCACCGCGTCCTCGGTTACCGCGAATTCTACGGCTTGCGCCTTTCGCTTTCGCCGCAAACGCTGGAGCCGCGACCGGATACCGAAACGCTGGTCGAGGCGGTGCTGCCTTTCGTTAAGGCAACGGCGGCACGCGAAGGCGGTTGCCGCATCCTCGATCTCGGGACCGGCACCGGTGCCATCGCGCTGGCGTTGCTCAGCGCGGTTCCGGCCGCGACCGCCACCGGCGTCGACATTTCGCAAGAGGCGCTGGCCACCGCCACGCGCAATGCCAGGGAATTGGGGCTCGCCGGCCGGTTCACGGCGCTCAAATCCGACTGGTTTGAAAAAGTTTCTGGCCGGTACCATGTAATTGCCGCAAACCCTCCCTATATACCCTCAGACGACATTGGAAATCTGCAGGACGAGGTCCGCGGTTTCGATCCACGCCAGGCCCTGGATGGCGGTGTGGACGGTCTGAGCCCCTACAGGAAGATCGCCGCAGGAGCGGCAGCGTATTTGGAAGTCCAAGGCAGGATTGCGGTCGAGATCGGCCATACGCAGCACCAACAGGTTACGGAGATATTCTCCGCGGCCGGGTACAGTTCTGTCGGGGTGTTTCGTGATCTCGGCGGAAACAACAGAGTTCTTGTGTTCGAACGGTGGAAGCCGTGATGCAGTGCGAAAAAAGCGCTTGGCAATACCGGGGAATGCGGCTAGGGTCGCCTTAACCGGATGAGACGAAGCAGGCAGTGCTCTTAGCGATTCGGTTTTCCTTGGAAATAGCTGCCTTCTTGCGCAAACGACGCCCAAGCTTCGTGCGGGAATCGTCCGGCAAGTGAAGTAACCGGAACAGGATGGCACGTGGCGCCAACGCAATTGATGCGGGCGAACGCCGGTGAAAGAACGAAACGGCTGGCCGCATGAGCGCCTCCGTTCGTGAAGAGTTTTTCGAAAATTTCAAAGTGAAGAGAGTCTAATGAGGCCACAACAGCAAAACAGGCGCATGCGCGGTCGCAACAACAATGGCGGCGGCGGCAATAACAATAACAACCGTAAGGGGCCGAATCCCCTGACGCGCAACTATGAGAGCAACGGCCCGGACGTGAAGATCCGCGGATCGGCTCAGCAGATTGCCGAGAAGTACGCAACCCTTGCCCGTGACGCGCACAGCTCCGGCGACCGGGTGATGGCGGAAAACTATCTCCAGCACGCAGAACACTATAACCGCATCATCGCAGCCGCTCAGGCGCAGATGCCGATCCAGAACGCCCAGCAGATTCGCGATGATTTCGACGATGATGGCGACGAGGATCGCGACGAGTTCGACAATGCCGGCAACAACAATGCCAACGAGACATCGGGCTCGACGGTCAATCAGGGGGCCGGCCCGCAGCCGGTCATCGATGGCACGCCGGCCGAGCTGGCGCTGAACCAGGAAAACAGCCGTGACAATCGCGGCGGCCGCGATAACCGTGACGGCCGCGACAATAATGGCGGACGCCACCGCGACCGTCGCCCCAATGGCGGTTACGGCCAGAACGGCCAGCGTGGCGAGTATAGCTCGCGCGGCGAGCAGCAGGGTGGCCAGCGCGTCGAACAGCCACGGCGCGACGAGGTTCCGGCGCAGGCGGAGCCCGTGCGGGCAGCTGAGCCGATCTTGGTGGGTGAGCCCGCACAGCAATTTGACAACCTTTCGCCGGCGGGTCTCGCCGCCCAGGCCGAGCTCAACGAAGCCGCTGCCGAAAGCAGCCCGGCCCGCCGCCCCAGGCGCCCGCGTCGCCCGCGCCTCGATGTCGAACAGGCAAATGGCGGCAACGACAACGCCGGCCCTGAGAGTGCCGAGACAAGCAATGCCGAGACAAGCAATGCCGGGACTGGCAATGCCGAGACTGGCAATGCCGGGACTGGCAACACCGAGACTGGCAATACCGAGACTGGCAATACCGACGCTGGCAATGTCGATGCAGCGCCGGCTGAAAGCCCCGGCGGTCAAGCTGTGATCGCAGACGTCGAGAATTGATCGAAAAAACGTTCGGCCGATCTTAGGGCATCCTTTAGCCCAAAGGCGCGTCGCGTTCGACCGGCCTCATGCGACGCGCGTTAGGTTCCTATTGTGATGATGCATATCGTTATCGCAAAACCGCCGCGCACTTTTGCGGGACATGTATGGACGGCGGAGAGAAATCTCCGCCGTTTTTGTTTTGCGTGCTCGCAATATTATTATCCATTCGCCAGTGTCGAGGCGTCTTGAGGGTCCGTGGTTTGCGTCCCATATCTTGCGTGAACAGGATCCGGCTCGAACGGGCGGGTCCGTCACCGCAATCTGATCCGGTGCCGCGAAGCGGGCCGGTGACGGAAGGAGACAGGCATGAATCTTGAAAAATATTCCGAGCGCGTGCGCGGCTTTATCCAGTCCGCGCAAACCATGGCGCTTTCCCGCAATCACCAGCAATTCACCCCCGAGCATATCCTCAAGGTCCTCGTCGATGACGACGAGGGCCTGGCTGCGTCGCTGATCGAGCGCGCCGGCGGCAATGTCCGGGACGTCAAACTCGGCGTCGAAACGGCACTGGAGGCAATGCCCAAGGTCGAGGGCGGCAATGGCCAGCTCTATCTGGCCCAGCCGCTGGCAAAGGTGTTTTCGACCGCCGAGGAACTGGCCAAGAAGGCCGGTGACAGCTTCGTCACCGTCGAACGGCTGTTGCAGGCGCTCGCCATGGAAAAATCGGCCAAGACGGCCGACATCCTGGCCAAGGCCGGTGTCACGCCGCAGAAGCTGAACCAGGTCATCAACGACGTACGCAAAGGTCGTACCGCCGATTCGGCGAGCGCCGAGCAGGGCTACGACGCGCTGAAGAAATACGCGCGCGACCTGACGGCGGACGCTCGCGCGGGCAAGCTTGACCCGGTCATCGGCCGTGACGACGAGATCCGCCGCACGATCCAGGTGCTGTCGCGCCGCACCAAGAACAACCCGGTGCTGATTGGCGAACCCGGCGTCGGCAAGACGGCGATCGCTGAAGGGCTGGCGCTGCGCATCGTCAATGGCGATGTGCCGGAATCGCTCAAGGACAAGCAGCTGATGGCGCTCGACATGGGCTCGCTGATCGCCGGGGCCAAATACCGCGGCGAGTTCGAGGAGCGGCTGAAGGCGGTGCTTTCCGAGGTCACGTCCGCCGCCGGCGGCATCATCCTGTTCATCGACGAGATGCACACGCTGGTCGGCGCCGGCAAGGCGGATGGCGCCATGGATGCGTCGAACCTGCTGAAGCCGGCGCTGGCCCGCGGCGAACTGCACTGCGTCGGCGCCACTACGCTCGATGAATACCGCAAGCATGTCGAGAAGGATGCGGCCCTTGCCCGCCGCTTCCAGCCGGTCTTCGTCAATGAGCCGACGGTCGAAGACACCGTCTCGATCTTGCGCGGGCTGAAAGAGAAATACGAGCAGCACCACAAGGTGCGCATCTCGGATTCGGCGCTGGTCGCGGCCGCAACCCTATCCAACCGCTACATCGCTGACCGCTTCCTGCCGGACAAGGCGATCGACCTGGTCGACGAGGCCGCGTCGCGGCTCCGCATGCAGGTCGATTCGAAGCCCGAGGCGCTGGACGAGATAGATCGCCGCATCATGCAGCTCAAGATCGAGCGCGAGGCGCTCAAGGTCGAGAAGGACGACGCCTCGAAGGACCGGCTCGCCCGGCTCGAGAAGGAACTCTCGAACCTCGAGGAGGAATCGACCGAGCTGACCTCGAAATGGCAGGCCGAGAAGCAGAAGCTCGGGCTTGCCGCCGACCTCAAGAAACAGCTCGACGAGGCGCGCAATGAACTTGCCATCGCCCAGCGCCAGGGTGAATTCCAGCGCGCCGGCGAACTTGCCTACGGCAAGATCCCGGAACTCGAAAAGCAGCTGAAGCAGGCCGAAGCCAGGGATGGCAAGGCCGGCATGGTCGAAGAAGTGGTCGGCCCCGATCACGTCGCCCATATCGTCTCGCGCTGGACGGGGATCCCGGTCGACAAGATGCTCGAAGGCGAGCGCGACAAGCTGTTGCGCATGGAAGACGAGATCGGCAAGCGCGTCGTCGGCCAGGGCGAGGCCGTGCAGGCAGTATCGAAGGCGGTACGCCGTGCGCGCGCCGGCCTGCAGGACCCGAACCGGCCGCTCGGCTCGTTCATGTTCCTCGGGCCGACGGGCGTCGGCAAGACCGAACTGACCAAGGCGCTGGCCAGCTTCCTGTTCGACGACGAGAGCGCGATGGTGCGTATCGACATGTCGGAGTTCATGGAGAAGCACTCGGTCGCCCGGCTGATCGGCGCGCCTCCCGGCTATGTCGGCTATGAGGAAGGCGGCGCGCTGACCGAAGCGGTGCGGCGCCGGCCCTATCAGGTCGTGCTGTTCGACGAGATCGAGAAGGCGCATCCGGACGTGTTCAACGTGCTGCTGCAGGTGCTCGACGACGGCCGGCTGACGGACGGGCAGGGCCGCACGGTCGACTTCCGCAATACGCTGATCATCATGACGTCCAATCTCGGCGCCGAATATCTGGTCAATCTCGGCGAGGACCAGGATGTCGACGTCGTGCGCGACGAGGTGATGAATGTCGTCAGGGCTTCGTTCCGGCCGGAATTCCTCAACCGCATCGACGAGGTCATCCTGTTCCACCGGCTGCGCCGCCAGGATATGGGCCAGATCGTCCAAATCCAGCTCAAGCGGCTGGAAAACCTGCTTGTCGACCGCAAGATATCGCTTTCGCTCGATCAGGAGGCGATCGACTGGCTGGCGGCCAAGGGTTACGACCCGGCCTATGGCGCGCGGCCGCTGAAGCGGGTGATGCAGAAGGAATTGCAGGATCCGCTGGCGGAAAAGATACTGCTCGGCGAGATCCTCGACGGCTCGACTGTCAAGGTCACCGCCGGATCCGACCGCTTGAACTTCCGCTCGAAGCCCGCAGTCGTGGCAACCGAGGCGGCCGCCTGAGTTCAAGCCAAGAGCCTGTTCCATCCCGATCGAATCGGGATGGAATTCCTAGCTTCAATTTCGACCATGATCTTTTCCGAAAAACCGGCATCCGCTTTTTGCTACGCCGACCGTCGGTCCATGGTCTAACACCACTGGCGGGGCGCAGTTGACTTTGGACGACTACAACAGTTTCTGCGCCTCGCTGCCTTCGACGACCCATGTCGTGCAGTGGGGTGGCGCCCCTGTCTGGAAAGTCGGCGGCAAGGTGTTTGCGATCGGCGGCTGGAGTGAAGGCAAGGAGCCGTTCGTCACCTTCAAATGCTCCGAGATCGCTTATGACGTGCTGAGGGAACAGCCGGGCCTTCGGCCGGCGCCGTATCTCGCCTCGCGCGGCATGAAATGGATCCAGCGCCGGACAAGCGAAAGCATGGATGATGAAGCGCTGAAGGATTATCTGCGCGAAAGCCACCGTCTCGTCGTGCTGAAGCTGACGAAGCAGGCGCGCAAGGAATTGGGATTCGCTGCCGGTTAATCGGTCAGAAATCCGCCATCTTCATGCCCGGTTCATATTGGAACCTTATCGTGTGCAAGTGATTTGCTGGCGAAGGGGTTGGCGACCACATCGGCCCGAAATCGATTTTGATTTTCGCAAAGCACGATGCGGAGATGTAAAGCGTTAGAGCGTCCTTGCACCCAAAGGGACGCGCGGCGCTCTTGAGAGACAATGCCGGCGGCGGCAATTACGGACCGGAGAATTTTGGCCATCATGTTGCGCACCATCCTCACCCTTTCAGCGTTTGCTGCCGGGCTGCTGGCGTCGAATGCGATGGCCTCGCCGATGGCCGATACCGCGCCGCGGGTGGTTCGTGCTGCCAATGACGGCGGCATTCTTGTCGCCCAGGACGGCAATCTCGACATCTATTACGACGCCAGGGGAAACCGCGTCATCGTCGATGCGGAAACCGGCAAGGTCATCGCCATCCAGCCGCCGCAGACCAGGCTCGACCGCCGTGTTTTGCGCCGCGAGCGCTTGCGCAACCTCGGACCGGTCGAGGAGGACGATCCCTATTATCTCGACCCTGAGGACACGGCCCGGTTCCGCCGCAGGCAGTTGGAAGACGAAGGCAGGATCATCGTGCCGCCGGCCGACGAGTACGACCCCTATGGCGACAATTCCATGGATGCCTTCCCCGAAGCGCCGCGGGATGACGGCTACGGCAACGATTATCCGGAGGCAGCGCAGCCGGTGAGGCCACGCACCATCGAGCGCCAGCCGCTCAACGAGGCCTCGATCGAGCCGGTCGAGCCGACGGTGCCGAACGAGCAGGCGGCGTTACCGCCAGACACAGCCCCGCCGCCAGACACAGGCGGCAAGGCGGCGGTCGACCCGTCGCTTTCGCTCGGCGCGCGTCAGGACGTGGCGGAACTGCAGGTGCTGCTCGACCGAGCCGGTGCGTCGCCCGGCGTCATCGACGGACGCTTCGGCTCGAATGTCGACAAGGCACTCGCCGCCTACAATGAAATCACCGGCAGCAATCTGAAATCCACCGACGCGGTCGGTATCCAGGCCGCCCTGGCGCAATCCGGTGGCGATGCATTCGCCTCCTATACGATCACGCCCGAGGATGCGGCCGGCCCCTATGTCGCTTCGATACCGGAGGACTACAGCCAAAAGGCCCAGCTCGACCGCATGGGCTACACGTCGGTGCCCGAGGCGCTGGCCGAGCGCTTCCATATGGATGAAACCTATCTGAAGAAGCTCAATCCGGACGCCAATTTCAATCGTCCGGGCACCATCATCAAGGTTGCCAATTTCGGCAGGCTGGTGGCGACGCCGGTGGCGCGCATCATCGCCGACAAGGCCAACAAGCAGGTCCGTGCCTACGACGCGGCGGGCAAGCTGGTCGCAGCCTATCCGGCGACCATCGGCTCGTCGGATACGCCGTCGCCGTCCGGCACGCATGCGGTGTCGCGTGTCGCATTGGACCCGAACTACACCTACAACCCGAACATCAATTTCAAGCAGGGCGAAAACGACAGGATCCTGACCATCCCGCCGGGGCCGAACGGCCCGGTTGGCTCGGTCTGGATCGCACTGGACAAGCCGACCTACGGCATTCACGGCACGCCGGATCCGTCCAAGATCGGCAAGACCGAAAGCCACGGCTGCGTGCGGCTGACCAATTGGGATGCGCGCGAGCTCGCCAAGATCGTGACGCCCGGCGTTATAGTGGAGTTCGTCGACTGAAGCGCAACGCCTTCGCTCGAATCACCCGATGACCTTGCGCAGCAGTGGCGCGCGCAGCGCTGCGGCATAGGTCAGCTGCACCACCAAGATGAAGCCGACGCTGAGCAAAGGGCTGGCTAGGCACAGTGCCGCGCCGATCGCCCACAGGATCTGTGCCTTGACGATGCGCAGATAGACCGTTCGGGTGGTCTCCGCGTCGACACCGTCGGCCAGAAATCCGTTTTTGTCCGCGTAGCGCCAACTGGCGAGCAGCGTCAGTCCCAGCATCAGAAGATTGAGCCAGTAGACGAGCACCGCGGTCCTGAATTCAAGGAAGTCGGCCAAAAGATCGGTCGAAAACGGCAGCAAGGCGATGAAGCCGAGGAAGCAGAGGTTCAGCGTGGCAAGCCGCCGGTCGGATTTTGCGATCAACCCGTGTTGCGCCTGCTGGCCGAACCAGAAGATGGTCAGCGTCAGGAAGCTGAGCGCATAGGTCAGGAAGCGCGGCGCCAGTGCTGTGATCGCGGCGATCAACTCGCTTTCGGAATGCACCGTTTCATGCGCCGGCACCCTGATCTCGAGAACAATCAACGTGAGCGCGATGGCGAACACGCCGTCGGTGATGCCGACGACGCGCCCGCGTCCTTCCGCCGAGGGCTCGAGCGGTCGTTTCATGCGGTAGTTCCCCCTTGTTGCAGCGTTGCGGGAATCTAGCACGGCATCCACCGTTTGCACCCGGACGGGCGTTCTCTCCTGCCTGTATGGCCAGGTTCGGCCTGGTTTCAACGAGAACAGCCTGCTGGCCGGTTGTCGGCGGCATGCCGGCGGTCTAGGTAAGGCGGCATGCACACGCCAACCAAAGTCGGTACTGGCGCCATTCCCCTGACCGGCTCACTTCCGGCCGATACGTTCTGCCCGCGGGCGCGGCGGCGGTTCGTGCTGATCGCCGCGATTCTGGCTTCCGCGCTCGGCTTTATCGATGGATCGGTCCTGGCCATTGCGACGCCGGCTATCCGCGTCGATCTCGGCGCCAGCCTGGCCGAGGCGCAATGGATATCCAACGCCTATGCATTGACGCTTTCAGCCCTCATTCTCGTCGGCGGCGCCGCCGGCGATCGTTTCGGCCTGCGCCACTCTTTCGTCGCCGGCATCGTCCTGTTCATTGCCGCCTCGCTTGCCTGCGCGCTGGCGCCTAACCCGGCGATGCTTATTGCATTTCGGGCTGTCCAGGGTATCGGAGCGGCCATCATGGTGCCGGGCAGCCTGGCCATTATCGCCAAAGCCTATCCAAAAAAGGAACGCGGCCGGGCGATCGGCATCTGGGCCGCGGCATCGGCACTGACGACGGCGCTCGGCCCGGTGCTGGGCGGCTTCGTGCTGTCGGTGTTCGGCAACGGCATCTGGCGGGCGATCTTCGCCATCAATCTGCCGCTCGGTCTTATCTCGATCTATCTTCTGCTGGCCAAGATCCCTGCCGACGCGCCGGCGGAAAAGCGCAGCCTCGATCTCGGCGGCGCTGCACTCGCCATATTGGCGTTCGGAGCTCTCGCTTACGGCCTGACCTCGATGAGTGGTGACGGGGAGGGGCTGATGTCCGGCCCGAGTATCGCCGCCGGTGCGGTTTTGCTCGTCGTGTTCATCGTCTTCGAGCGCCGGCGGCGCGAGCCGATGATCGATCTGTCGCTGTTTCGGATCGGCGCGTTCGCGGGCGCCAACGTGGCGACCTTCTTCCTTTATTTCGCCCTGTCGGCCAATTTGTTCTATCTGCCGATGCTCATGATCGCCGGATGGGGGCTGAGCGCGGCCGAGGTCGGCTTTATATTCCTGCCGCTGTCGGCGTTGATGGCACTGTTATCCGGACCGGTTGGCCAGTGGTCCGACCGCATCGGGCCTCGCTTTCCGATCGCCAGCGGCAGTCTGGTTGTGGCTCTCGCCTTTGCCGGACTTGCCTTGCTGGCCTATTGGGGCATCCACAGTTTCTGGCTGGGGGTATTCCCGCTGATGGCTCTGATGGGGTTCGGCATGGCGCTGGTGGTATCGCCGCTGTCGACCGCCATCATGACGGCGGTCGAGGACAAGGATACGGGTGCGGCCTCGGGCATCAACAACGCCGTCTCGCGGATCGGCGGCCTGATCGCCGTGGCGGCGATGGGATCGCTGGCGGCCTGGGTTTATGCTGGCGTGCTCAGCACCGGTGCCGGCACCGGCCTTCCGGGTTTCGGCGAACCGCCGCCAGCCGGCCTGGCGCCCGGCCTCGATGCGGCACGACTTGCCGCCAGCGACGCGGCATTCGCAGCCGTTGCCGCGGTGACCGCGCTGCTTTGCCTGCTTTCGGCAATCACCGCCTGGACGACGGTTTCGGGCGAGCGGCTGCCATGGGTGCGCGACACGGCGAATCAGCAGGGCTGACCACGAAAAAACGTCGGCTCAGCCTTCGATCTTGGCGCTCGCGACCTTCAACTGATTGCTGTCTTCCTGCTTGAGCAGGTCGTCGATGCGTTCGCGCTCGCGCTTGAAGGCGACGAGGTCGTCGCCCTTCAGCGTCTTGCCGACCGGCAGGCGGACGCGCATCGAATCGACCTTGGTGCCGTTGACGATCAGTTCGTAATGAAGGTGCGGACCGGTGGAGAGGCCGGTTGAGCCGAGATAGCCGATAACCTGACCCTGGCGAACGCGAACACCCGGCTCGATGCCTTTGGCAAACGCGCTCTGGTGATTGTAGGACGTCTCGTAGCCATTGGCGTGACGCAAGATGATCTGCTTGCCATAGCCACCGGCCCAGCCGGCCTTTTCGACGACGCCATTGCCTGCGGCAATGATCGGCGATCCTACGGGAGCTGCCCAGTCGGTGCCGGTATGCATCTTCACATACCCCAAAATGGGGTGGCGCCTCGCACCGAACCCGGATGTAAATCGGCCATTGGGCAAGGGATTGCGCAGCAGGAACTGCTCGGCGCTGCTGCCGTTTCCGTCGAAATAGTCGGTGCTGCCGTCCTGCATCTGGAAACGGTAGAAATTTCGCGTCGTGCCGCCGAAAGTCGCGGAGACGTAAAGCAGCTCGGATTCGTCGGACGCCTGGTCGTCGCCATCGGGCTGCGAGAACAGCACCTCGATGCGGTCCGTGGGATTGAGGCGCGACTGGAAGTCGACACTGGATGCCAGCAACTTGATCAGCCGTTGCGTCATCGCCTTGGACATGCCGTAGGAATAGGCGGTGCGGTAGATGCCGTCATAGACGTTCGGCAGATTGCCGCGCACTATGGGCGCAGGCGAATCGTCGAACGCCGTCAGCAATTCGGGATTTGGCTCCGGCTCCTGCGCCGGCACGTATTGGTCGTGGTCGTCGAGTGCGATGGTGACGATGTGCTGGGTCCTGTCGTACACGCTGGTGCGAACGATCTTGGCGGCGTCGCCATGGACCTCGAGCCCAACGCGCAGCACGGTTCCTGCCTTGAGGGCCGTGGCATTCAGCAATTTGGCGATCGCCTCGGCCATTCCGGTGGCATCCTCGCCGGTATAGCCCGAATCAGCGAAGGCCTCGGCAATGTCGAGATCCTTGGTGAAGGGGATGATTTCCTCGGCGAAAGCCGGCGCCTGGTCGTCGATGGCGGCACGCGGCGATACCGAGACGTTTTCCGGGACGATCTTGACGTCATAGGAGCCGGCCATGCTCTCGGCGAAGCCGTCACCGAATCGCTGCGGGTCGACATAGTGCAGCGACGCGACCTGGACAGCGCCGTCGCTCAGATCGGTGCCGGCCTCGCGCACCACCTTTTCCACCTCGTCGGCAGAAAGGTCGCTCTTTTCGTCGAAGGCCGCCGTCTCGATCGGGAAATCGACGGTCTTCAGGCTCATCTCGCTTTCGACCTTGGCGCCATAGATCTGGCTGGCGGTGGCGGCTGCCGGCTGGGCGGCATTGTCGTCGCCATTGCCAAACACCTGCATCGGGTCGAAAGGCGGATAGGCCCGGCTGGTCGTGTGACCGGCGGCAAGCGCCATCTTTATCTGCACGAAAGGCATGGTGT
>NZ_JAMYUV010000009.1:0-147500 GCF_040323405.1 Mesorhizobium sp. M0048 | reverse complement strand
CCCTTTCATGCGCAAGCATGGGAGGGTGGCACAGACCAGGGGGTAGCGACTGTTTATCAAAAACACAGGGCTCTGCGAAGTCGCAAGACGACGTATAGGGTCTGACGCCTGCCCGGTGCTGGAAGGTTAAGAGGAGGGGTGCAAGCTCTGAATCGAAGCCCCAGTAAACGGCGGCCGTAACTATAACGGTCCTAAGGTAGCGAAATTCCTTGTCGGGTAAGTTCCGACCTGCACGAATGGCGTAACGACTTCCCCGCTGTCTCCAGCATAGACTCAGTGAAATTGAATTCCCCGTGAAGATGCGGGGTTCCTGCGGTTAGACGGAAAGACCCCGTGCACCTTTACTATAGCTTTACATTGGCATTCGTAGTGGCATGTGTAGGATAGGTGGTAGGCTTTGAAACCTGGGCGCCAGCTCAGGTGGAGCCACCCTTGAAATACCACCCTTATCACTATGGATGTCTAACCGCGGCCCGTTATCCGGGTCCGGGACAATGTATGGTGGGTAGTTTGACTGGGGCGGTCGCCTCCTAAAGAGTAACGGAGGCGCGCGATGGTGGGCTCAGAACGGTCGGAAATCGTTCGCTGAGTGCAATGGCATAAGCCTGCCTGACTGCGAGACTGACAAGTCGAGCAGAGACGAAAGTCGGTCATAGTGATCCGGTGGTCCCGCGTGGAAGGGCCATCGCTCAACGGATAAAAGGTACGCCGGGGATAACAGGCTGATGACCCCCAAGAGTCCATATCGACGGGGTTGTTTGGCACCTCGATGTCGACTCATCGCATCCTGGGGCTGGAGCAGGTCCCAAGGGTATGGCTGTTCGCCATTTAAAGCGGTACGTGAGTTGGGTTCAGAACGTCGTGAGACAGTTCGGTCCCTATCTGCCGTGGGTGTAGGAATATTGAAAGGATCTGTCCCTAGTACGAGAGGACCGGGATGGACGGATCTCTGGTGGACCTGTTGTGGCGCCAGCCGCATAGCAGGGTAGCTATATCCGGACGGGATAACCGCTGAAGGCATCTAAGCGGGAAACCCACCTTAAAACGAGTATTCCCTGAGAACCGTGGAAGACGACCACGTTGATAGGCCGGGTGTGGAAGAGCGGCAACGCTTGAAGCTTACCGGTACTAATAGTTCGATCGGCTTGATCGTTCTCATTCCTAATGCCCATTTCTGGCGACAATCCCTGGATTGCGCCGAGATGGATGGCACAGAAAACAGCTTCTCGAGCAACGTGCGTTTTGCCGACCTGGTGGTTATGGCGGAGCGGCTGCACCCGATCCCATTCCGAACTCGGCCGTGAAACGCTCCAGCGCTGATGGTACTTCGTCTCAAGACGCGGGAGAGTAGGTCGCTGCCAGGTCTGCCAAGCGCACGTTGTTTAATCTTCTAATCTTCTCCTTACGAACAGGCCCGCCAACGGGACTCCGGGCCGCGCAAGCGGCCCTTTCATTTGGCGGAAGCTTGAATTCGGTGAGCCAAGGCTTACCTTTAGGGTTGACGCGGGGTGGAGCAGCCCGGTAGCTCGTCAGGCTCATAACCTGAAGGTCACAGGTTCAAATCCTGTCCCCGCAACCAAAATACGAAAACGGCCCGCCTTGTGCGGGCCGTTTTCGTATGCGCTGAAGTACGGCGACAGGACACTTAGCATTCAGCCGCCAATTTCTCGCGTATGTGTTCCGATCCACCTCTCATACATCGGGCGAATGGCCGATCGGGATTTACGACGCGCCAAAAGGGCGCGCTGCTGTCTTGACTGATATGCACCAAGTGCCGCCGCACAGTCACCGGGCAGCAGGCGTCTGCTCCGTATTTTGCCGCGAGCTTACGTCGTAGCTCTGCAGGGTCCGACAAGTGGCCAGGTCGTGCAGCCCGGAGCTCGTCAGCGACCATTTTCTCGGTTGGGATCAGCATGCTCTGCATAAGGGTCTTGCCTTTGCGTCTCGTTTTGACCACCGGCAATTCGCTCATAATTCACCTCCAGGAACTCCCTACGCAAGACGGACAAGGATGCCGCAATCCGACAAGTCTCGGATTGATTTGATTGCCGTGGCCTTACGCCGCTGGGAGTTTTTTGTTGGCCCTGTGCTGCCCAACCGAACGGAACTCTACGTCTTCGCCGACATGGCTCGAGTTGTAGCTCTAACCGGCATCCCGGTTGGTCAAAGCGATGTGGCAGCAGCCGAAACCGTGGCCCGGTGTCCAGGTGACATTGTCGAAGCGTACCCCGGTAGCCTCGAACAGGCCGCGATCGAAGGCGCCGGCGATGCGGCAGAGCGTGGCGAGTTTCTCGTCGTCGACGCCGGCTTCGACCCAGGCGTCCTTCAGCGGGCAGCGCCTGACCTTGAAGGCAATGCGGTCCGGACCGCGTTCGACGTCGGTCGGATACATGCGACCGCCATCCGGGCTGACGGCCAGGAACGCCTCGCCGATCGCCGGTGCGTCGTTGGGGCCGAAATCGGCGAAGGCCGCCGCCGCAACCTCCCTGCCTCGCCGTTCAATGGTGCGGATCATGATCGCCTCAGCCTTTTCCGCGCCAACTTCCGCGGTTAGCTCGTCGAGCAACAGACGATAGAGATCGGCACGGTTGCGGAAGGCGGAATCGAGTTCGCGTGACGGTTTTTCGGCTCGGGCTTCGGCGTCGGTCATGATGCGTCCCGTTCGATCCTCGACAGTCTTGGCGCTGCCGCCACCAGCGCCTTGCCGATCGCGGATTGCGGCGCGTCGATGACGGTGCGGGGATCGCCGCTCTCGGCAATCCGCCCGCCGTCCAGAATGGCGATGCGGTGGGCGATGGCACGGACGACGCCGAGATCGTGCGAAATGAAGAGATAGGCGATGCGCTCCTCGCGTTGAAGGTCGAGCAGCAGCCGCAGGATCTGCGCGCGCACCGAAACGTCGAGCGCCGACACCGCCTCGTCGAGCACGACCAGCGACGGTTTCGTGGCGATGGCGCGGGCGATTGCAACGCGCTGGCGCTGACCGCCGGAGATTTCGTGAATGGCGCGGCCGGCGAGACCGGCGCTGAGGCCGACGCGTTCCAGCAGAGCGACGATACGGCGCGGGCGTTCGGCGCGAGAGGCGATGTGATGGATGCGCAAGGGGTCGTCGAGCACACGTGCCACCGTGGCGCGTGGGTTCAAGGCGGCGAGCGGATCCTGAAACACCGTCTGCAGACGAGCGCGCCGGTCGCGCAACGCAGCGCCGTTCAACGACAGGAAATCACTGCCTTCAAATTCGATTCGGCCAGCATCGGCTTCGATGAGCCGCAGTATGAGCCGAGCGATCGTCGATTTGCCGCTGCCGGAAGGTCCGGCCAGCGCCAGCGTCTCGCCATACTCGATGTGGAAGGAAACATCGTCGGCCGCGGCGATGATCTTGCCGCCGCTACTGTATCGTTTGGTCAGGCCGGAAACGGCGAGCAGCGGACTGGTCATGTTCGCTGCAGCAGCGGCTCGGCGTCTAGGCCGAGATCGGCGTCGAGCAGCGCCCTTGTGTACGCGTGACGCGGCGCACTGACCACCTGCGCCGTCGCACCGAGCTCGAGCAGCTCGCCATGCCGGAACACGGCGATGCGCTCTCCAAGCTCAGCGGCCAGCCCGATGTCGTGGCTGATGAACAGCAGCGTCATGCCGTCCTCGGTCACGAGTCGCCGGATCAGCCCGACGATTTCGGCCTGCACGATGGTGTCCAGGGCACTGGTCGCCTCGTCGGCGATCAGCAGTTTCGGCCCGGCCGCGATCGCGGCGGCGATCGCCACGCGCTGCTTCTGGCCGCCGGAGAGCTGATGTGGAAAGGCGCGCAGAGCGGCATCGGGGTCGGGCAGACGGACGCGTTCGAGCAAGGCTTTTGCTCTAGCATAGGCGTGTCGCCAGTCAAGTCCGAGATGCGTGCGCGCGACTTCCGCGATCTGCTTGCCGATTGGCATGACCGGATCGAGACTGGCGGATGGGTCCTGGAAAACGAAGCCGATATCACGGCCTCCGGGGGGAACGAACTTAGGCCGGCGTTCCGTCGCGCCCCCCTCTGTCCTGCCGGACATCTCCCCCTCAAGGGGGGAGATCGGCAGTTCCGCAGCCGGTTCCTTTCGGCCAGCTTCAGTGATTGGCGAAGGCAGAGATGAAAGCGCAATCTCCCCCCTTGAGGGGGAGATGTCCGGCAGGATAGAGGGGGGTGCCTTGGCACCAAACATTGGCGGCGGGCGCAAGAGCCAATCGATATGGCCTTCGATCTTGGCAGTGGCCGGCAGCAGCCCGGCAATCGCCAGCGCCAACGTGCTCTTGCCCGAGCCGCTCTCGCCGATGATGGCGAGGCGCTCGCCAGCGGCGACATCGAAGCTGATATGTTTCAGCGCAGCCACCTCGGCGCCGTCGCGGCGATAGGTCACCGTTAGATTGCGGATCGAAGCAAGCGCCGTCACGACAGGCTCTTTCTCACCGCCGCGGTCTCGACGACGCCTTCGCCGGCGAGATAGACGCCGAGCACGGTCAGCACGAGTGCTACACCCGGAATGATCGACAGGAAGGGCGCGGTGCGCAGCACGGCGCGGCCTTCGGCGATCATGCCGCCCCAGGTCACGCGGTTGGGGTCGCCGAGGCCGAGAAAAGACAATGCCGCTTCGGTGAGAATAGCCGCGGCGACGATCACCGACGACAACGCCAGGACGGGCGGCAGCGCGTTGGGCAGCACCTCGCGAAAGGCGATCTCCAGCGGATGCATGCCGATGACGCGGGCGCCGGCAACAAAATCGCGCTCGCGGATCGACAGCACTTCGGCCCGCGCCACGCGTGCCGGTCCGGTCCAGGCGCCCAGCGCGATCGCAGCGACCACGACGCCGAGCGACGGCCCGACGATGCTGACGAAAGCCAAAGCCAGCAGGAAGGCTGGGACGGTCTGGAAAGCGTCGGTGATGCGCATCAGTACCTCGTCGACAAGGCCGCCGGCAAAACCGGCCAACGTGCCGATTACGGCGCCGACGGCAAGCGCGGTGGCTGCTGCTGCCAGGCCGACCGCCAGCGAGGTGCGGGCGCCGTGGAAAAGCTCGGCCAGCACGTCACGGCCGAGGCGGTCGGTGCCGAGTGGCAGCGACCAGTCCTGGAACGGCGACAGCAATGCCGGCCCGGCAATGGCCTGCGGATCGCTCGGAAAGAACAAAGGTGCGGCAAGCGCCACGGCAGACAGCGCCGTCAGGATGACCGCGCCGGCGATCGCTTCCGGCGTGCGAAGAAAGCGGCGAAGCGGGCTCACGCGCCGGCCTCACTGGCCCCGACGCGCGGATCGAGGACGGCGTAGGCGATGTCGACGAGAAGGTTGATGATGACGACCAGGACGGCACTGATGAGAATGATGCCGAGCAGCAACGGCGTGTCGCGTGCCGCCACCGCTTCCTGCGCCAGCCGGCCAAGGCCTGGCACGGAAAAGACGCTTTCGATAACGACGCTGCCGCCCAACATCTGCGCGGACTGCAGGCCAAGCATGGTGACCAGCGGCAACAGCGCATTGCGGGCGACGTGAGCGAGCACGATGCGACGGCGGGAAAGTCCTCTGGCGCGGGCGGCCAGCACAAAATCCTGTCGCCAGACCTCGGCCATGCCGGCGCGCATCATGCGCAGATAGAGCGCGAGATAGATGAAGCCGAGCGCCGAAACCGGCAGGACGAGATGGCGGGCGATATCGGCGGCGCGATCGAGGCCGGTCCGGGCCGAGGCGATACTCTCGATCCCGCCGATCGGAAACCATCGCAGGTCGACGGCAAAGACGATGATCAGCACCAGCCCAAGCCAGAAGCCCGGCACGGCATAGAGCGCCAGCGAACCGATGGACAGAAAGCGATCGCGAAAACTGCCGGGCCTGGCGCCGGCATAGATGCCGAGTGCCGAGCCGAGACCGAAGGAGAGCGCGGTGGCGCTGCCCATCAACAGCAGCGTGTTGGGCAGGCGCTCGAGGATGACGTCGCGGATCGGCCGCGAAAAGGTGACCGATTGGCCGAGATCGAGATGCAGCAGCGCCCAAAGATAATTGGCGAGCCGCGTCAGTTCCGTCTGGTCGAGACCCCAGCGGTGACGCAACAGCTCGATCATCCCGGCGTCGCCGCCGGTCGAGACGATGTAGGCATCGACCGCGTCGCCGGGAGCGGCTTCGAGTAACAGGAAGGTGCCGATGACGACAATCAGCAGCACGAAGATGCTGCCGACGAGACGGCGGCGAAGGAGGATGACAGCGCGGGTCATGGCATAACGCCGATAGGAGAGCCAAGTCTTCGGTGCCGCGCTCTACGGCGCCCCCCTCTGTCCTGCCGGACATCTCCCCCACAAGGGGGGAGATCAGCTGTCATTGTCGCTTTCGCCAATCTCCAGCGTTGCAAGACGGCCGGCAACGCCAAAGCTGCCAATCTCCCTCCTTGTGGGGGAGATGTCCGGCAGGACAGAGGGGGGCGCGAAAAAGCTCTCATCGTTGAAGCTGAGCACACAAGCGGCGCGCAAGTCTGGAGAGACTTCCTTACCCCTCCAGCCAAGTGTCCGCCCAGTTCGATACCGCCCAGCGCGGATTGTTGGCGATGTTCCTGACCGTATCACGTGCGACGCTGATGAAACTCCATTCGGCGACGTTGATCAGTGGCAGGTCAGCGGCAACTTTTCTCTGGAACTCCTTGTAGAGTCCGGTGCGGGCGGCGGTGTCGAGCGTCTCCGATGCCTTGGCGATCAGGGCATCGAGTTCGGCGTTCTTATAGCCGCCCTGGTTGGAGAAGGGCACGCCGTCTGGAATGCCGCTCTGCACCAGGATGGTGGTCGAGATCGCAGGATCGCCGCGGAACACCGGCGGCCCGACCGCAAGGTCGAAGGCGTGGTCGGTGTAAACAGCCTTGATATGCGCGGCCGAGTCGTTGTTGACCAGCTGAGCGTCGATGCCGACGGCGGCGAGCGCCTGGCGCAGATAGTCGCCGAACTGCTTGGTCTCGTTGAAATAGGGCGCCGGCAGCAGTTTCAGTGAAAAGCGCTTGCCGTCATCGCCTCGGCTGTAGCCGGCCTCGTCCAGCAGGGTGTTGGCCTTGGCGACGTCGAAGGCGTACGTCGGCACGTCGGCGGTGTAGAATTGCGGGTCGTTTTTCGGCACCGGGCCAGTGGCGGTGGCGGCATAGCCGAGAAACACCGTCTTGACGACGAAATCCTTGTCGATGGCGTGAGCGATCGCCTGGCGCACTTTCAGGTCGGCCAGCTCCTTGCGGCGATGGTTGATCTCGACGACGAGCTGGTAGGTCAGCCCTTCATAACCCTTGGTGATCACCTTGAGGCCGGGCACTTTGGATATGCGGTCGAGATCGGCGAGGGGCACGGCGGAGAAGGCGGCGAGCTGGATCTCTTCGGCCTCGAGCGCGCTGGCCGCTGCTGTGCGGTCCGGCAGCACCTGATAGATGATCTCGTCGAGATAGGGCTCGTCCTTGCCCCAATAATCCGTATTCTTCTCCAGCCGGTAATATTCGCCGGGTTTGTATTCGGCGAATTTGAACGGTCCGGTGCCGACCGGGGCGTTGTTGGCCGGGTTGTCCTCGATCTTTCCGGTCTCGTAGATGTGCTTGGGCACCACGCTGCTCAGCGCCGGCAAGGCGTTGCGGATCAGCTGGAACGGTGTCGGCTTGGCGAATTTGAACACGGCGGTGGCTTCGTCCGGCGTGTCGACCGCCTCCAGATCCTTGAACACGGTGCGGCCGAGATTCTGCAACGGCTTCCAGATATGCAGCGCCGAGAACGCGACATCGCCGGAGGTGAAGGGTTTACCGTCATGCCATTTGACGCCCTCGCGCAGCTTGAACGTCACCGACAGGCCGTCGGTGGCACCTTCCCAGCTGAGTGCCAGGCGCGGATCGAGCCCGTCCTTGCCCTCAAAGGAGGCCTCAGCCAAGGTTTCTACGATCTTGCTCGAAATGAAGAAGACGCCGTTCGAGGCGACGATCGCCGGATTGAGATTGCGCGGCTCGGAATCAGCGGCGACAACCAGTCGTCCGCCCTTTTTCGGCGTCTGCGCCGACCCGATCGTCGGCATCGCGGTGGAGGCCAGCAGCAATGCCGAACCCGCAAGCATCGTACGTCTGGAAATGGTGAACTCTGGCATGATCGAACTCCGTCCTCTCCGCGGACCCGGCCGGGTCCGCCGTACCCCTCGGACGCTCGTAAGCATCCTGCACGGCTGATTATGGGCCTTGTGCGGGGTTTCGCCAAAGACGGAATTGGCGCATCCTCACGTGGCTTTGAAATTTCCGTCCGTTGGACCAGTTGTACGGAAACGGTTCGATGCGCGGTTCTGGCAGGACCCAGACTGGAGTAAAGTGCAGCAGGTGGACCAGCTTTGGGGCTGGTTCGCCCGTTCTGGCTGGACCAGATCGGGCAAAATGATGCAGATTAAGCATAGCCGAGGGTCAGAGCCGGAAAGCCGGTGCCGGCGAGCGGCCGGCCAAGGGATTTCAGGGAGAGAGACATGAACATTGCCCCAGGCAAGAATGCCGTCGGCGGCGTGCCGTTCGACCAGGCTCGGGTGGACGGGCTGATGGAGGAGGCCGGCATCGACGTGCTGCTCGCCACCTCCAAGCACAACACGCAGTATCTGCTTGGCGGCTACAAGTTCATCTTCTTCGCCGCCATGGATGCGATCGGCCACAGCCGTTATCTGCCTGTCGTCGTCTATGAGAAAGGTGGGCCGGAGCATGCCGCCTATATCGCCAACCGCATGGAAGGCGGCGAGCACCAGAACCATCCATTCTGGACGCCGACACTGCATGCCGCCTGCTGGGGCACGCTCGATGCCGCCAACCTGGCGGTCGAGCATTTGCGAAAGATCGGCAAGGGCAATGCCCGCGTCGGCATCGAGCCCGCCTTCCTGCCGTCCGACGCCTATATGCTGATCCGCAACGCGCTGCCGGATGCCAAGCTGATCGATGCGACTGATATGCTGGAGCGCATGCGCGCAATCAAAACCGAGGCCGAGTTGGAGAAGCTGCGCATCGCCTCCGAGCTGATCACCGATTCCATGCTGGCGACCATCGGCTGGGCACGCGAAGGCACGACCAAGAGCGAGATCATCGAACAGCTCAGGCGCGAGGAGACCAATCGCGGCGCGCATTTCGAATATTGCCTGTTGACGCTAGGCTCCAGCCACAACCGCGCCGCCTCGCCGCAGGCCTGGAAACGGGGCGAGGTGATGTCGATCGATTCCGGCGGCAACTACCACGGCTATATCGGCGACCTTTGCCGCATGGGCGTGCTGGGCGAGCCTGACGCCGAACTCGAGGATCTGCTGGCCGAGATCGAGACAGTGCAGCAGGCGGCCTTCTCCAAGGTCAAGGCGGGCACGCTGGGCGGTGACATGATTTCTCATGCCGAAGGCGTGCTGAAGAAGTCGAAGGTTGCGCCCTATACCGATTTCTTCGCGCATGGCATGGGGCTGATCACGCATGAAGCGCCGTTCCTGATGACCAACCATCCGGTGACCTATGAAGGCACCTATGCCGCAAAGCCGCTGGAGAAGAACATGGTGCTTTCGGTCGAGACGACCATGCTCCACCCGACGCGCGGCTTCATCAAGCTGGAGGACACGGTGGCGGTCACCGACACAGGGTACGTGATGTTCGGCGATCGGGGCCGGGGCTGGAACGCGGGCGGGGGTTAGGCGCTTCTATCCCCGCCCGGCGGGATCAACCTGAAATCCGGCAACTCCCGCAACGCCAGTTCCGGCCCGGCCGGCGAATAGACGACGAAAAGCTGCATCGGCCCATCGCCGGTATTGAGCGTCGAGTGGAAGCGGCTTTCCGGCACATAGATGGTGCAGCCGGGGCCGACTTTCTCGACGACCGGGTTGCCTTTCTCGTCCTCGACCATCTGCTCGCCATCGCCTGAGATGACGAAGATGATCTCCTCCGCACCCGGATGGTTATAACGCGTATGGCCCTTGCCCGACGGGAGGTCGACGACACCACCGGAAAATCGCTTTGCGCCGTTCACTTCGGGAGCGACCGTCAGCGACAGCCTGCCCCAGTCGAAGCCGAAGGCGCTGACGTCTTTTGGATATACGAACACCTTGCTGTTGTCGGTCATCGTCCCACCTTCTTTTTGCTGGTCTCTACGCAGCGCCGAACGTGACGGCCTTGAAATCCGCCGTCTGCCTGGCGATCGAGGCTTCCGCCGGCAGCCGCTCCATCGAACTGGCGCCATAGAACCCGTGCAGGCCCTTGCAGCGCTCGAGAATATATCTGGCGTCGTCCGGCATCGAGATCGGCCCGCCATGGCAAAGCAGGATTATATCCTCGCGCACTGAGCGTGCCGCTTTGGCGATGGCGTCGATCTCGCTGACACAGTCGTCCAGCGATTTAGCCGACGTCGCGCCGATCGAGCCGCCGGTGGTCACCCCCATATGGGCGACGACGATGTCGGCGCCGGCTGTTGTCATGGCGCGCGCCTCGTCTGGGTTGAAGACATAGGGCGTGGTCAACAGGTCGAGTCTGTGAGCCTCGGCGATCATGTCGATCTCGAGCCCGAAGCCCATGCCGGTTTCTTCAAAACTCCGCCGCATCTGGCCGTCGAACAGGCCGATGGTCGGAAAATTCTGGACGCCGGAAAAGCCCATCGTCTTCAACTCGGCCAAAAGCAGCGGCATGATGACGAAGGGATCAGTGCCGTTGACGCCGGCCAGCACCGGCGTCTTCTTCACCACCGGCAGCACTTCGTAGGCCATCTCCTTGACGATCTCGTTGGCGTTGCCATAGGCGAGCAGGCCGGCGGCCGAGCCGCGCCCGGCCATGCGGTAGCGGCCGGAATTGTAGATGATGATCAGGTCGATGCCGCCGGCTTCCTCGGCCTTGGCCGACAGGCCGGTGCCGGCACCGCCGCCGACGATCGGCACGCCATCCGCAATCATCATGCGGAATTTCTCCAGGATTTTCTTGCGCGGTATGGCGGCCATGTCTTGGTGTCTCACTGTCTGGCGATGTCGAGGAAGGCCGTTGTGGCGGCCCAGGCGAATTCCGGATCGTTGATGTGCAGCGGCAGGCGCAGCACGCGCCGCGTTTTGGCGGGTTTGATGGTACGCTCGATCGCCTCGAACAAAGCGGCATCGGCTTCAGGGTCGAAGAAGGCGCCGCCTTCGATGTCGAGCGCCGACACGCCTTTCTCCGGAATGAGGCAACGAACCGGACCCTGGCAGAGGCTCAGCCTTGTCCCGATCCATTCGCCGATCGTCCTGCTTTCGTCGGCAGTGGTGCGCATCAGCGTGACGTTTGGATTGTGCTCATAAAACAGCCGGCCGCGATAGCGTTCCGGAATTGTCGGCGGCGCCCAGAAATTGACCATGTCGAGCGCGCCGACCGAGCCGATATAAGGCAGCCTGGTGCGGGCGATGGCGACAAAGCGATCTTCGGTCGCCGGCAGCACGCCGCCAAGCAGCAAGTCGCAGACTTCGGTCGTTGTGATGTCGATGACGCCGGACAACAGGCCGCTGTCGGCCATTTTTTCCATGGTGCGGCCGCCGGTTCCGGTGGCATGAAAGACCATGCAGTCATAGGTCGAACGAAGCTCATCGGCGATCGCGGTCACGCATGGCGTGGTGACGCCGAACATGGTCAGGCCTATCGAGGGTCTGCCGTCGGCCGGCGGCGCCGGCTTTGCCGCCATGCCTGATATCGCCTGGGCGGCATTGTGCAGCACGACACGGGAAAGTCGGTTGAGGCCGGCCATGTCGGTCACCGACGGCATCATGACGATGTCGGAGACGTCGACGTAAGGCGTGGTGTCACCGGAGGCCAACGTCGAAACCATGATCTTGGGCAGGCCGAGCGGCAGCGTGCGCATTCCTGCGGTGATGATCGAGGTGCCGCCACCGCCGCCAATGCCGATAATCCCGGCAATGTCGCTGCGCGATTGAACAAACCGGGCAAAGGCGGCAGCCATTGCCGCCACCGCGGTGCCGCGATCGTCGACGCCGAGCACGGCGTTGCGACCCTCGGAATGGTGGCTGGCGACCTCGTCTGCCGAAATGTCGACCGGCACGGTCGCGCCGCGTGTTCCGATGTCGACACGGGCAATCGAAGCGCCGGTAGCGGCGACCGCATCGGACAGAAATGCGAGTTCCTCGCCCTTGGTGTCGGCGGTGCCCACCACATAGATGCGCTTCATCGCGTTTCCCCGGTCTTGGGCGTGTTCGGCGCTGCCGCCCCTTTGCCTGGCCGTTCGATGGGCGAAGGGCCATTGCAATTTTTTGAGACGCGCGTATCGTATTAACATGGATGTCTCACGTCAACAAGCGACAGTGAACGACGACGCCGGCCAAGGCGCCAGCCCGCGGGCTGAGCGCGGGGCCCGCGCGCGCACCAAGCGGCTGATGCTGGAGACGGCGACAAAGCTGATGCAGGCGGGCGCCACGCCCTCCGTCAGCGAGGTGGCGGAAGCAGCGGAAGTCTCGCGCGCCACCGCTTATCGGTATTTTCCGAGCCAGGCGGCGCTGGTGCAGGCGGTGGTCGACGAAGGGCTCGGGCCGATCCTTACCTGGCAATCGATCTCTGCCGATCCGGAGCGCCGGGTCGCCGAGCTGTTCGACACCGCCATGCCGCGCATCGAGGCCTTCGAAGCGACGTTCAAGGCGGCGCTGAAACTGTCGCTCGACCAGTGGGCACAGCGACAGGCAGGCACGCTGGGCGGCGAACCGGCCTTCACGCGCGGCCATCGCATCGAGCTTTTGAAGGATGCGATCGCGCCACTCAAGGGCCAGTTGCCGCAGCGCGAATTCAAGCGGCTTGCGCAGGCGCTGTCGCTGATCTTCGGTGTTGAGATGCTGATCGTATTGAAGGATATATGGGGCTTGGATAGCCGCAGTATGATGTCGGTTGCGCAATGGGCGGCCGGGGCTCTTGTGCGCGCGGCTATGACCGAGTCGATGATTGAAGGAGATGGGATCGCGCCGACGACCGCCGTGAGATGACGCCAATCTGGTTCGACCAGATTTTCAACTTGGCTATTCATGCTACTGGCGATGCAGCGGCCCAAGTAAGGCATTCATGTATCATGCAGTAGGAAAATTCGGCGAAAACAGGCAGATATCGCAGAAGCCAGCTTGTCTGCGTGTCCGTCACCGTCCAAGAAAGGGCTTGACGTTCCTCTTAAATTGGTAATACCAGATCAGGACAAATAAAGCGGATCAAAGGTGAAGGCTGAGATCCGTTTCGGTCGAGCGAGGAGGCTCACAGACCGAAACGGTGCCGTCACGGGAGGACTACCAGGGCCGGCCTCGATGCCGGTTCTCATGAACGGTAGAATGCGCACAAGGGAGGAAATCATTATGCGCAAGACAATGACCAGCTTGCTTGCTGGTATCGGCCTAGTGCTCGCCTGCGGAACGTCCGTCTACGCGCAGGAAAAGGAACTTACAATCTTCTGGGCGGAATGGGATCCGGCCAATTACCTGCAGGAACTCGGCAACGAGTACGAGAAGGAAACCGGCGTCAAGATCACGGTGGAAACCACACCGTGGCCCGACTTCCAGACCAAGGCCTTCACCGAGTTCAACGCCCATGGCGACGCCTACGATATGGTCGTCGGCGACTCGCAATGGCTTGGTGCTGGCTCGACCGGTGGCCACTATGTCGACCTGACCGACTTCTTCAACAAGCACAAGGTCGGTGAAGTGATGGCACCGGCCACGGTGAAATACTATGCCGAATATCCGGGCGGCAGCAGCAAGTACTGGGCCATTCCGCTCGAAGGCGACGCCGTCGGCTGGTCCTATCGCAAGGACTGGTTCGAAGACCCCAAGGAAAAAGAAGCCTTCAAGGCCAAGTATGGCTACGATCTCGACGTGCCGAAGGATTTCAAGGCGCTACGCGACATCGCCGAATTCTTCTACCGGCCGGACCAGAAAAAATACGGCATCGCCATCTACACCGACAATTCTTATGACGCGATGGCGATGGGCTTCGAAAACGCGCTGTTCTCCTTTGGCGGCGAGCTGGGTGACTATAAGACCTACAAGGTCGATGGCTTCATCAACTCCGACAAGGCGATCGCGGCGCTCGACGCCTACAAGGAACTCTACAAGTTCACGCCTCCGGGCTGGGCCAAGTCGTTCTTCGTCGAGGACAACCAGGCGATCACTGAAAACCTGGCCGCGATGAGCATGAACTACTTCGCGTTCTTCCCCTCGTTGATCAACGAGGCGTCGAACCCGAACGCCAAGAACACCGGCTTCTTCGCCAATCCAGCCGGACCTGGCGGCGACCAGTTCGCCGCACTCGGCGGTCAGGGCATCTCCATCGTTTCCTACTCGCAGAAGCAGGAACAGGCGACGAAGTTCCTGGAATGGTTCATCAAGGACGAGACCCAGAAGAAATGGGCAGCGCTTGGCGGCTACACCTGCAGTGCCGCCGTGCTCAAGTCGCCCGAATTCCAGAACGCCACGCCCTACAACAAGGCGTTCTACGAGACCATGTTCAAGGTCAAGGACTTCTGGGCGGTTCCGGAATATGCGGAACTGCTGCAGCAGCTCAACCAGCGCATCTATCCTTACATGATCGGCGGCGAAGGCACCGCCAAGGAGACGCTGGACGCACTGGCAGCCGACTGGAACGCGACCTTCAAGAAATACGGCCGCGGCCAATAAGCATGAAGTTTCACGGAGGGGGCGTTCGTGCCTCCTCCGTTTCTTTTTCTGATTCTTGAACCGGGAGCAGGGTCTTGGCGACCACGATGATCACCACGCTGGACAGGTCCTCGCGGGCCGCCGCTCGCGGTCTAAGCGACATTTCGATCCGCAATCTCTTCATCATCCCGACGATCCTGTTTCTGATCGTCTTCAACATCTTCCCGCTGATCTATTCGCTGGGCTATTCGTTCACCGATTTCCGCGCCTCGACCAGCGCGGCGGCGAATTTCGTCGGGCTGCAAAACTATCGCGACCTGCTCAGCGATCCCTATGTCTGGTCCAACTTCGCCATCACCGCAAAATACGTCATCATCTCGGTCGCCGGCCAGCTGCTCGTCGGCTTCGGCGTGGCCATGCTGCTCAATCGCGACATTCCGCTCAAGGGCCTGCTGACGACGCTCCTGTTGTTGCCGATGATGCTGTCGATGGCCGTCGTCGGCCTGTTCTGGAAGCTGCTCTACGATCCGTCCTTCGGCATCATCAATTATGCGCTCGGCCTCGGCACCTTCGAATGGCTGTCGAATCCGAAAATGGCGCTCTATGCGGTCGCGCTGACCGACATCTGGATGTGGTCGCCCTTTGTCATGCTGTTGTCGCTGGCCGGCCTGTCGGCTGTGCCCAAGCATCTCTACGAGGCAGCCGCGATCGACAGGGCCGGGCCGTTCTACACCTTCTTCCGCATAACGCTGCCGCTGGTTGCGCCGATCCTGATGATCGCGGTCATCTTCCGCACCATGGAGGCGTTCAAGACCTTCGACCTCGCCTACATCCTGACCAGCCAGCCGACGGCCGAGCTGATCTCGATCCGGCTCTATAAGATGGCGTTCCAGGAATGGCAGACCGGGCGTTCCTGCGCGCTCGCCTACATCGTGCTGATCATGGTGCTGGCGATCACCAACATCTATGTCAAATATCTCAACAAGGTGAAGGAGCGCTGAGATGGCCGCAGTCCGCACTTCTTCCGAAATCACCTTCAACCGGGTCGCCATCGTCGCTGTCCTGCTGGTGACGATCATCTTCCTGGCGCCGATCTACTGGATCGCCTCGACGGCTTTCAAGCCGCGCAATCTCGCCACCACCATTCCGCCGACGGTGGTTTTCCAGCCGGAGATATCGCCCTTCGTCAAGTTGTTCACCAAGCGTTCGCAGCTGCGCAGCCCGCCGTCGCCGGAGGAGTACGCGGCTGCGCCGTGGTGGGAGCGCGTCGTCTTCAATGGCGGCGAAAAGATCGTGCGCGACGGCAAGGGCCAGGTGCAGTGGTCGGGCTATCCGAGCCGTTTCATGAATTCGCTGATCGTCGCCATAACCTCGACCGTCCTGGCCGTCGGCATGGGCACCTTCACCGCCTATGGCTTCTCGCGCTTCAAGGTGAAGGGAGAGGCGGATCTGCTCTTCTTCATCCTGTCGACGCGCATGCTGCCGCCGGTGGTCGTCGCCATCCCAATGTTCCTGATGTACCGGGCGGTAGGGCTCAACGATTCCCATGTCGGCCTGATCATTCTTTACACCGCCTTCAACCTGTCCTTCTCGGTCTGGCTGATGAAGGGCTTCATGGACGAAATCCCGAAGGAGTATGAAGAGGCGGCGCTCGTCGACGGCTACACGCGCATGGAGGCCTTCTTCAAGATCGTGCTGCCCGAGGCCGCCACCGGCATCGCCGCCACCGCCGTGTTCTGCTTCATCACGGCGTGGAACGAGTATGCCTTCGCGCTGATCATGACCAGCCGCCGCGCCCAGACGGCACCGCCCTTCATTCCCAGCCAGGTCGGTTCCGGCCTGCCGGACTGGACGGTGATCGCCGCCGGAACCTTCCTGTTCCTGCTGCCGGTCGCGATCTTCACCTTCCTGCTCCGCAACCACCTGTTGCGCGGCATGTCCTTCGGAGCGATCCGCAAATGAGCTTTCGCGACATCAACCAGAAATATCTCGAACCGGGCAGCCAGGTGCTGATGGTGCTCGGTATCATCGCGCTCTGCCAGCCGTGGAACATGCTGCTGCACAGCTATGGCGTGACCATCATCCTGATCGGTCTGATCGGCTTCAACATCACCTCCAAGATCGCGCCGGAGGAGAAGGCCGGCACCGGGCAAGGGGCAAATCCGGGGGCACAGCATTGACCCAAATCGAGCTTCGCGGCGTCCAGAAATATTTCGGCGCCGTCCAGGTCATCAAGGACCTCAACCTGAAGATCGACGACAACGAGTTCATCGTGCTGCTCGGCCAGTCGGGCTGCGGCAAGACGACGACGCTCAGGGCGATTGCCGGGCTGGAGACGATCGACGGCGGCGACATCCTCATCGACGGCAAGCCGGTCCAGCACCTCAAGGCCGCCGACCGCGACATCGCCATGGTCTTCCAATCGTTTTCGCTCTATCCGCATATGAGCGTTTACGAGAACATCGCCTTTCCACTGAGAGCGACGCGCAAGAGCAAGGCCGAGATCGACAGCGAGGTGCGCTCGGTCGCCAAGACGCTGCAGATCAGCGATCTCCTCGCCAAGAAACCGTCGGCGCTGTCCGGCGGCGACATGCAGCGCGTGGCGATCGGCCGGGCCTTGGTGCGGCGGCCGAAGGCGATGCTGATGGACGAGCCGATCGGCGCGCTCGATGCCAAGCTGCGCGAGGAGATGCGGGCCGAGATCAAGCGGCTGCACATCAAGCAGGGTTCGACCAGCATCTATGTCACCCACGACCAGATCGAGGCGATGAGCCTCGCCGACCGCATCGTCATCATGCATGAAGGTGTACTGCAGCAGGTCGGCTCGCCGGACGAGGTCTATTCGCATCCGGCGAATCTTTTCGTCGCGCAATTTGTCGGCAGCCCGGTGATGAACGTCGCCGACGCTTCGGTGACCGAGAAACCCTCATCGGCCTCGGTCACGGTCGGCGATGCGGCCGCTGGCTTCGAATTCCCGCGCGCCTTGCTGTCGAAGCTCAATGGCCATGCCGGCAGCCAACTCGCGCTCGGCATACGGCCGGAAGGCGTCCTCGTCCGCCGCGAAACCGCCGAGGGGTTCCTGCCGGTGGAGACGCAGATCGTCGAGCCGCTCGGGTCCTTCGACATCGTCGACCTCAAGGTCGGCTCCAAGATGCTGCGTGCGCGCACCAAGAGCGGCTTCATCAGCGGCCCCGGCGAAAGGGTCTTCGTCAGAATAGATCCCAGCCAGGCGCATTTCTTCGACACGGCGAGCGGCAAATCGCTGGGAGTGAGACTCTGATGGCCCACATCCAGCTCAAGAACATCTCAAAGAAGTTCGGTAACCACACCGCCTTGACCGGGCTCGATCTCGACATCGCCGATGGCGAGTTCTTCGTCCTGCTTGGCGAGACCGGCGCCGGCAAGACGACGACGCTGCGCATGATTGCCGGCCTGGAAAAACCGAGCGAAGGCCAGGTCTTCATCGATGGCGTCGATGTCGCCGACTGGGGCGCGGCCGAGCGCGACGTGGCGCTGGTGCTGCAGCAATATTCGCTCTATCCGCGCTATACGGTGCGCCAGAACCTCGAATTTCCGCTGAAGCCGAAGATCCGCCGGCTGCCCGATGCCGAGATCAAGGATCGTGTCGACCGCGCGGCCAGGACGCTGCGCATCGAGCATCTGCTCGACCGCAAGACCGATAGGCTTTCAGGCGGCGAGATGCAGCGCGTCTCGATCGGCCGCGCCATCGTGCGCAAGCCGCGGGTATTCCTGATGGACGAGCCGTTGTCGGCGCTCGACGCCAAATTGCGCGAGGCGCTGCGCACCGAATTGAAGAACCTGCAGATGCAGCTTGGCGCCACCTTCCTGTTCGTGACGCACGATCAGATCGAGGCGATGTCGATGGGTGACAAGGTCGGCGTGCTCAACCATGGCCGCATCGTCCAGACCGGCACGCCGTACGAGATCTACAACAATCCGCGCGACACCTACGTGGCAAGCTTCGTCGGCTCACCGCCGATGAACCTCATCGACGGCAAGCTCGTCAACGGACGTGCGGTGATGGCGCCGCTCAATTTCGAATTGCCGTTTGCGGGGGGTGCCAAGACTTCGGGGGGGGCCACGCCGGGCGCGGC
The DNA here is from genome assembly GCF_040323405.1 of Mesorhizobium sp. M0048. Classification (NCBI taxonomy): domain Bacteria; kingdom Pseudomonadati; phylum Pseudomonadota; class Alphaproteobacteria; order Hyphomicrobiales; family Phyllobacteriaceae; genus Mesorhizobium; species Mesorhizobium sp. M0048. The sequence continues at coordinate 128,771 of NZ_JAMYUV010000009.1, read as the reverse complement.
GACCGACGGTCGCCCGGTCGTCTTCGGTATTCGTCCCGAAGACGTCTATCTCGAGACCGGCGCGCCGGTCGAGGCGCGGGTCCACGATGTCGAGAACCATGGCGTCGAGAAGATCCTGACGCTGCGGGTCGGCGACGCCATGCTGCGCGCCACCGTGCCGGCCAGGACCGACGTCCAGATAGAGCAGCCGGTGCGCTTTGCCTGGAATCCGGACAAGGTGGTGCTGTTCGACAAGGGCAGCGGAATAAGCCTGCGTCACGCCGGCTAAGTACAAGCCTCTTTACTGCAGCTGGAGCGGGATGCGTTCAACACGAACCGTGTATCCCGCTCTATCTATGTGTTTTAGCCGCATTTGTGCGACGCTACGTGACTCCATTTGGTGCGAAATGCTCGAGTCTTCCCGTCATCCCCCGTGCGGGGGATGCGGATGCTCCGATTTGTCGAATAGGCTGATCCTTTGGTCCCAAACGGGCTTTGCAAGCCCAATTTTGGAGGCCCGAAATGGAGGGTTGGCTATGGGAAATCTGTTCCGCACTTTTGCGACGATCCTGCTTGTCGCCGGTATGGGATTGTTGGCGGCGCATCTGGGCGAGGCGCAGGCAGCCAAGAAAATCGTCGCCGGTGCGAAGGTCGACGCCAAGAAGATCAAGGGCCTCAACGGCACGGTCAATCTGTCCACCAGCGACTGCAAACTGTTGTTGAGCGGCACCGTCGTCGAAGTCTCGGATGGCAGGTGCGGGGCCTCCGGCAAATATTGCAAGAGCAGTGCCGGCTCGGCCTGTATCACCGAGCAATAAGCCGGCCAACGTTTAGCCGGCCTAAAGCGCGTCGCGTTCGACCGGCCTCATGCGACGCGCTTTAGATTCTTGTTTTGATGCACGTCGTTATCGCAAAACCGCTGCACACTTTTGCGCGACATGCATTAGCGGATCTCCGCCTGTTCCTCGGCCCGGAAATGGCTGGGCGGCGATCCGATGACCCGTTTGAAGGCGCGGCTGAAGGAGGCGTCGGATTCGTAGCCGAGGCGCGCCGCCACGACGGAAATCTTGAGCCGGTCGCGGACCAGCCATTGCCGCGCCTGGTGCATCCGCACCTGCGTGACGTACTTTGCCGGTGTTTCGCCGACAATGGTGGCGAAGCGATCGGCGAAACCCGATCGCGAGGCACCCATCATCTTCGCCAGAGCCTCCACCGTCCAGTCACGGTTCGGTTCCAGGTGGATCGCGGCCAGCACCCGGCCGATCTCGCGATCCCTGACCGCCGCGATCCATCCGGAAGAGTCGCCGCAGCCGCGCTCGACCCATGAGCGGATGACGGTCGCGGCAAGCACATCGGCCAGCCGCGCCAGGATGCCGCCGGAGCCGACGCGCTCCATCGACACCTCGCGGGCCATCGCTTCCAGCAAATGTGGAATACCTGGTTCATAGGCTTCCAACTCATGTGCGCGCATCACGTCCGGCATCATGCCGAGCAAGGGGTGCAAGCCATCGAGATTGAAATACATGCTGCCGAAAAACAGCAAGGTCCCCGGACGGCAGCCGGGCACGCCGTCATTCGACATGCAATAGACATTCTTGCAGATCTCCTCGACCTCATAGCCGTGGATCGGCGCCGCCTCGATACCCGGCTCGCTCGCCAGCGTGTGAGCTGAGCCGCGCGGCAACAAGGCAGCGTCGCCCGCCTTGAGCTCGACCCATTCGCCGGACGGCTGCAGCAACCAGCAGCCTTTACGGCCGATGAAATGAAACCGTGCCGCCGCCTGAGCCGGAAAATGGATGCCCCAAGGCTCCTTCATCTCGCAACGGCCGTAATCGACGCCTTCGAGGCGCAATCCGCGCAATATGTCCGTCAGTGGATCGCCGGTTACGGGGATTTTGGACGAACGGTCAAACATAATGGTGTTTCTAGCATGGAAACTCCAGCTAGTCACTCCTTATGTTGCATTGCAGTCAAATGCTGCGCTGCAACAGACCGGAGATCCCTCATGACCGAACCCGCGACAGGCGTCATGGACGCCGTTCTCGACCCATCTGAAACTGGCGAACGATCCGACCCCGCATGGGGGGCGGTGGTCTCCTTGGCGCTCGGAGTCTTCGGCCTGGTGACCGCAGAATTTCTGCCGGCCAGCCTGCTGACGCCGCTTGCGCAGGATCTCGGCATCACCGAAGGCGCCGCCGGGCAGGCGGTAACGGCAACGGCCGTCATTGGCGCGATTGCGGCACCGACCATGGCTATTGTCACCAAGCGGCTGGACCGCAGGCTGGTCATGTTGGCGCTGACCGTGCTGCTTGTGCTGTCAAACCTGGTGGCCGCGTTTGCGTCGTCGCTTCCTATTCTTCTGATCGCCCGCATCATGCTCGGGATCAGTCTCGGCGGATTCTGGTCGATGTCGGCGGCCATGGCGATGCGGCTTGTCCCAATGCGGCTGATGCCGCGCGCCATGTCGATCATCCTCACCGGCGTTTCGGTGGCGACGGTCTGCGCTGCTCCGGTCGGCGCCTATGTCGGCGACATCTGGGGATGGCGGACGGCCTTCATGATCGCCGCCGTGGTCGGCGCGCTGGCGCTTCTGGTACAGGTGGCTACCATCCCGCGACTGCCGCCGGCAGGTACAGCAGGTTTTCGCACGCTGCTGGAGGTGATGAAGCGGCCGATGATCAGAGTAGCGCTGCTGGTGGTGTTGCTGGTCGCCTCGGGACACTTTGCCGGCTTCACCTATGTCCGCCCGTTTCTCGAGAAGGTGCCCGCACTGGACATCGAGACGATCTCGCTTGTGCTGCTCGCCTACGGCATTGGTGGTTTCTTCGGCAATTTTGCCGGCGGCTTCATTGCCGAGCGCAGCCTCAAGGCAGCCGTCACTCTGGCGCCTCTGCTGATCGCGTCTTCAGCGCTCCTGCTGCTGGTGGTCGGAGGCTCACCCGTCGTGGCTGCAATAGCAGTGGCCAGCTGGGGCTTTGCCTTCGGTGCCGTCCCAGTCGGGCTGCAGACCTGGCTGGTGCGAGCCGCCCCCGATCAGGCGGAAAGCGCCGGCGGGCTCATGGTTATGACGTTCCAGGTCGCCATCGCGTTGGGCGCCGTGTTCGGCGGCCTGCTGGTCGACAATACCGGCGTTGCCAGCGCCTTCGCCTATTGCGCGGCGGCGACATTGCTTGCGGCACTGGCGGCGTTCTTCCTTGGCCCCAAGCCGATCGACGATCCCAAGGCCTAAACGGAACGGCCGTCGAAGTCGAAGACCGGCACGGCGGCGACGTCCAACGCCTCGATACAATGAATATTGATATAGGCACTTCGCCCGCTCCCTTCGCCGACATCCTCGGCGAAGGGGTGAATGCCGCAGCTGCGGCAGAAGCGGTGCGCGATGACATGGTTGCCGAAGCTGTAGCGGCCGAGATCATCGCCCCAGGCAAGCACCCGCACGCTTTCATGCGGCACTGCCCATAGCAGTGCACCCTTGCGCGAGCAGATCGAGCAATTGCACCGTACGGCTCCGGTCAGCTCGCCTTCGACCTCGAACGCGACCTTGCCGCAGTGGCAGCTGCCTTGGTAGAGCATCGGGCCTTCCTCCTTCGGTTCGACAGGTGCAAATCCGACCGTGCCGGGCTATGTCTCCTGCGGCAGTTGGGGCTGCTATCTTAAGACGTTCCAAGCGTGCGGAGTCCGACACCGAAAATGCAATCAGCCCGTGATAGCCTCGAAGCAATTCTTTCGCGTCTTGCCGTTCGCGTCGACGACGAAAGCGTTTTCGTAAAGCTCTACCCGGAAGCCGCACGGGCGGCGGCCGACGCAGCCGATGCGCGGCGAAAAGCCGGCGTCACGCTCGGGCCGCTCGATGGGGCGATCGTCTCGATCAAGGATCTGTTCGATGTCGCTGGCGAGCCGACCACGGCGGGCTCTCTGCTGCTCGCCACCGCAGCGCCGGCGCTGCGGGATGCCATTGTCGTGCGACGGCTGCGTCAGGCCGGTGCAGTCATCCTCGGCAAGACCAACATGACCGAGTTCGCCTTCACCGCGATCGGCGTCAATCCGCATTACGGCACCCCCGGCAATGCAAGCGATGCCACCCGTATTCCGGGCGGCTCGTCCTCAGGCGCCGCGGTTTCGGTCGGCGAAGGCACCAGCCAAATCTCTATCGGTTCCGATACGGGTGGTTCGGTGCGCATTCCGGCATCGCTGAATGGCGTCGTCGGTTTCAAGCCGACCGCGCGGCGCGTGCCGCTCGCGGGTGCGTTTCCGCTGTCGGCCACGCTGGACTCGATCGGTCCGCTGGCCCGCACCGTCGCGGAATGTGCGGCGGCCGATGCAGTGATGTCGGGCGAAAACCTGGCAGCACTGTTGCCGCTTCCACTGCACGGCCTGCGCATCGGCATTGCGCGCGGCGTGCTGTTCGATGATACGCAGGAAGAGGTCGCGACGACGTTCGACTGGTGTCTTCGCAAGATGGAGCTTAGCGGCGCACGGCTTGCGGAACTGTCGATCGACGACCTGCTTGCCGAACTGCGCGCGGCAACCAAGCGCGCCTCGATCGCGGCGATGGAAGGGGCGGAGATCCATGCCGACTGGCTGGCGACGGGAGCGGCGACGCCGGTCGACCCGCGGGTAAGCGGACCATTGTCGCGCGCCGCCGCCATTCCGGCCACGGTCTATATCAGGGCAATGCGCCGTCGCGCAGCACTTGTCGCCGCAATGGATGAGCGGCTGTCAGGGGTAGACGTACTGGCCCTGCCGACCACGCCGGTGACGGCGCCGACGATCGTCTCGATGACCGGTGACGAGGCCCTCTGCAACAGGATCGAGGGTCTTCTGCTGCGCAACACGCAGGTCGCCAACCAGTTCGATCTGTCAGCAATCTCGCTGCCCATGCCGGGAAAGACGCGCCCGGCCGGGCTGATGCTGGTGGCGCGCAATGGTCATGACCACCACCTGCTGCGCATCGCAGCCGGCGTGGAGGCGCTGCTTGCAAATTGATCCGACAGCGCGTGTCAGCGCGACGAGCAGTGGCCGCGTTCGCTGTCCTTGGCGGCGCGTTCGATGCCGGTGGCAACCAGCCAAGGCAGGGTGTACCGCTTGCCGTTGAAGGTCCGGGTGCGGTTCTCGATCGATCCGACAACAACGACCTCGCCGGCATAGAGCTTGTCCGAAAGATTGAGGGCTTTGTCTTGCTGCGGCAGGCGATCAATGTCGATTGAAACGCCTTTGATGAGCTTACCAGTAGCGAGGTCGAGTGCGCTGTTCGATGGACAGGGTGCCGCCACGCAGCGCAAGCCGTTGTCGCAGAACACGTAGCTGCCCTGTCCGTTGGCGAAGACTTGCGCCGTCGCCACGCAGAAGCCAGCGGTCAGCAGGAATTTTGTGACGTTTACCATGCCGGCACCATCGCCGGCGAGTTCGGGAAAATTGAGGCGCTCAGAGATCGACAGGGAACCGCCGCCGGTAGTGCTCGACCACTTCCGGGTTGCGCAGATTGACCGGTAATCTGTTGGCCAGCACCAGCAAGGCTTCGCCAGCCGCGCCGACGCCCATGCGCATCATCGACTGCTCGGTGATCCCAGCCATGTGCGGGGTGACGATGACGTTGTCGAAGCCGAAATAGGGGTGGTTGGGCGGCAGCGGTTGTGTTGCAAAAACATCGAGTGCGGCGCCGCCGATACGGCCCTTCTGCAAGGCCTCGATCAGCGCGTCGTCGTCGATCACCGGCCCGCGCGAAACATTGATCAGCAGCGCATCCGGCTTCATCCGGTCAATGCGCTCGCGGCTGATCAGCCCCCGTGTTTCGGGCGTCAGCGGGCAGCACAGAACGATGATGTCGCTCTGTTCGATCAGCGCATCGATCGACAGGAAGCCGACCCTGTCCGGCGCCGGCCGCATGCTGCGCGTCGTCGCCACCACATTCAGATCGAACCCATGTGCCGCGATATGGCCAACCGCCTGGCCGATCGCGCCGAGACCGACAATGCCGATCGTCTTGCCCGCTAGCTCGCTGGCCACCACAGTGTGTTCGCGGCCGGCCAGCCAGCCCTTCGCACGCAGGTCGCGGTCCAACACACGAAAGCGCCTAAGCAGCGCCAGCGCCGCGAACATCACGTATTCGGCGACGGATCGCGCGTTCACCCCCGGTACGTTCGCCACCAGCACGCCGGCGGCATTGGCCGCTTCCATAGGTACCATGTCCAGCCCGGCGCCGTGCCGGATCGCGGCCCTGAGCTTCCTTGCTCCTTCGAAAAGCGACGCAGGCAAGGGAGCGCGAACGATGATGACATCGGCGTCCCTTGCCTCGGCGGCAAGCGTATGCGCGTCGAGGGCGGAAGCAACGACGAGTTCGCCGGCCCCTGTCAGCATGGAAGAGGCACGGGGGTGCAGTCTGTGTGTCGACAGGATCTTGGGCATTTCAGGCCTTTTCGAGCGCTGGGCTTTGCGGTTCCGCCCCACGCCCCTCGATCAGCCCCTTCCAGTAGCTTTCGGCGCCTTGCAGATGGGCGCTCATCAGCGCCTGGGCGAGATTGCCGTCGCGGCGCAGCAGCGCCTCGTAGATCTGGATATGCTCGGCATGGGAGCGCACGCTGCGTTCGGGATCGTTGAAATAGATCGGCAGGCGCAGCTCACCCATCATGTAGTAGACGCTGCAGATATTGTGGAAGACGCTGTTCTTGGTCGCCCGCACGATCTCGAGGTGGAACTCGCGGTCTTCCCGGGCAAGGCCTTCACCGGCGGCGATGCGATCCTCGGAGGCCTTCAGGATCTCGCGCAGCCGCTCGAAATTCTCCTCGGTGGCGCGTGAACAGGCCAGTTCGGCGGCCTTGATCTCGTGGATCTTGCGCAACTCGACCGTCTCGTAGATCTGGACGGGATCGAGCGGCAGGCCCGCGCGGGCGAACAGCGCCATCGCCTCGACGCTCGCCTGCTTCGTATCGATGTAGATGCCGGATTTCGCCCGTCGCTCGACGATGCGCATCGCCTCGAGAATGGCCAGCGCCTCGCGGATCTGTCCGCGGCTGACGCTGAAATGCTCTGCCAGTTCGCGCTCCGACGGCGTGCGGCCGGTCTCCTTGTCGGAATGGGAGAACAGATAGGCGGCGAGTTCCGCGAGAAGGTTCTTTTCTTTCATGTCAGCCGTGTTGCGCGTGCGCCTCCAGGAACCGCTCCGAAATGGTGAATCCCAGCCCGGGTCTATCAGGGATCGCTACCATACCGTCCTTTGCTTCGACAGTCTCTTCGATCAGATCGTGGATCATCGGGTTGGCGCCGAGCGAATATTCGACGGTGAAGCTCGCCGGCGAAGCGGCGCAGACATGCAGCCCGGCAAAGAAGCAGGGCGCGCCGGCCCAAAGATGCGGCGCAAAGCGCAGATTGAAGGCGCTGGCGATGGTGCCGATCTTCATCGCCTCGCTGATGCCACCGCAAAAGGCCGGATCCGGCTGGAAGATATCGGCGGATTTGAGCACGGCGAGGTCGCGGAAGGCATAGCGTGTCGCCTCGCTTTCGCCGGTGGCGATCGGGATCGAACCGCAGGCGCGCACCTCGGCCATGCCGGGCTTGTCGTCAGCGATCACCGGCTCCTCGAACCAGGCGAGATCGAGGTCGCCGGCGAGATGGATGAAGCGCTTGGCTTCGGCCACCGTGTAAGTGCCGTGCGCGTCGACCATCAGATCGATATCTGGACCGAGCGCCTGTCTTGCGGCGCGGACGCGAGCGGCCGAGATATGTGGGGCGCCATCCATCGCGCCGACGCGCATCTTCAGCGCCTTGAAGCCGCCCTTGGCGATGTAGGACTGCAGCTGGTCGCCGATGGCTTCCGCGGTGGCCCAGCCGCCGGAAGCATAGGCCGGCATGCGGTCCAGCTTGCGGCCGCCGAGCAGCCGCCAGACCGGAACGCCGAGCGATTTGCCGAGAATGTCCCACAATGCGATGTCGACGGCGCTGATGGCAGCGATGCTCATGCCCCGTCGTGCCAGTTGCGGCATGGCATGGCCGGCGCGAGCGGCACTGTCGTGGCGCGTGCCATTGTAGAGCATCTCCCAGATGACGCCGATGTCGGCCGGGTCGCGGCCGACCAGCTGCGGGCCGACCTCGTAGTTCAGCAAATGAACGAGAGCGCCGTAACTCCCGGCGCTGCCGGCGGCATTCTTGCCTTCGCCCCAGCCGACCAGCCCGTCGTCGGTTTCGATGCGCAGGATAGCGGCGTCGAACGTCGCCACCTGACCGAAGTCGCTGCGGTGCTGCTTCGCGACTTCGATCGGTATGCGGACCCACCAGGCTTGGACCGTTTTGATGCGCATGTTCATCCTCGGCCCGGCCGCGGTGAGGCGGAAGGGCTCTTTCCAAACGGCTCGGCTACTTGATCAGCGGCAGCAGCGTTTCCGCGTTGATGCGCATCTGGTCGGTGTAGAATTTCTCCGTGAGCACGCTGGAGCCGTGGTCCTGAATGAACTTCAGCTGCTCCGGCGAGATGTCGACGGGGTTGCGTTCGACCATGTCGGGATAGGGAGCAGCCGGCGTGCGGTCGACGGGGGCGACGAATTCATTGGTCAGCGCGCCGTCATAGCCGATCTCCTTCAGCGTGCCGACGATCTTCGGCCAGTCGATCTGCCCAAGGCCCGCGGCGAAGCGGTTGTTGTCGGCGACATGGAAATCGTACAGGCGCTCGCCGACCTGCCGGATGGCGTCATAGACGTTAAATTCTTCCATGTGGATGTGGTAGGCGTCGAGGCAGACGCCGCATTCGGGGCTGACCGCATCGGCCAGCGCCAGTGCCTGGGCGCCGCGGTTGAACAGATAAGTCTCGAAGCGGTTGAGCGGCTCAACCGCGATCTTGACGCCAACTTTCTTGGCGTGGGTGAAGCATTCCCGGGTGGCATCGACCACCCATTTCCATTCCTCTTCCTCGGTGCCGTCCGGCACGACCTTGCCGACAGTGGCGGGAACCAGCGTGATAATCTCGCCGTCGAGCTCGCTGACCATGGTCAGCACGTCCTTGACGTACTGCACCGACCGCTCGCGTTGGCCCTGGTCCTTGGCGGCGAGATTGCGCTCGCCCAGCATCAGCGTCACCGCTCCCCAGCAGCGAATGCCGTACTCGTTCAACAGTGCGCGCGTCTCCTTGGGCTTGTACTGTTCGGGTTCGCCGGAAATCTCGATCGACTCATAGCCGAATTTCTTGATGCGCTTGAGCGTCGTTTCCAGCGGCTCCGCCCGCATCCAATTGTGCGTCGAAAGATGCATGGTCTATCCTTCCCAGAATCGCCTGTACCAGTTTGCCTGCGGCGCACTCTGCCGAAGCCGCCGCATGATTCCTCCCCAAGGCGTCCCAGCATTTTTTTGCAAACTGGTTCGACCAATTGGGCTTGATGGGAGGTCTACAGTAATTTCATCTGGACGGCAAGAAGTGCTGCCATCAAGCGTTGGCTCCTGTCTATGCTATTGATTATACTTAAACATGTGGCTTAACTCGGCATGGTTGCAGGACTGCGGCAGCGCGTCAAATGGCTTGACCAGATTTCGGCATTTGGTAATACCAGAATAGCGGCGCTGAGCGCGCTGTGCAAAGAGACCAAAGACGCTGGCCCTGTTTTCAATCGGCGCTATGCTTGGTCGTGAAACATAGGGAGATGCCGATGCCGACGACGATGAAGGGGCCTGGTCTGTTCCTGGCGCAGTTTGCGGGCGACGCCGCGCCGTTCAATTCGCTGGCCTCGATCACCAAATGGGCGGCTGGTCTGGGCTACAAGGGCGTGCAGATCCCGACATGGGACGCCCGATTGTTCGATCTCGAGAAGGCAGCCTCCTCCAAGGCCTATTGCGAGGAGGTGAAGGGCATCTGCGCCGATGCCGGCGTCGAGATCACCGAACTGTCGACGCATCTGCAGGGGCAACTGGTGGCGGTGCATCCGGCCTATGACGCGCAGTTCGACGGCTTCGCGCCGGCTGCGGTGCACAACAATCCAAAAGCCAGGCAACAATGGGCGGTCGAACAGATGAAGTTCGCCGCCAAGGCGTCGAAGAATCTCGGGCTCAAGGCGTCGGTGTCGTTTTGCGGAGCGTTGGCCTTCCCATACCTCTACCCCTGGCCGCAGCGGCCGGCGGGATTGATCGAGGAGGCATTTGCCGAACTCGGCAAACGCTGGACGCCGATCCTCGACGTTTATGACGAAAACGGCGTCGATGTCGGCTACGAAATTCATCCAGGCGAGGACGTGTTCGACGGCGCGACATTCGAGATGTTCCTCGATTCGGTCGGCGGCCACAAGCGCTGCAACATCAACTATGACCCGTCGCACTTCCTGCTGCAGCAGCTCGATTATCTCGAATTTATCGACATCTACCACGAGCGGATCAAGGCGTTCCACGTCAAGGATGCCGAGTTCAATCCAACCGGGCGGCAAGGCGTCTATTCCGGTTACCAGAGCTGGACCAACCGTGCCGGGCGTTTCCGCTCGCTCGGCGACGGGCAGGTGGATTTCCGCGGCATCTTCTCCAAGCTCACCCAATACAATTACGATTCATGGGCGGTGCTGGAATGGGAATGCTGCCTCAAGCACCCGGAGGATGGTGCGGCCGAAGGCGCTCCCTTCATCCAGCACCACATCATCAGGGTGACGGAAAAAGCATTCGACGACTTCGCCGGCGGCACGACCGATAAAAAGGTGCTGCGCGGCATGATGGGGATCTAGCACAGATATTCCCTCCCCCTCGAGGGGAGGGTCGATCCGCGCAGCGGATCGGGGTGGGGTCGCTGGGCGTAGGGCTCGGCATGAACCGACCCCACCCGGCCCTGCGGGCCACCTTCCCCTCAAGGGGAGGGGTATTTCAATGACGAGGGAGAAAATCGTGGTTGGCGCATCGAAGACGGAAACGGGAGGCGGTCCGATCCGCTACGGCATGGTTGGCGGCGGACAAGGCGCCTTTATCGGCGCGGTGCACCGCATCGCGGCACGCATGGATAACGAGTTCGTGCTGGTTGCTGGCGCCCTCTCGTCGAATCCGGAGCGCGCCAAGGCCTCGGCGGCCGAGCTTGGGCTCGATCCGGCACGCAGCTACGGCTCCTATGCCGAGATGGCCAAGGCGGAGGCCAAGCGGCCGGATGGCATCGAGGTGGTGGCCATCGTCACGCCGAACAATGTGCACGTGCCGGCCGCCAAAGCTTTTCTCGAGGCCGGCATCCACGTCATCTGCGACAAGCCACTAGCGACGACGCTAGCCGAGGCAAAGAGGCTGGCGGCGCTGGTCGAAAAGACTGGCAAGGTGTTCGTGCTGACGCATAACTACACCGCCTATCCGATGGTGCGGCAGGCACGCGAGATGGTGGCCAAGGGACAGCTCGGCGATATCCGCATCGTGCAGTCGGAATATCCGCAGGACTGGCTGACCGAAGACCTGGCCGCCACCGGCCAGAAGCAGGCTGCGTGGCGCTCTGACCCGAAGCAGGCGGGTGCCGGCGGTGCACTGGGCGATATCGGCACGCATGCCTACAACCTTGCCCGTTTCGTCTCCGGGCTGGAGCTCGATTCGTTGTCGGCCGATCTCGATGCCTTCGTGCCGGGGAGGCTGCTCGACGACAACATCAATGTGCTGCTGCGCTTCAAGCCGGTCGGCGGGTCGCACCCGGCCAAGGGAATGATCTGGGCAAGCCAGGTGGCGCCCGGCCACGAGAACGGGTTGAAATTGCGCATCTACGGCTCGAAGGGCGGCCTCGAATGGGTGCAGGCCGACCCGAACTATCTCTGGTACACGCCGTTCGGCCAGCCGAAGCAGTTGATTACCCGTAATGGCGCCGGCGCGCTCCCCGTCGCCGGGCGCGTCAGCCGCGTTCCGCCAGGGCATCCGGAAGGCTATCTCGAAGGTTTCGCCAACATCTATCAGGAAGCCGCGCGGGCGATTCGTGCAGCGCGCCGGAAGGGCGGGAAGCCGGCTAAGGATGTCGTCTTCCCGACCGTGCAGGACGGCGTCGAGGGCATGGCCTTCATCGAGGCCTGCGTGAAGTCGTCGAAGAAGAATGGGGCGTGGACGAAGCTCTGAAGGGTGGTGGTGATAGTCAGGTGAGACCGGCCTGCAAATGGCAGTTTCCTGCGCTTCCGGTGCTCATGTACCAAAAGCACGCTCCGCTCCGGTTCTCGGAACCCGCCATTTTCGGCTCGGCCTGACCTGAATCTCATCACCCCTCCGGCGATCGAGCGAATGAAGGGAGGGGCGTCGATGAAAATCGGCATGTGCATGTTGTTGTGGACGACCAGTGTCTCGAAAAAACACGAGCCGTTGTTGAGGGACATCAAGGCGACCGGCTTCGACGGCGTCGAAATACCGGTCTTCTCCGGCACGCCGGACAACTACAGGAAACTCGGCGAACTGCTCGACCGTATCGGGCTGCAACGCACCGCCGTCTCGGCGATGGGCGATCCGGCGATGAACCTGATCTCGCCGGATGCCTCGACGCGCAAAGCCGGTATCGACTACATGAAATCGGCGATCGACTGCGCTCAGGCGCTTGGCGCGAACACGTTGAGCGGCCCGCTCCATTCGACACTCGGGGCCTTCTCCGGCAGCGGGCCGACAGCGGCCGAGAAAAAACGTTCGATCGCTTCGCAACGCGCCATTGGCGACTATGCCGGCAACAAGAGCGTCACCATCGGGTTGGAGGCGCTCAACCGCTTCGAATGCTACCTGCTCAACACGATGGACGATTTATCGGAGCATATCGACGCGATCGACCGGCCGCACATCAAGGCGATGTACGACACCTTCCATGCCAACATCGAAGAAGCCGACCCGATTGGCGCCTATACGCGCAACCGCAACAACATCGTCCATATCCACATTTCGGAGAACGATCGCGGGGTGCCGGGCCGTGGCCATATTCCCTGGAAGGAGACTTTCTCCGCCATCCGCAAGAGCGGCTACGACGATTGGCTGACGATCGAGGCGTTCGGGCGTTCGCTGAAGGACTTGGCCGCGGCCACCAAGGTGTGGCGCGACTTTTCCGAAGGCCCGGAAGCTGTCTACCGCGACGGCTACAGGCATATTAAGGACGGGTGGAGGAAAGTTGCATAACGATCGGCCAGCCCGATGCACCCGTCACCCCTGCTCGGCCTGGATCCGGTTGTAGTCGTGGATCGTCCTGCTCAGCCGGCGGCGCAGCAAATTGGAAATGTTGTCGAAGATGAAAACGACGAGCAGGACCAAGAGCACCATGTAGAAGACATTGGCCCAGTTGGAGTTGGTGCGCATCGCTTCCCAAAGCTTCAGGCCGATCCCGCCGGCACCGACGGCGCCGATGATCGTCGCGCCCCTGGTGTTGGATTCCCACTGATAGAGTGTCTGGCTGATGAAGACCGGGATCACCTCCGGCAGCACGCCATAGCGCTGCACCAGCAAGCCGTTCGCGCCGGTCGACTGGATGCCCTCGCGTGGCTTGTCGTCGATGTTCTCGAGGCCTTCCGAATAGACTTTGCCGAGCGTGCCGATCTCGGTGAAGAAAATCGCGGCGCTGCCGGCCAGCGGGCCCGGGCCGAAGGCGCGGGTGAAGAACAGCGCCCAGATCAGCATGTCGACCGATCGCATGAAATCGAAGAACCGCTTGAGCACCTGGCTGAGGAGGCCGCTCGGGGTGATGTTGCGGGCGGCGAAAAAGGCGAGCGGGAAGGCGACGATGCCGCCGAGCAAGGTGCCGAGAAACGCCATGACGATGGTCTGGAACAGCTTCGTCCAGACGTCGCCATGCTGCCATTGGGCGTTGTTCCAGATATTGTCCGCGGCCAGCGCAATGTTCGATGTGCCCGGCTTGAGCTGGGGTCCGGACATCAGCAACGAGACCACCTCGCCGGGCGACTTGCCGAAGAAGGGCGAGCGTGTGTCGAAGACGAAATTCGCCCAGCCGAGGAAGCGCTTGCGGACCTTGACGCGATCGACGGTTATGCGAACCTCGCCGGCAAAGCCCATCCGGGCGACGATTTCATCGTCATGCGCGGTGATCCAGTCCGGCACCGGGCCGGTTATCACCGGCTTGCCGCTGGTCAACGACACCGGCACCGCTTGGCCATTGGCGACAAGCGTTGCCTCGGCCTTGTCGAAGGTGACGGATTTGGCTCGGCCTTCGATCAGAACGGTGTAGGAGCCGTTGGCATTGGCGATGACCCAGTCGGGATGCGGGTCTTCGCCAAGTGCAGAAAAACGCGGGTATTTGGGTGTGATCTGAGGCTGATCGAGACGGAATTCCGGCTGCAGATCGTAGCTGATCCATTGCGTCAGGAAGAGCGGCAGTCGCTCCCAATGCGATTCCCTCAGCACTTGCGGCAGGCTGAAGAACCACAAGGCATAGACGAGGTAGAGCAGGATGCCGGCGAACAGCACCAGCGGGCCGAAGCGTTTGTACAAGGGCCGTCGGAACACTTGGGGAAAGCGCTCCTCTATCGCCTGCATCTCATCGGCGGTCATCGCGGCCATGGGCAGTCTTCTTGTTGATTTGCCATGATCTTTTCCAAAAACCGGAATCCACTTTTTGGGATCATGGTCAGGCGCCCATCATGAAGGCCTGCTCGCCGACGAGCTTGCGACGAAGCCAGGCGGAGAACTGGTCGACGAGGAAGATGGTGGTAAACAACAGCAGCACCAGTGCCAGCGTCTTGGCGCCAAAGCCGCGTGAGATGGAGAGCTTCAGCTCCTCGCCGATGCCGCCTCCGCCGACCGCGCCGATGATGGTCGAGATACGGACATTGATCTCGATCCTGAGCAGCGCGTAAGACATGAAATTGGGCAGCACCTGTGGCAGGCCGGCGAAGCGCACGCGCTCGAACCAGTTGGCGCCGACCGCGCGCAGGCCTTCGTCGGCGCGCATGTCGATGTTTTCGTTGATCTCGTAGAAGAGCTTGCCGAGGGCGCCGATCGAATGCAGGCCGATGGCGATGATGGCCGCGACCGGGCCAGTCGAGAGGATGGCTGCGAACAGGCCGGCAATGACGATCTCGGGGAAGGCGCGAAGCAGTTCCATGAAGCGCTTGACGACGAGCCTGAGCACCGGACTGGGTGTCAAATTGCGCGCGGCGATGAACGAGAACGGCACCGCAAAGACGAAGCCGATGAAAGTGGAAACCAGCGCCACGTTGAGCGTGGTGAGCATCAGCTCGAAATATTCGGGTAGGTAAAAACCGCCCCAGAGATAAACGCGGCCAAGCGGGAAGTTGAACTCCTGGCTGCCCTTGTCGTGCGGCGATGCGATGTCGAACAGCGCCCGCCAGACGTCGTTCCAGTCTTTGGGAACAAGCCAGCTAAGGAAATCCAGTATGTGCGGCAGCCGATCGAAGAAATGTCCGGCATTGGCCTCGTCGGCAAACCACATGGCTGTGCACATGGCGATAAGCAGCAAACCGATGCCGAGCGCCGTGTAGAACCGGCGCAAGGACGTCTGCCGTCGCCAGGAGTCGGCTGTCCGCCGGGTCGCGTCTGAACGGATCGTGGCTGAGATGGTCATGATCGGGCATGCAAAAAG
Source organism: Mesorhizobium sp. M0048 (assembly GCF_040323405.1). Taxonomy (NCBI): domain Bacteria; kingdom Pseudomonadati; phylum Pseudomonadota; class Alphaproteobacteria; order Hyphomicrobiales; family Phyllobacteriaceae; genus Mesorhizobium; species Mesorhizobium sp. M0048. The sequence goes on along the minus strand of NZ_JAMYUV010000009.1, from coordinate 113,299 downwards.
GGCGGCGCTGGTAAGGCCGCCCTTTGCCACCGCATTCAGCCGCCGATCGCGGCTTTGCGGGCTTCGACGATGACGCTGTAGAAGTCCGGCTTCACAGGAACGTAGCCAGTGAAATCGCCGCCTTCGATGGCCTCGAAGCAGGGCTTGTCCTTGGCCGGCAGGCTGGTGAAGAAGTTGGCGAGCTTGGCGCTCATATCGCCACCGAGCGCGGTGCGCACGACCAGCGGGCCGTTCGGGATCAGGCCGGAGCGCCAGACTTCGACGAAATCGTTGGGGTCGACGGCGCCCTTGGCGACTTCCTTGTGGAAGGTGCCGGAGGTGTAGCCGTTCTTGAAGTCGCCAATGCCCGAGGAGTCGTCAACCGCAACATCGACCTTGCCGTCGCGAACGGCGAGGAGGTTGTTCTCGTGGCCGCCATTGAACTGGGTCGAGGCGAAGAAGGTTTCGTTCGAGGCGCCGGTGTCCTTCGGGATCTGGGTCAGCGGGATCAGATAACCGGAGGTCGAATCCGGGTCGGCATAGCCGAGCTTCTTGCCCTTTGCCGACTTGATGTCGGTGATGCCGGACGACTTCAGCGCCAGGCCGATCGAATAATAGCCGGTCGCGCCGTCGGTCTGCTGGGTGGTGAGGATCGGGGTCACGGCGTTCGGATCCTTGAGGTAGACGCTGGCATAGCCTGACGCGCCAAGCTCGGCGAAATCGAGGGTGCCGCCGAGCAGGCCCTGGATCACCCCGTCATAGTCGGCGGCCGGGAACAGCGAGACCTTCTCGAAGCCGAATTCGGACTTCAGGTGATCGGCGAGGCACTGAAAGTTGCGCAGCCGGTCCGCTTCATTTTCACCACCAAGGATGCCGATGCGGAATTCCTTGATATCCTGGGCGTGAGCGGCACTTGTTGCGATGGCGAGCAATGAAACCGCGCCAAAAACCATCTTCCTGAACATTATCTCTCTCCTGTTGGTTCCGGCTTCGCGCCGGAGCGTTCGAACTTTTGACGAGTGCCTTTGACGCGGGCGGGCGATCAGGCCGTTCTCAGTAGCCAGGGAACACGGGCTCGAGCGGTCCGGCGGATGCAGCGATTTTCTGTTTGACGGCGACACTGGTCGAAGTGATGGCCTCGGAGATTTCGCCGCCATTGCTGTCGGCGCCGTAGACCATGCGCACGGCCTCGCGGTTGAGGTCTTCGGGCGGGCCGTCGAAGACAACCTTGCCGGCGGCCATGCCGATGATACGGTTGCAATAGTTGCGGGCCGTATCAAGCGTATGCAGATTTGTGATGACGGTGATGCCTTCGCGCAAATTGATGTCCTGCAGCGAATCCATCACCACCTTGGCGTTGAGCGGATCGAGCGAGGCGATCGGCTCGTCCGCCAACAGCACCTTCGGCTGCTGCATCATGGCACGCGCAATAGCAACGCGCTGCTGCTGGCCGCCGGAAAGCGTGCCGGCGGGCTGCAGTACGGTGCGGGCGATGTCGAGACGCTCAAGGGCGGCAACAGCCTCGGCGCATTCACTGCGCGAGAACATGCCGAAGAGGTTGGACAGCGTCGAGCGGTGGTTGAGCCGGCCGAGCAGCACATTGGTCAGCACGTCCAGGCGCGGCACCAGATTGAACTGCTGGAAGATCATGGCGCAGTCGCGCTGCCATCGCCGGAGCGGCGAGCCGCGCAACCCGGAGACCTCGACGCCGTCGAACAGGATGGATCCCTGGCTGGGATCGATGAGGCGGTTGATCATGCGCAGAAGCGTCGATTTGCCGGCGCCCGAACGGCCGATGATGCCGACCATCTGACCGTGCGGGATCGCGATGTCGACATTGCTGACGGCGGTGTTCTTGCCGAACCGGCGGGTGACGCCGCGGATTTCGAGCGTAGCTGACATGGTGCAGGCTCCAGTCCAATCGCAATTGAAGGTCTGTTAACCCTCGCTAGCGCAGCCGCATGAACCTGCGGTGTCGGAACGATGTCAGTTTGTTACTGCCCACAGGTACGCCTCGCCCGGGGAATTCATCCGCGCGCCTTTGGATCAGCCCAGGACAAGAAGCTCCTCGAAATGCTTCATGTCCTTGAAGCTGCAAAATGCCGGAGGCAGCAGCTCGATCACTGGAGCCTGACGGACGGCAGCGAGAGGCAATCATCGAATAGTTGTTGCCATTGCGTTATCCTTTCATCGTCGAGACGGCGGATCTGATAGGCGAAGGTTATGTGGAACGTGTAGCTGTCGTGGTCGGGATGCCGATATCCGAAGGGCGCCGACAAGGCATCGCGTCATGCGCGCAGGATACGCACGTCCTCATCGGTTGCGCCGGCAACGGTCAAGCCCGTCGGCACGACATCGACAACCCTGATCTTGAAGGCGCCGCGGCCTTCGAAGCCGTTCAGGCGTTCCTGATAGAGGCGGGTCATGTCGTCGATGCTGGTGTCGAGGGGCGCATCCTCAGGCCAATAGGGAGCCGGCGCCGATATTCGATGATGTCCTGGAACAGCGTCATGTGCAGGCTGGAGAGGCCAGCCGGTCGGTATCGGGCATGGCGCGCATCCGCTCACGCACTTCGACCACCACTGCCTCGGACGGCGAGCCGTCGACGAGATGGCAGACGACCGTGTTGCCGGGCTCGGTCAGGAAATTGCCAGAGGTGTCGTAGCGCCTGCCGAGATGCAGCGGAGGGGTCGGGTTCGAGCCGGCAAAGTATCCGGCGAGCGAAGGTTTGACTGAAACAGGCATTGCGATCTCCAGAGGAAAGGCCGCGTTCTGCCCCGACGATGTGTCAGGGACATGAAAACCGTGCCAAGAAGTAGAATATCAAAGGCAGGATTCGCCAAGCGATGCTGCCGGGGTTTGCACATCATCAAGATTGAAATAAAGATTCAAACTCGTATCAAAGAGAGGCTGCCTAATTGCTACGTTGGCGCCAGTGGTTGCGGCTGTATGCTGCAGGGGTAGTCGCTGCGATAAGTTTCACAGTGGCCCTGGTTTTGATGTCCGTATATCGGGTTGGTAGCTTGAACCATCCAATATCGGGATACTTGTACAATTATGCAAATGGGCGCGACGCGGCCATTATTCTAATGATTCTCATTTTTTTAATTGCGCTAGTTACGATAAATTTTGCAAATAAGATTGAGGAAAAAACCAAATCGCTTGTAGATATTGGTTATGACAAAAAAATTATAGAACTTATCAGGTTTAATCAGACTGGTGGTGCTATTCTTATCACGTTAGGATTTCTTTCTATTATTTTGGACATTTGCCCGAGCGGCTGACTTATTCGGGACGTCAACCCCCATGCTTCTCCAAAAACTGATTGGCCGACAGTTCCCGAAAATCGTCGAGCGCGGCGCGCAGCCGGGCGTGGTCCCAATCCCACCAGGCGAGCGCCTGGTAGCGCTCCGCGGTGCGGCGGTCGAAGCGCTCGCGGATCGGCTTGGCCGGCACGCCGCCGACGATGGTGTAGGGCGCGACGTCCTTCGACACCACGGCACCCGCACCGACCGCGGCGCCATCGCCGACGGTGATGCCGGGCAGGATGGTCGAGCCGTGGCCGAGCCAGGTGTCGTGGCCGATGGTGACGCGCTTGGCGCGGCGCTGGGCGAAGAATTCGCTCTCGTGCTCGGCGTCGTCCCAATAGTCCGAGGCGCGATAGGTGAAATGGTGCAGCGTCGGCCGCCAGGTCGGGTGGTTGGTGGCGTTGATGCGCACATTGGCGGCGATGTTGGCGAATTTGCCGATCGTCGCGCACCAGACGCCGCAGTCCTGCATCATGTAGGAATAGTCGCCCAACGCACTTTCCGAAATCCGGCAGCGCTCGGCGACTTCGGTCCAGCGGCCAAGCGTTGAGTTCTCTACTTCCGCCGTCTCGTGGATCAGCGGCGCCTCCGACAGTTTCCTCGTCATGCGGCGATTTTTCCGGCGGCGAAGGCGGTCACGTCGATTATACGGTCGGCCACCGCCTCGCGCACGTCGTGGTCGTGGAAGATGCCGAGCAAAGCGACGCCCGCCGCCTTCTTGGCGGCGATCAGGGAGATCACCACGTCGCGGTTTCTGGCGTCGAGCGAAGCGGTCGGCTCGTCGAGCAGCAGGATCGGATGCTCGGTGATGAAGCCGCGCGCGATGTTGACGCGCTGCTGTTCGCCGCCGGAGAACGTCGCCGGCGGCAGCGCCCAGAGTTTTTCCGGCAGGTTCAGCTGCGCCAGCAAGGCACGTGCCTTGCCGCGCGCGACCTCACGCTCCTCGCCGCGCTCGACCAGCGGCTCGGCGACGACATCGAGCGCCGAGACACGCGGCACGGTGCGCAGGAACTGGCTGACATAGCCGATGGTAAGCCGGCGCACGGCAAGCACGGTGCGCGGGCTGGCAGTTGCGAGATCGATCAGCCCGCCCTCGTGCTGGACGATGATCTGGCCTTCATCGGCGGCATAATTGCCGTAGAGCATTTTCAGGATCGAGCTCTTGCCGGCGCCGGACGGGCCGCCGAGCACCGAGCATTCGCCGGCCCTGATCGCGAACGAGACGCCGGCGACCACCGGCAGTTTGATGCCGTCGCGCAGATGCATGGTGAAGCTTTTGGCGACGTCGGAGACAACGAGCGGGGTTGCCATCAGAGGGTTCTCCAATCGTCATTCGTCTGCGGGCCAACACCCCCCTCTGGCCTTCCGGCCATCTCCCCCTCAAGAGGGGAGATGGGCTGTCGCATTCGGTTTCGCCATTCTCCTGTGTCGCAGAACGGGCGGGACATAAAAGCTGCTGATCTCCCCTCTTGAGGGAGAGATGGCCGGAAGGCCAGAGGGGGGTACGCCGGAGCAATCATCGTCATACCTGCAGAATCGAGGAGACAAGCAACTGGGTGTAGGGGGCGCGCGGATCGTCGAGGACGCGGTCGGTGAGGCCGCTTTCGACGACGCGGCCGTCCTTCATCACCATCATGCGCTGCGACAGTAGACGTGCCACCGCAAGGTCGTGCGTGACGACGATGGCCGCCAGACCCAGATCGGTGACCAGGCCGCGCAACAGATCGAGCAGGCGCGCCTGCACCGAGACGTCGAGGCCGCCGGTCGGCTCGTCCATGAACACCAGCCGCGGCCCGGTGACGAGGTTGCGGGCGATCTGCAGGCGCTGGCGCATGCCGCCGGAAAAGGCGCGCGGCTCGTCGTCGATGCGGTCCTCGTCGATCTCGACGCGCGACAGCCAGTCGACCGCCGTGGCTCGGATTTTTCCGTAGTGGCGGTCGCCGACCGCCATCAGCCGCTCGCCGACATTGGCGCCGGCCGACACTGTCATGCGCAGACCATCGGCGGGGTTCTGGTGGACAAAGCCCCAGTCGGTGCGCATCAAAAAGCGGCGCTCGGCCTCGCTCATGCGGTAGAGCTCGCGGAATTGGCCATCGCGCATGCGGTAGCTGGCGGTGCCGGAGCTGGGCAGTAGCCTTGTCGACAGGCAGTTGAGCAAAGTCGTCTTGCCGGAACCGGATTCGCCGACGACAGCCAGCACTTCGCCCGGCCACAGATCGAAGGTGACGTTCTCGCAGCCGACGCGCGAGCCGTAGAATTTGGACAGCGCAGAGACGCGCAGCAGCGGTTCGTCGGTCATTGCGCCGGCTCCGTTTTTTCCAGGGCAAGAGGGGTTTCAGGCGCAAGGTGGCCGCGATGGCCTTGCTCGCGCCGCTTCTCGCAATGGTCGGTGTCGGAACAAACGAACATGTGGCCGCCATGGTCGTCGAGGATAACTTCGTCAAGATAGACGTTCTCGGCCGCGCACAGTGCGCAGGGCTGGTCGAAGGTCTGCACCTCGAACGGATGGTCCTCGAAGTCGAGGCTGACCACGTCGGTGAAGGGCGGCAGTGCATAAATGCGCTTTTCGCGGCCGGCGCCGAACAATTGCAAAGCCGGCGAACGGTGCATTTTCGGGTTGTCGAATTTCGGCGTCGGCGACGGGTCCATCACATAGCGGCCCTCGACCTTGACCGGATAGGCATAGGTGGTGGCGATGCGGCCATGTTTGGCGATGTCCTCGTAGAGTTTTACATGCATCAGGCCATATTCCTCCAGCGCATGCATTTTGCGCGTCTCGGTCTCGCGTGGCTCGAGGAAGCGCAGCGGCTCGGGGATCGGCACCTGATAGACCAGCACCTGACCCGCACTCAGCGGATGCTCGGGGATGCGGTGGCGAGTCTGGATGATGGTCGCCTTCGCCGTCTCAGTGGTGACAGCGACATTGGCGACCTTCTTGAAGAAGGCGCAGATCGAGACGGCATTGGTGGTGTCGTCGGCGCCCTGGTCGATGACCTTGAGCACATCGAGGGGGCCAATGATCGAAGCGGTGACCTGCACACCGCCGGTGCCCCAGCCATAGGGCATCGGCATTTCGCGCGAGGCGAACGGCACCTGATAGCCAGGGATGGCGATGCCCTTGAGGATCGCCCGGCGGATCATCCGCTTGGTCTGCTCGTCGAGATAGGCGAAGTTGTAGGTGGCGATGTCGGTTGGTTGTGCGGTCATTCCGCGGCCTCTCTCTTCTCTTCGGCCTTGCCGGCGTTCTCGCGGGCGTCGTGCTCGGCGCGCATGCGGCGCACGAGGTCGAGCTCGGCCTGGAAATCGACATAGTGCGGCAGCTTCAGATGCTCGACGAAGCCGGTCGCCTGGACATTGTCGGAATGCGAGATGACGAACTCCTCGTCCTGGGCGGCGGCGACGACATCCTCACCCAACTCCGCCGCCCGCAGCGCGCGGTCGCATAGCGCCATGGCCATCGCCTTGCGCTCGCTCTGGCCGAAGACGAGGCCGTAGCCGCGGGTGAATTGCGGCGGCGCCTTGGCCGAGCCCTTGAACTGGTTGACCATCTGGCACTCGGTGACGCGGATACTGCCGAGCGGCACTGCGAAAGGCAGTTCCGGCACGTCGAGCTCCAGCTCGACCTCACCGATACGGACCTCGCCGACGAAGGGATGGTTGCGCGCATAGCCGCGCTGGGTGGAATAGCCGAGCGCCAATAAAAACCCCTCATCGCCGCGCGACAACGCCTGCAGGCGGATGTCGCGCGCCATCGGGAATTCGAGCGGCTCGCGGGTGATGTCGCCGGGGACATGGTCTTCAGGCATGTCGCCGTCGGATTCGATCAGGCCCTCGCGGGCGAGGATGGCCGACACGCGCGGCATGGCTTCCGGCTCGCCTGCACGCTGCTCCGGCTCGGCGACTTCGCCGCCTGCGGCAAGCTCGGGATCGAGCAGCCGGTGGGTGTAGTCGAAAGTCGGGCCGAGCAACTGGCCGCCGGGCAGGTCCTTGTAGGTCGCCGACACCCGCCGCTCGACCAGCATCGTGCCGGTGTCGACCGCCTTGGTGTAGCCGAAACGCGGCAGCGTGGTGCGATAGGCGCGAATGAGGAAGATCGCCTCGATCATGTCGCCGCGCGCCTGGACGATGGCGAGTGCCGCCAATTCCCTGTCGTAGAGCGAACCTTCACTCATCACCCGGTCGACGCCGAGCGCCAGTTGCTCGACGATCTGGTCGAGGCGAAGTGCGGGCACCGAACGATCGCCGCGCCGGCGGTCGGCGAGCAGTTTGTGGGCGTTGCGAATGGCCGCTTCGCCACCCTTTACCGCGACATACATCCTATGCCTCCATCGTCTTGATGCGCGTCGTGCGCGGCAGGCAGGCAATTGCTTCGGACGTGGCGAGGATGATGTCGACGCCACGCGGAAAGCGCTGGTTGTTCTGCTTCCATTGCTCGACAAAATGGCGCGGCATTTGCGCCGGCGCAATCGTCGCCGTCTTCTCGATGCCCGGGCCTTCGAGCAGCAGCGGAGCGCCGGAGACAAGATCGCTGATCTCGAGGATCAGCGTCGTGGAGCGATCGGGATAATCCTGGGTGCCTTGCGAAAACCCGTCGAGCGCCATCATCTCGGCCGGCGTGGCGATCAGCGCGAAATGCGCGTCGGCCGGGGTGTTGGCCAGCGGCGCGCCGGTATGGAAGCCAAGCCAGGATTTCACCGTCGCTGAAGCCTGCAAGGCGGGGTCGAGCCAGAGCGGCGTGTCGTTATCGCACAGCGCCAGCGCAATGGCGCCCGCGGTGGCTGACAGCGGCGTCGGTGGACGGGTAAAGACCGGCAGGGGCTGCAGTGTGCCCGGCCGGGCCATCGCGTCCATCACTGCCCGGAAGACCGTCTGGGCGTCGAACACCGGATCGGCAAAGCCGCCTTCGATCGCTTGGGTTACGATGTCCATCAGTCTTCTCCGCGTACCATGGTGAAGAAATCGACCTTGGTCGCCGCCGTCTCGGCGCGGCGCTGGTCACGGGCCTCGGCCAGTGCCGCCTGCAAGGGCGCGACGAGCCTGGTCTCGACCTCGTTGCGGTGAGCCGGGTCCTGCCACAGCGCATCGGCGACCAGCCTTGCCTTCTGCTTGTCGCGGCCGAGCGCATAGCAGTGGCCGACCTGTCCGGAGGCGAGCCGGACGGTGGCGCGGGTGACCGTCGTCTCGCCAACGTTGAACGGCGCGCCGCCGCCACCGATGCGGCCACGCACGGTGACCAGGCCGGTTTCGGGGCCGCGCAGGAGTTCCGCCTCCGAAGGCAGGCCGGCTTCGTTCCACAGACGGACGATATCGTCGCCGGTCGATTGCGCCAGCGTTGCCATAACGGCCTTGCGCCCAGCCTGATCGCGGGCTTCCTGTCCTCGCATGGTTAACATTCCCTTGCATCGAAATTTGTCTATTGATATAGACAATTATACAAATTATACCTATTATCTAATGCGTGTCTATGACGGGTGCATGACAAGGGCGAGAAGAGGGGGCGCAAAGGTTGGGGCAGAAAATGATCGGACAAGCCAACAGCATCGAGCGGCGCAGCGGTGTCGCGCTGTGGCGGCAGATCGCCGATCAGATACTGCATTCGATTTCCGTCGGCGATTTTCCCGAAAATGCGGCGTTGCCGCCGGAGGTGGCACTTGCCGAGCGCTATGGCGTCAACCGCCACACCGTCCGCAGCGCCATTGCAGCGCTGGTGCAGGAGGGTGTGCTCAGGGCAGAGCAGGGGCGGGGCACCTTCGTGCTGTCGCGCAGGCGGCTGTCATATCCGATCGGCGCCCGCACCCGCTTTTCGGAGGGATTGCAAGGACAGGCGTCCGACCGGCATATCACCTTGCTTGCGTCATCGGTCGAGCCTGCCAACCGTCGTGTGGCAGAGAGCTTAGGCCTTGCAAAGGGGGCCGACGTGATACGTCTGGAAACGCGCGGCGAAGCCGATGGAATGCCAGTGTCCCGCGCTGCCGGCTGGTTCGATGCCAGGCGCTTTGCCGGCATCGATGCTGCCATGGCGGAAACCGGTTCGATCACCGCATCGCTGGCACGTTTTGGCATTGACGACTATCTGCGGCAATCGACGGTGTTGTCGGCGCGCCATGCCGATGCGGCCGACCTTGCGGACCTCGACCTGCAGCCCGGCGCCATCGTGCTGGTGACGGTCGCCGTCAACGTCACGCCCGACGGTCAGCCGATCCAGTTTTCGGAGTCGCGCTTCCCGGCCGAGCGGATCGAGCTCAAACTGTCGGCGCTTTGAGGTGCGCCAGCATCATGCGACCTGGATAACGGCCTTGATCAGGCCGGACTTCTCATGCGCCCAGCGGGCAAGATCGTGCGGCGTTTCGCCAAGCGTCGTGCGGTGCGTGACGAGCTTTGCCAACGGCACCGCGCCGTTGCGGATCGAGGCGGCGACATGGTCGAAATCGGCACGCAGCGCGTTGCGGCTGCCGATCAGCATCATCTCGCGCTTGTGGAATTCGGGATCGGAAAAGGCGATGTCGTCCTTGACGACGCTGACCAGGACCAGCGCCCCGCCATGCGCGACATGGGCGAAGGCCGACTGCACCGACTGGGTGTTGCCGGTGGCATCGAAAACCATGTCAAAACCGTCGCCGTCGGTTGCTTGCCGCACCAGGTCCGCAGCAGCGCCCTGCGAGCCGTCGAGGGTCGCGAAGCCGAGTTCGCTTTCGGCGAAACCCAGCCTCTCCGCACTCATGTCGAGCAGCGTCACGTCGAGCCCGGCGATGCGGGCGAACAGCGCCGTGCCGAGCCCGATGGGGCCGGCGCCAATGACCAGCGTGCGCGCACCTGGATCAGCCAGCGAGCGCCGCACGGCATGCGCGCCGATCGCCAGGAATTCGACGGCAGCAGCATCGGCCAGCGACAAGCCGTTTGCCGGATAAAGATTTTGCGCCGGCACCAGGATTTGCTCGCACATGGCGCCGTCGCGGTGGACGCCGAGCACCTCGATCTTAACGCAGCAATTCGGCTTGCCTTGCCGGCAGGCGATGCATTTGCCGCAGGCGAGATAGGGATTGACGACCACCGGTTCGCCGATTGCCAGATCGACGCCCTCACCAACCTCGATCACGGTGCCGGAAACTTCGTGGCCCATGATGCGGGGATAGGCGAGGAACGGGTGCTTGCCTTCGAAGATGTGATAGTCGGTGCCGCAGATGCCGACATGGCTGACGGCGACCAGCGCCCAGCCGGCTGGCGGCGCGCCAGGCGCCGGACGATCTTCGAGGACAAGTTCGCCGGGCGAGCGGCAGACGACGGCTTTCATGCTTCAATCCAGTCGGTTCATGGCACCGCCGGCTCTGCTGTCGCGAGGCCGGCGGTTGTGGGGAGGCGGTCTATTTGCCGCGGCGGCGTAGCCCGTCGAAGTAGACGATGACGATGATCAGCACGCCGGTGATGATGCGCTGCCAGAAGGCGTTGACGTTGAGCAGATTGGCGCCGTTGTTGATGGTGGCAAGGATGAAGGCGCCGAGCAGCGGCCCGTGCACTGAGCCGACAGCGCCGAACAGCGAGGTGCCGCCGATCACCGAGGAGGCGATCGCCTGCAATTCCCAGCCCTCGGCCTGTGTCGGATTGCCGATGCCGATGCGCGAGGCGAGCAGCACGCCGACGAATGCCGCACACAGCCCCGACAGCGTGTAGGCCATATAGATGGTGCGCTGGACGTTGACGCCTGACAGGCGCGACGCCTCGGCGTTGGAGCCGACCGAGAACAGATAGCGGCCCCAGCGGCTGTGGTGCAGGAAGATGTAGGCCGGGATGCCGACCAGGATCACCATCCAGAACAGATTGGGGACGCCGACGAAGGAACTGCGCGAGAACGTCTGGAAGGCATCGTTGATGATCGAGATCGAGTTGCCGTTGGTCATCAACAGACCGATGCCGCGCAGCGAGGTCAGCGTCGCCAGGGTGATGATGAAGGGCGGCAGGCCCATCTTGACGATGCCGAAGCCGTGGAACATGCCGATGGCGACGCCGACCAGCAAGGTAATCAGGATGGCCAGGAAAACCGGTGTTCCGGCGTTGATCAGCATCGCGACGATGACGGTAGCGAAGCCGACCACGGCGCCGACGGAAAGGTCGATGCCGCCGGTGATGATGACGAAGGTCTGGCCGACCGCCAGGATGGCGATCATCGACCCTTGCCGCAACAGGTTCGAGATGTTGTTGCCCGAGGCGAAGCTCGGCGTCGCCACCGACAGGATGACCCACAAAAGAACCAGCAGCGCCAGCAGTGTCAGCCCGAACAGGGCGTTATAGTTGCGTTTCGGCCTTTCGGCAGCGATCGCCTCGGTGCTCATATCCGTCCTCCCGGTCTTTCTTGTTTCTCGGCCAGCGCCTGGGTGAGGATCTCCTCGTGATCAGCGGTCCGAAACCCGTGCGTAGCCACCAGCTTGCCGCGCCGGAACACATGCAGCGTGTCGGCGAGTTCATAGACCTCGGGCAGGTAGGACGAGATCAGGATGATGCCGGCTCCTTTGGATAGCAGCGCGCCGAACAGGCGGTAGATCTCGGCCTTGGTGCCGACATCGACGCCAACGGTAGGCTCGTCGAAGATGAACAGCTTGGCGCCGTGGGCGAGCCATTTGCCGATGACGATCTTCTGCTGGTTGCCGCCGGACAGGCTGGAGGCCAGCGCGCTGCGTGTTGGCGTCTTGATGCGCAGGTCAGCGATCTGGCGATCGGCTTGCGCCTTTTCCTGCGCGCGCGAGATCAGCAGATTGCTCGAGATGCGCTTGTAGATCGGCAGATTGAGGTTGAGCCCGACCGGCAGGTTGAGGCAGAGGCCCTGGTCGCGGCGGCTTTCGGGGGCAAGCGCGATGCCGAGCCTGATCGCGTCATGTTCGCTATTGACCTTGACCTCCTTGCCCTCCCAGAGGATCTGGCCGGCCGATTTGCGGTGGCGGCCATAGAGCGTGGTGACGAACTCGCTGCGTCCGGCGCCGATCAGGCCATAGAGGCCGACGATCTCACCGGCACGGACGGACATCGAGACATTTTCGAAGCCCTTGCCCGACAGGTTCCTGGCTTCGACGATGGTCGCGCCGAAGGTGAAATGCTCCTTGTGGTAGACCTGCTCGATCGAGCGGTTGATCATCATCTTGACCAGCTCGGCGTCATTGGTCTCGGCAATGTTCCTGGTGCCGACCAGCGTGCCGTCGCGCAGCACCGAGACGCGGTCGGCGAGCTCGAACACTTCTTCCATGCGATGGCTGATGTAGATGATGGTGACGCCTTCGCCCTTCAGCCGGCGGATCAGCGTGAACAGCTGGTCGGCCTCCTTGCGGGTGAGGTAGGCGGTCGGTTCGTCGAAGATCAGGAATTTGGTGCCGCGCACGGTGGCGCGGGCGGCGGCGATCAGCTGCTGCTGGCCGATGGTCAGGTCACCCAGCATGACATGCGCGGGCAGGTCGAAGCCTAGGTCGTCGATGATCTTCTGCGCCTGCCTGACCATCGCCCGCTGCTGCAGGATGCCGAAACGTGCATCCTCCTCGCCGAGGAACATGTTGGCGGCGACGGTGAGATGGCGGCACAGGACCACTTCCTGATGCACGGCATTGATGCCGAGTGCCATCGCCTCATGCGGCGTTGCCAATGCGGCAGGCTTGCCCTCCCAGATGACGTCGCCGGAGGTGCGCGGCATGACGCCGGTCAGAAGCTTGATCAGGGTGGATTTGCCGGCGCCGTTCTCGCCGACGATGGCGTGGATCTCGCCGGCTTTGAAGGCGAGGTCGACCGGCTTCAGCGCGTGGGTGCCGGGATAGCGCTTTTCCAGGCCGCGGAGTTCGAGGATGGTCCTGCCCGGTTCCAGCGTTGGGGCCGGATGGAGTTCCTGCGCCGTCGACATCATGACAATCCTCCCAGATTGGCCCGCCAGATGGTCTGACGATTGGCGCGAGTGGGATGTTTCCGGGGCAAAGGCCCCGGAAACAGTTCACTTGTGGCGATGCTCAGTCGAGCTTGGGGTTGAGCAGCGCGTCGATCTTCGGATCCTTCATGTTGGCTTTGGTGACCAGGTTGGCGCCGGTGTCCACATTGGCCTCGACCTTCTCGCCCTTCGAGGCGGCGAGCGCCGTCTTGATGCCGTCATAGCCCATCCGGTACGGATCCTGAACGACGAGAGCCGAAATGACGCCGTCATTGAGGAACTTGATCAGCTTCTCGTCGCTGTCGAAACCGACCAGCGCGACCTTGCCGGCAAGATTGTTCTCGGCGATCGCCTGACCGACGCCCTGCGCCATGATTAGATTGGAGGCGAAGATGCCCTTGAGGTTGGGGTTGGCGGTGATCAGGTCGGTGGCGATGTTGAGGCCGGTGGTGGCCTGGCCGTCGGCGTATTTGTCGGCGACCAGCTTGAGGCCGGGATATTTGGCGGCGAGCTGTTCCTTAAAACCCTGGGCGCGCTGTTCGAGCGAGCCGGCGCCCGGAAGCGCGGTGATCAGGGCGACGTCACCCTCGACCTTGCCGCCATTGGCTTCGCCGATGGCTGCGGCAAGGCCGTCAGCGGCGACACGGCCGCCCTGGATGTTGTCGGTGGTCAGGAACGAGGTGAAGGCCTTGGAGTCGGCACCGGAGTCGATACCGATGATCTTGACCTTGGTGGCGGCCTCATCGATCGGCTTGCCAAGCGCCTTGGCTTCGGTCGGCGCGATGACGACGGCCGCCGGGTTGCCGGCGACGGCATTTTCAAGGATCGAGATCTGGCCGTTGACGTCTGTCTCGGCCTGGGCGCCGAGCTCCGGCACGTTGACGCCGAGGTCCTTGCCGGCCTTGCGGGCGCCGGCCAGAACGATCTGCCAGTAGAAGGACGTGGTGTCCTTGACGATGATCGGAATGGTTACGTCGGCCGCGGATGCCGGAGCCGAATGCATCACGCCGGCAAGCATCGACGCGGCTGCGAGTGCCACGAAGGCGCGGCGGTTGAGAATGCTGGTCACGAATTTCATTAGGAGTCCTCCCTAAGTCGCCCGGTGAATGTTACGGAAGCTCCATTCGGATGGCGCGGCCCAAAACGGAACTTTATCAATAAAAAACATTTACTGTATTTTGATAGTGTATCATCTCGGTCGGCGCAAGCGCTGTTTGATGGCCGCTTCGAATGGCTGGATGGAAGATTTTTTCTGTCGGAACTCCGCTGCCAATCTGCTTCAATATCCCGCATGGAATATTAGTTCCATCAACCAGTCAATATGGAATGTACATTCGTTTTGGCGGTGTACGAACTGTGACACCTGGCGCTCACGTCAGGTGCGCGCGACTTCCCGGACGGCAAGGCTTAGAGCGTCGCGCCGAGATGCCACGGCACGAACTCGTTGTCGCCGTAGCCGAATTCCTCGCTCTTGGTCTTGCGGCCCGAAGCTGTCTCGACGATCAGCTCGAAGATCTCGCGGCCCATGCCGGCAATGGTCTTTTCGCCCGAGGCGATGACGCCGCAATTCACGTCCATGTCCTCTTCCATGGCGTGGTACATGGTCGAGTTGCTGGCGACCTTGATCGACGGCGTCGGCCGGCAGCCGAAGCAGGAGCCGCGGCCGGTAGTGAAGACGATGACGTTGGCGCCGCCCGCCACCTGGCCGGTGGCCGAGACCGGGTCGTAGCCGGGCGTGTCCATGAACACCAGCCCGTGCCCGGTGACCTTTTCGGCATAGCCGAAGACGCCGTTGAGCGGCGTCTGGCCGCCCTTGGCGACCGCGCCGAGCGACTTTTCCAGGATGGTGGTCAGGCCGCCGCGCTTGTTGCCCGGTGAGGGATTATTGTCGATGGATGCGCCATGCTTGGCGACGTGGTCTTCCCACCATTTCACATAACCGTCGAGCTTGGCGGCGATCTCGGGGGTTGCGGCGCGATAGGCGAGCAGGTGCTCGGCGCCGTAGATCTCCGTCGTTTCGGAGAGGATGCCGATGCCGCCGACGCCGGCCAGGATGTCAACCGCGGCACCCAGCGCCGGATTGGCGGTGATGCCGGACATGCCGTCGGAGCCGCCGCATTGCAGGCCGACGACGATCTCGCTGACCGGGATCGGCTCACGCTGAAGCTTGCCGACCTCTTCGGCAATCTCGGCCAGCACGACCAGCGCCTTCTCAACCGATTTGCGCGAGCCGCCGGCTTCCTGGATGTTGAAATGACGTTTTCCCGCGGCAACGCCCTTCTGGCCATAGAGGGTGAGCTGGTTGACCTCGCAGCCGAGCCCGACCATCAGCACGCCGCCGAAATTCGGATGACGGGCATAGCCGGCCAGCGTGCGATGCAGCACCATCATGCCGTCGCCGGTGGCGCTCATGCCGCAGCCCTGGCCGTGGACGATCGGGACGAAGCCGTCAATGCCGGGATATTGCGGCAGAAGCGTGCGGTTCGCCGCGTCAGCGATGGCGTGGCAGACGGTGGCCGAGCAATTGACGCTGGCCAGAATACCGACGAAGTTGCGCGTGCCGGCGCGGCCGTCGGCGCGTCGGTAGCCCATGAAGGTGCGGGCGCGGTCGGCCTCGGTCGCATGCACCGCCTCGCTCGGCGGCACCACGGGCAAACGCCCGCTTTCGAAGACCAGATTGTGCGAATGGACATGCTCGCCGGGCGCGATGTCCTGCGTGGCGCGGCCGATCGCCTGGGCGTATTTGACCACGGCTTCGCTAGCCGCAATCGGCTTGATCGCCACTTTGTGGCCCGGCTCGATCAGCGCGACGGCGACGGCGCCGCCCGGCAGCACGGTGCCGATCTCGATGCGGCCATTGGCGACCGCGACATTGTCGGCGGGAGACAGAAGAATGCTGTTTGCGGCGTTCACGGGAGCTTCCTGGGTGTGTTCCTGGGTGCGCGAGCGGATTGACACGCGGCTCTTAACATATAATGTCTTTTATCGTGAAAAAACATTTTTGCGTCAATTGTTTTTTCGCCAGAGCGCGACGCGTCTTTTGGATGCGTGCAGTAGGCTCTACAACCAAGACTAGCGTTGCGCACGGTGTTTTGCGAAGCGATTCCGATTTCATGCGCGCGAAACGCTTCAAACCGGCCGCAATCGCCAATGCGCCACGGGGCAGGGGATGTCGAAGAGCAACAACGTTTACAAGGACGCTTATAATCGCGGTCTGAGGCTGCTCGACGAAACCAGGAGCCTGCCTTCGGAGCCGGAGCTGGGTACGCTGCTCGGCGTCAGCCGCACGACGGTCCGCACTATCCTTGCGCGCATGGAAGAAACCGGGCTGATCGACTGGAACAAGCGCAGCAAGACGGTCCTGCGCGAACCGCGACCGGACGATTTCTTCCCCGAGGAAGAAACCGACACGCTGGCCGAGATCATCGAGCGCTCCTTCATGCGGCGGCTGCTTGCCAGCGGTGCCGAAGCCGGCATGCAGATCAACGAGCTCGAACTGGCGCGCGAGATCGGCGTCGGCACCACCAGCGTGCGCGAATTCCTGATCCGCTTCTCGCGCTTTGGGCTGATCGAGAAGCGCCGCAACAGCCACTGGGTGCTGAAAGGCTTTACCCGCGCCTTCGCGCTGGAGCTGACCGAAATCCGCGAGATGTTCGAACTGCGCTCGGCCGCAGCCTTTGCCGCTCTGCCCGAGGACAGCCCGGTGTGGGCCGACCTCGACCGCCTGGAAGGCGAGCATCACCGGCTGGAGCGCGAGATCGCCGTGCGCTTCAACGAATTCTCCGAGCTTGACGAGCGCTTTCACCGGCTGATCCATCGGGCGTCGCACAACCGCTTCATCGTCGATTTCTACGACGTCATCGCCATGATCTTCCACTACCACTACCAGTGGAACAAGGCGCAGGAGCGCGAGCGCAACGAAGTCGCGGTCCAGGAGCATCTCGCCTATATCGCCGCGCTCAAATCGCGCGATCTTGCCAAGGTCGACGCCGCCTGCCGCAAGCACCTGAAATCGGCCCGCCACACGCTGCTGACGTCGATTCCCGAGGGCAGGCAGCCGCAACGCGGGTGATTGTGTTGCGTTGCCGCAGCAACGTTTTGGCGATTTTCCGGCCGCCGGCTCCGTGCTAGAGAGCTGACGTTGCTGCGTGAAGAGGCTGGTTCTTGACCATACGCCGGAGACGATGGAGCATGCCGGTCGCGTTCGCCGCGGCGTGGCTTTTCATGCTCCAGTCGATATTCGGCGCGTTTGCTTCCGGCGTCGCGCCGAACGCCTCGCAATTCGATGCTTTCGGCAACACGATCTGCACCCATGACGGTGCGGCGCAACTCCCCGCCGGCGATCCGCATCAGCAGCACATGCCGGCTTGCTGCATGCTTGGCTGCAATCTCGTTTCGGCGGTCTACGCGCCGCTGGATGCAGCCGGGAGCCTGGCTCGCAGCCTTTCCATCGAAACCATCGCCTTTTTCCTGCCGGCCTTCCGGCATCGCGATTTCGCCCGCGCCCGCACTCCGTCCAATCCGCGTGCACCACCGGCGACGGCCTGATCCGTTCTGGTTCGCGCCGCGCAACGCTTTGCCGGCGCGTTTATCGACATCGTTCGCGACCGGCCGTCGGCGCGGTCCCTTAAAATCCACGGAGCAATCATGTCTCACTCTTTTCGCGCTGCCGCATCCAGCCGCAGGCGCTTCGCACTGGGTAGTTTCGAGCAGCGTCTCGGCATCGCCCTTTGCGTTCTTGCCCTCCTGTTCGCCAGCGCCCAGGCGGTGTTGGCACACGAATTCAAGCTTGGCGATCTCGAGATCGGGCACCCCTGGTCGCGCGCCACGCCAGCCGGCGCCAAGGTGGCCGGCGGCTACTTCACCATCACCAACACCGGCAGTGCGCCGGATCGCCTGCTGTCGATCACCTCCGACATTTCGGCCAAGGCCGAACTGCACGAGATGGGCGTCAGCAATGGCGTGATGACGATGCGGCAGGTCACCGGCGGCCTCGAAATCCCGGCTGGCGGCAAGGTCGCATTGGCGCCCAACGGCTATCATTTGATGTTCATGGATTTGAAGCGGCAGCCCAAGGAGGGCGAAATGTTCTCCGCCACGCTGACCTTCGAGAAAGCCGGGCCCCTGCAGATTGAATTCGCCGTGCAAGGCATCGGCAGCGCGGCGCCCCAGGACGACCACTGACTTGGCCGCTTCGAGAGGTACCATCATGAAGAAATCTCTTTTGCCCGGCTGCGTGCTTCTTGTCCTCGGGACCAGCGCGGCCTTTGCCCACATCACGCTCGAAACGCCGGAGGCGGCGGTGGGCTCGACCTACAAGGCGGTTCTTCGGGTGCCGCATGGCTGCGAGGGCAAGGCGACGACCGCGCTGCGCGTGCAGATCCCGGAAGGGGTGCTCTCGGTCAAACCGATGCCGAAGCCGGGTTGGACTCTGCAGGTCAAGAACGGCAAATACGAGAAGTCCTACCAGCTCTACGGCCAGGCAGTGACCAGCGGCGTCAAGGAGATCGACTGGAGCGCCGGCAGCCTGCCGGACGAGTTCTACGACGAATTCGTCTTTCGCGCGACGCTGGCGTCCGACCTGCCGGCAGGCCAGACGCTGCATTTCCCGGTGGTGCAGGAATGTGACGGGATTGCCGATCGCTGGATCGAAATTCCGGCGGCCGGGCAGGCTGAGGACGCGCTGGAATTTCCGGCGCCCGGCCTCAAGCTGCTGCCGAAGACGTGATCCTTACGCGGCGCGCCCTATCCGAAAGAGCGCGCCGCTGTCTTTGTGGCGGTGACATGAGCGCGGCATCCATCCTGCGAACGGCCTGCACAACCGGCCGGCTTGCCATCGGCCTGCTGGCTGCGATTGTGCTGCTTGCCACCATTGCCGCGCCAAACGCAGCCTTCGCCCACGCGGCGCTGATCAAGGCCGAGCCGGCTGACGGTGCGGTGCTGGCGCAGAGCCCGTCGCAGCTGTCGCTGACTTTCAGCGAGCCGGTTTCGCCGCTGGTGCTGACGCTGGTGCGGCCCGACGGCACGGCGGTCCCGCTGACCTCTTTCCGGCTCAGCGGCCAGACCGTCGAGATCGACAATCCGCAGGCGCTGAAATCGGGCACGCATGTGCTGAGCTGGCGGGTAATCTCCGCCGACGGGCATCCGGTCGGCGGCTCGGTGCTGTTCTCGGTCGGTGCACCGAGTGCTGCGCCGGCCGCCTCGGATGCCGTTGACCGGGGGCTTCGAACGGCGATCTGGATCGGCAAGGTTTTTCTATACATCGGCCTGTTTTTCGGGGTCGGCGGTGCCTTTGCGCAGGCCTGGCTGGCGCAAGGCGGCCGATCCGGCCGGAACATGATCGTCGCGGCCATCCTGTGCGGGCTGGCCGCCGCACTCTTGTCGCTCGGTTTCCAGGGGCTGGATGCACTCGGTGCGCCGCTCGCCCGGCTGGCGCAGCCGGTCATCTGGCAGACCGCGCTCGGCACCAGCTTCGGCTGGACGGTGCTGATCGCGCTGATGGCGTTCGGCCTTGGCCTGTTGTCGCTGGTCGTGCCGCCCGCCGACGCGAAGCCGCTGGCCTTGGCCGGATTGGTTGGCGTTGGCGCAGCACTTGCTGCCAGCGGGCATGCCAGTGCCGCCGAGCCGCAATGGCTGACCCGGCCGATGGTATTTCTGCACGCCACTGGTGTCGCGGTCTGGGCCGGGGCGCTGGCGCCGCTCGGTCTTGCCTTGAAACGGCAGCCGGACAAAGCCGGGCAGTTGCTGCGCCGGTTTTCGCGAGCGATCCTGTTCGTCGTGGCCGTGCTTGCGGCAGCCGGCATCGTGCTCGCCGTCATCCAGGTGCAAACGCCGTCGGCGCTGGTCCACACTGCCTATGGCCGGCTGCTGCTGATCAAGCTGGCGCTGCTTGTCTTTCTGTTCACGCTCGCTGCCGTCAACCGCTTCAAGCTTACGGTCCCCGCCGAGGCGGGAAAGACGGAAGTCCAGAGGCGACTGGCCCGCTCGATCGGCATCGAGCTGCTGATCGTGCTGGCGATCTTCGGCGTTGCCGCCGGTTGGCGCTTCACGCCGCCGCCGCGCGCGCTGGCGATCGCCGCCGCACAGCCGGCATCGGTGCATATCCACACGCTGCAGGCGATGGCCGATCTCAGCATTGTGCCCGGCCATACCGGGCCTGTTGCCGCTTCGATCTTCATCATGACCGGCGATTTCGGCCCGCTCGACGCCAAGCAGGTGACGCTGGTGCTGTCAAAGCCCGATTCCGGCATCGAACCCATCAAGCGCCCGGCGACGAGGCTTGGCGACGGCACCTGGCGCGTCGACGATCTCGTCATTCCGGTCGCCGGCCGGTGGACGGCGCGGCTCGATATCCTGGTCTCCGATTTCGAGATGGTGAAGATAGAGGCGCCGATCGACATCAGGCCGTGACGAGAGCGCTGGTCCACGCAACACAATTCGACGAGGCGGTTGACGCGGCCGAGAACCCCCGTCAATCATCGCCATCAAGAATGGGCGTCCAACCCAATCGCGGGCTCAACCAACAAGATCCGAAAGCAGGGAAGAAACGATGGAAAAAGCCGAAATAGGCCTGATCGGCCTTGGCACGATGGGCTCCAACCTGGCGCTCAACATCGCCGAGAAGGGGCACCGCATCGCCGTCTTCAACCGCACCGCGGCGCGCACCGATGCCTTTGTCGAAAATGCCGGCGCGCTCAGGGATAGGGTGGTGCCCTGCTACAGCCTCGAAGAACTGGCCGCCGCGATCCGGCCGCCGCGGCCGATCATCATCATGGTGCTGGCCGGCAAGCCGGTCGACGAGCAGATCGCGGCATTGCGCGGCGTGCTGTCGGCCAACGACATCGTCATCGACGCCGGCAATGCCAATTTCCGCGATACGATGCGGCGCTTCTCAGAGCTTACCGATTCGGGCCTGACCTTCATCGGCATGGGCGTGTCCGGCGGCGAGGAGGGCGCACGCCACGGTCCCTCGATCATGGTCGGCGGCACCGAAGAGTCCTGGAAGCGCGTCGAAAAGGTGCTGACCGCGATCTCGGCCAAGTTCAAGGGCGAGCCTTGCGCGGCGTGGCTTGGCACCGACGGCGCCGGCCATTTCGTCAAGACCATCCACAACGGCATCGAATATGCCGACATGCAGATGATCGCCGAGATCTACGGCATATTGCGCGACGGCCTGGGCATGGGGCCGAAAGAGATCGCCGAGGTGTTTTTGCAGTGGAACACGGGCCGGCTCAATTCGTACCTGATCGAGATCACCGCCAAGGTGCTCGCCGCCGACGATCCCAAGACCGGCAAACCGGTGGTCGACATCATCCTCGACCGCGCCGGCCAGAAAGGCACCGGCAAATGGTCGGTGATCGAGGCGCAGCAGCTAGGCATCCCGGCCACCGCGATCGAAGCGGCGGTGGCGGCACGCGTGCTGTCGTCGATCAAGGACGAGCGGCTGGCCGCCGAAAAGGTCTATGGCGCCGGCGTGAGCAAGATTTCCGGAGACAGGGACGCCCTGCTCGCCGATCTCGAACTGGCGCTGTTTGCCGGCAAGATCGCCGCCTACGCGCAAGGCTTCGCGGTGATGAGCGGCGCGTCGAAGGAATTCAACTGGAACCTGCCGATGCCGGTCATCGCCAAGATCTGGCGGGCCGGCTGCATCATCCGCTCGCAATTGCTGGATACGATGGCGGAGGCCTTCGGCGCCGGCGGCGCGGCCACCAACCTGTTGATGGCGCCGGCTTTCGTCTCGTTGATGCAGGAGGCACATCCGTCGCTTCGCCGTGTCGTGGCAAGGGCGGCCGAAGCCGGCTCGCCGGTGCCGGCCCTGTCATCCGCACTTGCTTATTTCGACAGTTACCGGCAGGGCCGCGGCACTTCGAACCTGATCCAGGCGCAGCGCGATTTCTTCGGCGCGCACGGCTTCGAGCGCATCGATGGGCAGGGCGCTTTCCATGGCCCGTGGGGAAGTGGGGCGGCTGGTTAGCGCCCGGTCTCGGCCGTAGAGATCGGCTTCGCAGTTTCTTGAAAGCGGACCTTGCTGGCGATCACGCTGGAGATCGTGGTTGCGCCATCAACGGACATTGATCGAGGGAACCCACGGGCATTTGCCCTCACAGCCAAAAGACGAGCCTATGTCCTGACGAGAGCAAGCCGGCGATCCAAAGCGATGCGCTCTTTAGTCGGCAAGGCCAGCCTTGCGGTAGCCTTCGACGAAGCGCTGGAGCACTTCCTCGTCGTCGAATGGCTGCGATGTCGCCCAGTGCCTGATGCTGAAATGGGGATTGCTCATCATGAAGAACTCCGCCTCCTGACGGGCTTCATCCAGGCGTCCGAGCTGCGCGAGGGCTGCCGCAAGCATGCGCCGCGACGTGGTGCGGTAGGTTTCCGGCTTGCGTAAAGCCTCGACCGCGGATTGATAGTCGCCGAGCGCATAATAGGCTTGGCCCGCCATCCAATGGTACCACCCCGGAGGGCGCGGATTGAGCCGCAACGCCCGCTTCACGAATTCGACGCCCTTGACCGCATCGCCCCTCAAGGTGATGAGATCCGAGCGCATCGCCCAGGCATCGGCATGATTGGGATCGAGCTTGAAAGTCGCCTCGAACTCTGCATCCGATTCCGCGAAACGCCGTTCGTGACCAAGTATGATGCCCAGCACCCACCGGTTCCCGGCATCGTTAGGGTCGAGCGCCACTGCCTGCTGCGCTTCCGCGAGCGAGCGAGGTTGGTTGGTTTCCTTCGGCTCGTTCCAGAACAGCCAGCCGAGCCAAAGATTGAGGGCCAGCAAGCTATGCGCTTCGGCATAGTCGGGATCGAGTCTGATCGCCTTCTCCAGCAGCATGCGCGCTTCCTGCGCGCCTAACCCGGTCTGAAAACTGACGCCGCGGGCTTGTACACAGAGGTCATAGGCTTCGAGACTCGTCGGCCGTTTGCGCGCCGGCTGTCCGGCCAATCGGCCGACCAGGGCTTCGACGATCTTGGCCGTGACCTCGTCCTGCACTGCAAAGATATCCTCGAGGCTGCTGTCGTAGCGCTCGGCCCAGATATGATCGCCGCCGATCGCGTCGATCAGCTGCGCATTGATGCGCACGCGCCCCGCGGCGCGCCGGGCGCTGCCTTCAACCACATAGCGCACCCCAAGATCACGCGCGGCCAAACGCACATCGACCGACCGCCCTTTGTAAGCAAAGGTCGAGTTGCGTGCGATGACGAAGAGGCCGGCGCAGCGAGATAGGTCGGTGATCAGGTCTTCGGTCAAGCCGTCGACAAAGGTTTCCTGCTCCGGATCGTTGCTCATGTTGGTGAAAGGCAAGACCGCGATCGAGGGCTTGTCGGGCAATTCCAGCGATGCCAGTCGCCCGACCTGAGCGGCTCTCGGAAGCTGCAGGTTGACGCGATAGCAGTATATCGGCTCGGCTATGTTCTTCACCCGCTGCTCGCCCATAGGCTCGAACGCAAACGCCAGCTTCTGCCTGACCTCCTTGGACACCTTCTCCGAAACGCAGATGCCACCGGGCTCGGCGAGTTGTTGGAGGCGCGACGCTACATTCACGCCCTCGCCATAGCGATCGTCCCCTTCGACGATCACTTCCCCAAGGTTGATTCCGATCCGGACTTCGAAGCGCTGGTCTTCGGCGACGCTCGCGTTACGTTCCGTCATGCCGCGCTGAAGCGTGACCGCGCATTCGACCGCATCCACCACGCTACCGAACTCCGCCAGCAGGCCGTCTCCCATAAGCTTGAAGATTCGCCCGTGTCGCGTCGCGATTTCCGGCTCGAACAACTCTTTGCGGCCCCGTTTCAGCCGGTCGAAGGTGCCCGCTTCATCCACCTCCATGAGCGCCGAGTAACCGACAACATCAATGGCAAGGATGGCAGCGAGCTTCCGCTCCATGTTGAGCCTCAGTTCAGATTCGCGACACGCCAGGCGCAGGTCAGAGGCAGGTAGGACCGGCGCCTCCGGCGTGCCCTCACCGGCCTCTATACCACAGATCACGCTTCTTGAGAGTATGACTCGCGCGACGCCTTGGCTCTCCTGCGCAGCGCCACTGACGAGCGAGTCCCATCTATCCCTACCGCTTGTTCGCGGCAGTTGCCTCTCAACCGGACCCGTGACCGCTTCGGGCCAGGTCACGACGATGCCCACGCCGACCTAAATGTCCGCAATTAAAGATCTGCGGCCCGGAGCTGCCAATCCGCTTTCGGCCCGAAGATTGACTGTCAGCAACGGGCCGCCAATTCGACCGTTCGCCTACGAACCCTTGCCACGTGAAGCCGACATCCCTGTTGAGGACGTTAGGCGTTCCGGAACTACGGCAAGAGATCCGTCACAGCGCGCCCACTTCCGTCCATTGCCATAGGGAAGCTGGCATGTTCGTGGATGATTTTCCAAGAACCGCCGATGCGCCTTAGCACGATGGTTCGCCGGCTCCAGGAGTCGACCTCTGTGCCATCCGTCTTAATGCCAGTCATGCGCGACAGCCCGAAGGCCACTGCAAGATCGCCGTCGATCATGAGCTGCGGGTCAGCCATGTGAACGGTGACGCCGTTGCGCCAAGTTGCAAACCAAGCATTTATCCCTTCGATGTCGCGTGCCTGTTCGCCTCTATAGGCGAGCGGCGGCGGCAGATCGAAAACCACGACATCCGGGTCCATGGCATCGACGTTGGCGCGGGCGTCCCCCTTGGCAGTTGCGTCTTCCTGGCCCCGGATGACAGACAAGACTTCCTTTTCAGACATATCGTTGCTCCTTCATTTTCTGGAACGACGAGGCCGGGGCGATCAATCCGACATCGACACTATTCGTAACAAATATGGCCGGTCCAAGCTGCTGTTGCATCGTGGTATTAAGAGTGATGAGCCCCTTAGTCCCGAAACGTGACTGCCGCGTGCTCCTACGGCCGCTCTTTGGTGATCTCGTCCCCATATCGGACGGACAGCATTCGGTCCCAAGGTTGCCGTCGGCAGCGCACATTTTCCAGCCAAGTGGAATCACTTGGCGTCGCAGAAATGCGGCTAAGGCAAATAGATGGAGCCCATTTCAATTTGAACATATCCCGCCCTAGTCGGGGCGGCGATAGGCCTGGACTTCGCCTGGCTCGCTCAGGCTCTGCAGGGTGCCAGGTGCGGCGCCTCCGATCCAGCCCAGCACCGAGCGGGCGAGTTCGGCGCCGGCCAGCCGGAAGTTCTCGTTGACGACCAGCAATTCGCTGCGAAACAGGTGCAGAAGCTCCGACGATTGTTTGGACACCACATCGACATCGCGGCCAAGCTTGAGGCCGGCGTCTTCGATGCCGGCGACGATGGCGAGCGTCGCGGCGGCGGCGCTGCTGATGAAACCGTCCGGCCTGACATCGCGGCGCATCAACTGCGCCGTCCGCATTCTGATCTGCTCGATCGAATGATCGATCGAAACGGTGTTGAACGGGATCTCGCTGGCGCCGACCTCGCTCAGCGCATCGGCAAAGCCGGCGAGCGTGTGGCCGTGATAGGTCAGCTCGACCGGCGGCGCCAACAGAGCCATCCGGCGGCGGCCGAGGCCGGCCAGATGGCGCACCGCCTCGGCTGCGAAAGCGTAATTGTCGAAATCGTGATAGGGATGGATCAGCCCCATGTCTGTGCGGCCATGCGTGGCAAAGGGGATGCCGCGCTCCAGCATATAGCGGGCTCTCGGATCGTTCGGCTGCGTGCGCGAAATGATGACGCCGTCGGCTGAACCGGTTTCCACGAGGTAACGGATCGGGTCGAGCGGATCCTGGGAGCGCGAATAGGGTGTCACGATCAAGTGATAGGGCGTGTCGGCGATGACTTCCGAAACGCCGTAGATGATGTCGGAGACAAAACTCATGATCTCGTGCTCGGTGTTGAGCACCAGGCTGATGACATTGGTCTTGCCGGTGCGCAGGCGGACGCCGGCACGGTTGGGGCGATAGCCGATCTGCTTGGCGACAAGCTGGACGCGCCGCCGGGTCTCGGCGCCGATCTCGGGGGCGTCCTTCAACGCACGCGACACGGTGGTGACGCCCAGCCCGGTCATGAAGGCGAGCGTCTTCAGCGTCGGCCGGCCCTGGCCCGACGCGTCGTCGGCCTTCTCTTTTTGATGCCTGTTCATTCGTCCCGCCCCGTCAGGCGCATAGCAGTTGCCGGACAGCCCGGCAATCGGCCGGCCGCGGGCACGCCGCGGCCTTCACCGAATGAGACCGCTATATACTGAAACGTTACAGATTGTCACGACCATTGCCACACCACTGGTGACAGATGCAGAACGAGCGGCGCTGCAATCGGCGCAAAACAGCGATTGGAACGGGATTTTCCGATTTTTCGGCGCCGCAGCATTCTATTTTGCAGTGCAACCTCTCTGGTTGCGATGCGGTAGGCCAGCGAGCCGCGCGATTTTATTCGCGCTTCGAAAAAACTTGATGCCACCTTCGCCTGAGGGGTTGCGCGCCTCAAGCAATTGCCGTATCGAAAATCTGTAACGTTTCAGATTCTGGGAGGAACGAAATGCGATACCAACTCATGACTGCTGCGCTGGCTGCGACGGTCGCGCTGCAATTCGCCGGCCCGGCGGCCGCGACGGATCTGGAAGTCACCCATTGGTGGACCTCCGGCGGCGAGGCGGCAGCGGTCGCAGAACTCGCCAAGGCTTTCGACGCAACCGGCAATCACTGGGTGGACGGCGCCATCGCCGGTTCCGGCGGCACGGCGCGGCCGATCATGATCAGCCGCATCACCGGCGGCGACCCGATGGGCGCGACCCAGTTCAATCACGGCCGGCAGGCGGAAGAATTGGTGCAGGCCGGGCTGATGCGCGACCTCACCGATCTCGCCACCAAGGAAAAGTGGACGGAAATCGTGCAGCCGAAGAGCCTGCTCGACGGCTGTACCCTCGACGGCAAGATCTATTGCGTGCCGGTCAATATCCACTCCTGGCAATGGCTGTGGCTGTCGAACGCCGCCTTCAAAAAGGCCGGCGTGCCCGTGCCGAAGAACTGGAATGAATACGTCGCTGCGGCGCCCGCGCTGGAAAAGGCAGGCATCCAGCCGCTCGCGGTCGGCGGCCAGCCCTGGCAGGCCTCCGGCGCTTTCGACGTGCTGCTTGCGGCGGTCGGCGGCACCGACGCCTTCCTCAAGGTCTACAAGGACAAGGACGCCGAATTCGCCGCCGGGCCCGAAGTCGCCAAGGTCTTCAAGGCCGCGGACGACGCCCGCAAGATGGCGAAGAACACCAATGTGCAGGACTGGAACCAGGCCACCAATCTGGTCATCACCGGCAAGGCGGGCGGCCAGATCATGGGTGACTGGGCGCAGGGCGAGTTCCAGGTTGCCGGCCAGACCGCCGGCAAGGACTATACTTGCCTTCCGGGCCTCGGTCTCAACGAGGTCATCGCCACCGGCGGCGACGCTTTCTACTTTCCGCTGCTGAAGGATCCCGAAAAATCGAAGGCACAGGAAGTGCTGGCCCACACGCTGCTCGATCCCAAGACGCAGGTCGCCTTCAATCTCAAGAAAGGTTCGCTGCCGGTGCGCGGCGACGTCGACCTCAAGGCGGCGAACGACTGCATGAAGAAGGGGCTCGAAATTCTCGCCAAGGGCAATGTCATGCCCTGGACCGACCAGCTGCTTTCGCAGGATACGCAGAAGCAGAAGGAGGATCTGTTCTCCGAGTTCTTCGCCAAGCAGGACATGACCGTGGAAGATGCGCAGAAGCGCTTCGCCGCCATCGTCGGTTCGGCCGATTGAGCGATCGACCAACCGCCTCACTCCCGCCCCTGCGAACGCAGGGTCGGGAGCTTGGGTCAAGGCCTCTTGACCCTCCGGCCCTTCCCCGATCCAGCGCGGCTGTGCAGATGAGCAAGAGCGAACGCCCGAGCCAACTCTTTCGCAACCTCAATGCGAAAGTCGCTTCGATCCCGATGATTTTCACCGCGCTGGTGATTTTTGTCGGCGGCACCCTCTGGACGGTGTTGTATTCCTTCACAAATTCCAAGCTGCTGCCGCGGCTGCACTTCGTCGGTCTCGACCAGTACTATCGGCTGTGGGCGACGCCGCGCTGGCTGATCTCGATCGAGAACCTGCTGATCTACGGCGTGCTGTCGCTGGTGTTCTCGCTTGTCATCGGCTTCCTGCTTGCTGCCTTGCTCGACCAGAAGATCCGGTTCGAGGACACGTTCCGGACCATTTTCCTCTATCCCTTCGCCCTGTCCTTCATCGTCACCGGTCTGGTCTGGCAGTGGCTGCTCAACCCCGAATTCGGTGTCCAGGCAGTGGTGCGCAGCCTCGGCTGGACGAGCTTCAGCTTCAATCCGCTCTATGATTCCAGCATCGTCATCTACGGCATATTGATCGCCGCTCTCTGGCAAGGCACCGGGCTCATCATGTGCCTGATGCTGGCCGGCCTGCGCGGCATCGACGAGGATATCTGGAAGGCCGCGCGGGTCGACGGGATACCGACCTGGAAGACCTATCTGTTCATCATCATACCGATGATGCGGCCGGTCTTCATCACCACGCTGGTCATCGTCGCCTCCAACATCGTTCGCGTCTACGACCTTGTCGTCGCCCAGACCAGCGGCGGGCCCGGCATCGCCTCCGAAGTCCCGGCCAAATATGTCTATGATTACATGTTCTTCGCCCAGAACCTCGGCCAAGGGTTCGCCGCCTCGACGATGATGCTGCTGTCGGTGATCATCGTCATCGTGCCGTGGGCCTATCTCGAGTTCGGAGGCAAGAAGCGTGTCTGACCATACCGTTTCATTGCCCGCCATTGCCGGCGCCGGCGGGCTCGAAGCCTACGGGCCGAGCGGGCCGAAGCCGCGCCACACATTCTCGCGCCGTAACATCTTCCTCTACGGCACGCTGATCGTGGTGGCGCTCTACTATCTTTTGCCGCTCTACGTGATGGTGGTGACATCGCTCAAAGGCATGCCCGAGATACGCCTCGGCAACATCTTCTCGCCGCCAATGGAGATCACCTTCGAGCCCTGGGTCAAGGCCTGGTCGAGCGCCTGCACCGGGCTCAACTGCGACGGGCTGTCGCGTGGCTTCTGGAATTCGGTGCGCATCACCATCCCGTCGGTGATCCTGTCGATCGCGCTCGCCTCGGTGAACGGTTATGCGCTTGCCAACTGGCGCTTCAAAGGCGCCGACACTTTCTTCATCATCCTGATCGTCGGCGCCTTCATCCCTTATCAGGTGATGATCTATCCGATCGTCATCATCCTGCGCGAAGTCGGCCTCTACGGCAGCCTCAGCGGCCTGGTGATCGTCCATTCCATCTTCGGCATGCCGATCCTCACGCTGTTGTTCCGCAACTACTTTACCTCCATGCCGGAGGAGCTGTTCCGGGCAGCGCGTGTCGACGGCGCCGGCTTCTGGGGCATTTATTTCCGCATCATGCTGCCGATGTCGCTGCCGATCTTCGTCGTCGCCATCATCCTGCAGGTGACCGGCATCTGGAACGACTTCCTGTTCGGCGTCGTCTACACCCGCCCCGACACCTATCCGATGACGGTGCAGCTCAACAACATCGTCAACTCGGTGCAAGGCGTGAAGGAATACAACGTCAACATGGCAGCCACCATCCTGACCGGCCTGGTGCCGCTGATCGTCTATTTCCTGTCCGGAAAATTGTTTGTGCGCGGCATCGCCGCCGGCGCGGTGAAAGGATGATGGCGATGAACGCAAACGGCAGCGTTGCGGCAAACGGCAGCAACGGGGCAAACGGCACCAGCGTCTCGATCCAGAACCTGTCGCTGAATTTCGGCGCGATATCAGTGCTGCAGACGCTCAACCTCGATGTCGCCGAAGGCGAGTTCATCGTGCTGCTCGGCCCGTCCGGCTGCGGCAAGTCGACCTTGCTCAACTGCATTGCCGGGCTGCTCGACGTTTCCGAAGGCCGCATCTTCATCAAGGGCAAGAACGTCACCTGGGAAGAGCCCAAGGATCGCGGCATCGGCATGGTGTTCCAGTCCTACGCGCTTTATCCGCAGATGACGGTGGAGAAGAACCTGTCGTTTGGGCTGCGCGTTGCCGGTCTCGCCAAGGACGAGATCGCCAAGCGCATCGCCCGGGCCGCCGAGATCCTGCAGATCGAACCGCTTTTGCATCGCAAGCCGGCGGCCCTGTCCGGCGGCCAGCGCCAGCGTGTGGCGATCGGGCGCGCACTTGTGCGTGACGTCGATGTCTTTCTGTTCGACGAACCGCTCTCCAACCTCGACGCCAAGCTGCGCGCAGAATTGCGCGTCGAAATCAAGCTGCTGCATCGCAAGCTTGAGAACACCATGATCTACGTCACCCACGACCAGATCGAGGCGATGACGCTGGCCGACCGTATCGCGGTGATGAAGGGCGGGGTCATCCAGCAGCTCGATGCGCCGCAGACCATCTATAACCGGCCGGTCAACCGGTTTGTCGCCGGCTTCCTCGGCTCGCCGGCAATGAACTTCCTCGACGGCAGACTTGACCAAGCGGCAGGCGACTGGCACTTCGTCGCCGAGGATGTGCGGATACCGCTGGCCACCTATGCTTTCGAGAAGGACCCGGTGCCAGGGCCGGCCGTGTTCGGCATCCGCCCCGAGCACGTGGCGTTCAACAGCGGCACGGGATGGCCGTTCGCAGCCACGGCAAATGTCGAGGTCGTCGAGCCCATGGGTTCCGACACGCTGGTCTGGCTGAAGCTCGCCGGCCAGAATTTCACGGTACGGGTGACAGCCGAGCGTACGCCAAACAACGCGGAGGCGGTCGGCATCGGTTTCGACCCGATGCGGGCCTCGCTGTTCGACGCCGCCACAGGTAACCGCCTCTAGAGCCTGATTTTAGCCTCCCAAGACTTTTCCATTTCCCCCCAAGACTAACCATCCCCAAGAAACGGACAGAGACGATGAACTGGTCATTCCAACTTTACAGCGCGCGTAATTTCCAGCCCTGGGAGGGCGTGCTCAAAATGCTGGGCGAGCTTGGTTACAGCCAAGTCGAAGGGTTCGGTGGCGTCTATGACGATCCCAAGGCGTTCCGTGCCGAGCTCGACAAGAACGGCCTTGCCATGCCGACCGGGCATTTCTCGATCGACGCGCTCGAGAAGGATTTCGACGGCGTGCGCAGGACGGCCGATGCGCTCGGCATCACGCTGCTCATCTGCCCCTTCCTGAACGCCGAGTTCAGGCCGGCCGACGCGGCCGGCTGGCGCGGCTTCGGCGAACGCCTGGCCAAGGTCGGCGAGACGGCCAGGAAAGCCGGCTATGGTTTTGCCTGGCACAATCATGATTTCGAATTCAAGGCGCTCGCCGACGGCTCGGTGCCGCAGGACCATATCCTGTCCTCCGCGCCCGACATCGGCTGGGAGATGGATGTCGCCTGGGTGGTGCGGGGCGGCGTCGATCCGCTGCCCTGGATCGAGAAGCACGGCAAGCGCATCGTAGCCGTCCACGTCAAGGACTTGGCCAAGCCGGGCGAGGGCCTCGACGAGGACGGCTGGTCCGACGTCGGCCACGGCACCATCGACTGGCCCGGCCTGATCAAGGCGCTGCGCGCCAAAAGCGCTGCGAAATACTACGTCATGGAACAAGACAATCCCAACGACATCGAGCGCTTCGCCCGCCGCTCCATCGCAGCCGCCAAGACCTATTAGGAGCACATCAGCATGGCAACAAAACTTGGCATCGGCGTGATTGGCTGCGGCAACATCTCGAAGGCGTATTTCTCGCTGGCGCCGCTGTTTCGCGGCATCGAGATGCGCGCCTGCGCCGACATCAACATGGAAGCGGCGAAAGCGCGGGCAAAGGAGTTCAAGCTGCGCGCCGAGACCGTTGAGGGGCTGCTCAAGGCCGACGATATCGACATCATCGTCAACCTGACCATTCCGGCGGTGCATTACGAGGTGTCGAAGCAGATCCTCGACGCCGGCAAGCACGTCTATTCGGAGAAGCCCTTCGTGCTGTCGGTCAAGGAAGGGCTCGACCTGAAGAAACGGGCGGAAAACAAGGGGCTGCGCATCGGCTCTGCCCCCGACACCTTCCTTGGCGGCGCGCACCAGCTTGTCCGCGACCTGATCGACACCGGCAGGCTCGGCAAGGTCACCAGCGGCACCTGTCATGTGATGAGCCATGGCATGGAGCATTGGCACCCCAATCCGGACTTCTTCTTCCAGCCGGGCGCCGGGCCGGTGCTCGATATCGGACCCTATTACATCACCAACCTGATCCAGCTGATCGGGCCGGTGAAGCGGGTCGCTGCCTTCGCTTCGATCCCGATGACGGAACGCATCATCAGCTCGAAGCCGCGCGCCGGCGAAAAGATACCGGTCTCCACGCCAACGACGATCCATGGCGTGCTGGAATTCGAGAACGGCGCCGTTGTGACGCTCAACACCAGCTGGGATGTCTGGAGCCACGGCCACGCTCCGATGGAGCTCTATGGCGAGGCGGGCACGGTGTTCGTGCCGGATCCGAACTTCTTCGGCGGCGAGGTGCGCTACACCGAAGCCGCCAAGCCGGTGAAGAAGCTGCCGAAATGGCCGCATCCGTTCGGCGTGCCCAACGAGATGCATTCGCAAGGCATGATGGCCAACTACCGCACCGCCGGTTTGGCCGACATGGCGATCGCGATCAGAGAAGGCCGGCCGCACCGCTGCTCGATGGAACTGGCGCTGCATGCCGTCGACGTCATGACCGGCCTGTTGCGTTCGGGCGAAACCGGAAAGTTCGTCGCCATGCAGACCAGCTGCGAGCGGCCCGCGGCACTCGGCGTCAAGGCGGCGAAGGAGCTGCTGGCGAAGAAGAAAACCAAGTAGGCGGCGCACCTCCCAAGCACCGCAAAAAGCCTCTCCCCGTTTGCGCGGGGAGAGGCTAAGGGTGGGCCGGCCTCGACTTGCCCGTCATCGCGGCGGCAGCTGTCGGCTCGTTTCGATATGAGGATTTCCCATGCCCTATGTTCCCGCCGAAAACCGCTACGAAAAGATGGTCTACAATCGCTGCGGGCGGTCCGGCCTGAAGCTGCCGGCGATCTCGCTTGGGCTGTGGCACAATTTCGGCGACGACACGCCGCATAGAACCAAGCAGGCGATCACGCGCAGGGCCTTCGATCTGGGCATCACGCATTTCGATCTCGCCAACAATTACGGCCCGCCGCCCGGCTCGGCGGAGCGGGCGTTCGGCGAGATCCTGCGGACGGACTTTGCCGGTTATCGCGACGAGCTGATCATCTCGACCAAGGCCGGCTACGAAATGTGGGCAGGACCTTATGGCGAATGGGGCGGCCGCAAGTATGTGCTGGCCAGCCTCGATCAGAGCCTGAAGCGGATGGGACTCGACTATGTCGACATCTTCTATTCGCACCGCTTCGACCCCGACACGCCGCTGGAAGAGACGATGGGCGCACTCGATCACGCGGTGCGCTCGGGCAAAGCGCTCTATGCCGGCATTTCCTCCTATAATTCGCAGCGCACCCGCGAGGCCGCCGACATTTTGAAGCAGCTCGGCACGCCTTGCGTGATCCATCAGCCGAGCTATTCGATGCTCAACCGCTGGGTCGAGGATGATGGCCTGCTCGATACGCTGGAGGGGCTTGGCGTCGGCTCGATCGTGTTCTCGCCGCTGGCGCAAGGCATGCTGACCGACAAATATCTCGGCGGCATCCCCGATGGCAGCCGCGCCAGCCAGGGCAAGTCGCTGCGCCCGGCATTCATCAACGACAAATCGATCGCCAATATCGAGGCGCTGAACGTCATCGCCCGCCGCCGCGGCCAGACGCTGGCGCAGATGGCGCTGGCCTGGGTGCTGCGCAGGGGCAGGGTCACATCGGCGCTGATCGGCGCCAGCCGGCCGGAACAGGTCGAGGATTGCGTCGGGGCGCTGAAGGCGCTCGACTTCAGCGATGCCGAGCTCGCCGAGATCGACACCTTTGCCCGCGAGTCCGACATCAACCTCTGGGCGGCATCGGCCGAGCGCAAGGGGCCGCCGAGGAAGTAGGCGACGACGGTATCCGGTGGCCGAAGGGCGACGGCTTCCGGGACGCTGAGCATGGAATGGCCGGGCAGCTGGATGGGTATTGCAAGAAGGTCGTTTCGCCCGATTCGGGGTTAGGCGATGAATCAGGAAACCCGGCTTTTTGGCGCTATTGCGGTCCGCCCCGCCATCCTATCCCTCATACCCCAGTTCGAAACGGCCACAGGATTCACGGTTGCGGTCAGGTGGGAGCTCAATCCGACAGTAAAGAAGCAGATTGAAGCTGGGGAAGCTTTTGACCTCGTCATCACCAATCCGGACCTGGTTCAGGATCTGACTGCCTCGGGAAAGGTCAAGGCGGGGAGCCAGGTGGCGTTTGGCCGGATAGCAATGGGGGTGGCAGCCAAGGCAGGCAGTCGACCGCTCGATATCGGGTCCGTGGAAGCATTCGAACAGGCGTTGAAGAGCGCCAGATCGATCGCCTACGCCAGTGAAGGAACCAGCGGTGGCTACTTCTCCGGTTTGCTGGAACGTTTGGGGATAGCGGATGAGGTGAAGCCCAAGCTGGTAGCCATACCAGGAGGACAGACAGCGCAAGCCGTGGGCCGTGGGGAAGCCGAGTTGGGGGTCGTTCCCGTGACTTCGATTTTCGCGGCCGCTCCCGAGGTCGTGCTTGTCGGTCGGTTTCCGGCAGAACTCCAAAGTTACGTCGACTTCGCCATTGGCATCAGTGCCGGTTCAACGAACGCAGAAGCTGCCGAGCGGCTGTCGGAATTTCTGATGTCGGCAGCCGTTGACGACATGCTGGCGGCAAAGGGTGTCGAGCGCCGCTAAGAGCGTGCGATGAATCACGCCAGAGGCACGTTGGGGATTTCTCCTCAAACAGGCTCTAATTTTCGGCTGCCTTGATGTTCCGCGCGGCTTGCTCGAGCGTCGCCCTGTCGTTGCCAAGCCTGTCGATCAGCTCTTGCGCCTGATCACCGGTTATCCCGGTGCGCATCGCCAGTGCCTCGACCGTCAGAACGTCGGAACTGGCGATCGTTCCAGTGGGACCGTGCTCGGCCGCGTCATCATCAGCCTGGCCGGTCGTCGTCTCATCGTAGCCAAGCTCTTGCTTCGCCTGCTGCCAATGACGCTCATGCGCGCCATCCGGGCGGCCCTCGCGCATCCAGATTTCATAGGCTCGCTGCCGAATCTTTTCATGCCGATCGTTGTCCATGACGGTTCCTCCCTTGTGGCGTTTTCACCAACGCGGGGAGCGCCGGAACGATCCTATGTTCAGGCCGATTTCGCACACTGCCGGACAAAACCCGGTCTCTCATCGAACAAACACCGGACAGATGCGTTTTGCGGAGGAACCTAGATAGCGGGCCGGCCGTTGAGCCGAACCTGAGCAAAGGAGATTACCATGGCCGACGAACCGAACGAATCCGCAACACCGAAGATGACTCAACGTGAAGCTCAGGAAGCCCTGGAAAAGCAGGTCGCGCAGCTGAAGCGCGAGATAAGCAAGATCAATCGGACCTTGGCCGAACGCGCGGAAGAGGCGATCGAAGACGCCGGCGACTGGTATGACAGCGCTGCCGAGCGCGCCTCGCGGACGGCACAAGCCCTGCGCAACAGGGCGCAGACGGTTTCCGGGGTCGTCCAGGAGAATCCCGGCACGGTATCGTCCGCATTCATACTCGGAGCGGCCGTAGGGGCGCTACTGGGCCTCGCCTTGGCCGCCACAGACCGGCGCCGCGATCGCTGGTTCTAGTCCCAACCTAAGGTTCCGGGCAGAAACGGCGGGATTGCTCCCGCCGTCATTCAGCAAATGACACCGGTCAGGGCGTGGCGGGCTTCTGCGCCGTGCCGAGGGCTTTGGGCGCTGCAGGCGCTGCCGTCTTCATCTTCTCCTCGATCCAGCCGGTGTAATTCGCCAGCCGCGTGTAGATGCCGTAGGCGTTCTTGTGGCCGCAGGCGGTGCTGCCGTCGGCCGGACCTTCGCCCCAGCTGACGACGCCAACCTGCACCGGACCATCGGCGCCGGTCATGAACAGCGGTCCGCCGCTGTCGCCATTGCAGGCGTCGCGCTCGCCGCTGACGGTGCCGGCGCAGATCATGTTGCCGGTCAGCGGATCGGCCATATCAGCAGCAATTGCATTGGCGGCCGCCTCGATGCCCCTTTCCGAGTAACGCATGCGGCGGGCGAGCTCGCCGAGCGCAGCCTTCAAATCACGCGCATAAATCGCCCTGATGCCGTTGTTGCAGGTTGCGTTCGGCTGGAGGTCCAAGTCGGCAACCATCAGCGCGGTGGGAAATGTTCCGTCCTGCATCTTGCCCCGCCGGTGACCGTGGTCTTGCCGGCGTCGGGGGTCGGCTCACGGGCAATCTTGATGGTCGGGGCATCGGCCGGCTCGGCCAGCCGGATCAGGCCGAGATCGTTGTCCAGCGTCTGCTCGCTGTAGCCCTCGTTGACGATGATCTCTACCGCCTTGTAGCGCTTGCCCTCGCTGAGATCGGTGGCGCCGGTGAGCACGGTGACCACATCAGGCGAAATCGGCTCGCCGTCGTCGTTGAGGCAGTGCGCCGCCGTCAGCACCCATTGCGGCGCGATCAGGCTGCCGCCGCAGAACTGCGCATTCGCCTGCGAGGCCGGACTTTCGTCCAGTTTGCCGGTGGTCAGCAACGCCACCTGGAACGGATAGGCGCCCTTCTCGGCCTCTTTGCCGCCGTAGACGCGATCGGTGCCGTCGGGGTTCTCCGCCTTGGCTTTTGCCCTGGCCTCGGCCACGCGTTTCATCGGCGAGATCGCCGCCTCCGGCCGGGCGGCCGCGTCCGTGGCATGAACGGAATTGACGACCGGCAAGGCCGCCGCGATGGCAAGCAGCGAGGCTGCAGCAATCGGTCTGAACCTATGGATGATCTTCACCTCGAACCCCCTGAGACGATGTTCCGACAGATCAGCCTCGACGCGTGATCCACTGAAAGGGGAACCGGCCGGTGAGCCGATCATGCGCCGATGTGGAGCGTGATCCGTCAAAAAACCGAGTACCACTTTTGCTAAATCGTGGTGTCGAGCCAAACCCGCCCAAATCTATAATCCCCCACGGGCTATGTGGAAGCAATTTGTCGTTGCCAATGTTGGATTATTTTAGGCAGTATACCGTTGCGGGCATTTTTGGCGGGGACCTAAACTGGCTGCACTGAATAATGGCCCGGTAAAGGCGCCGGCAACCAAATTCATTTTTCGGCGCCACCACGATCTCGACAATATTTCTATATCTTGATCCAGTCCTTGCTGACTTTTGGGAGAGTCTCACCATGACAAAACTGACACAGTGCATTATTGCGTCCGCGTTGCTTTCCACCGCAATGTGGGCGGTTCCTGCCTTGGCTGCCGAGCCAGGTTCCGCCAACGCCGGCAACGGCGAAAGCATGCGTGACGTGACATCGGGCGATTACAAGCCTGGCCGGGCGAAACCGATCGCCCCGCCGAAACTGACCGAGGACGAGGCCAACCGCGCCGCGCCGCTCACCGACGAAGCAACGGCCGTCAAATCCTATGGCATCGTCGGCCGCTCCGCCGATGGCAAGGACATCAAGATCGATCCGAACGAGACGCTGAAGGACCTTGTCATCAAGGAAATGAACGCGCCCGCCGAGGGACAGAAGTCCCAGAATTCCGGGCTGAGCGGAGGCGAAGAGGCCGGCCGCCAGGTGTTCGGGACGGACGACCGGGAGCAGATCAAGAATACCAAAACCTACCCGTTCACCGCGATCGGCTACCTCGAAGGCAAATCGAAGAGCGGCAGCTATGGCAGCTGCTCGGCGACGCTGATCGGCCCGCGCACGGTGCTCACCGCGGCGCACTGCCTCTACAGCCACGAAGACAAGGCCTGGCTGGACGATATCCTGTTCGTGCCGGCTCTCAACGGCAAGACTGCCGACGACGCACCGTTCGGCGCCTTCACCTATGAAAGCGCCTATATCGTCCAGGGCTTCATCGACAATTATCAGGGCTTTTACGGCTCGGTCGTGCCATGGGATCTCGGCATCGTCACCTTGAAGCAGGATGTCGGCACCAACCTCGGCTGGCTGGGCTATGCCGATTATGTGGATCTCGGCGACTTCACCGCCAACATCGTCGGCTATCCCGGCGACAAGCCGATGGGCACGATGTGGAAGGCGACCTGCGAAGTGCTCGCCGAACACATCGCCACCGAGTATTTCCAGTACGACTGCGACACTTATCCGGGATCGAGCGGCAGCTCGGTCTACGCTTATGACAATGGCTCAAAGCAGCGCGTCATCACCGGCGTGAACGTGGCCGAGAGCCCGGATGCCAACACCGCCGTGCGTCTGAACGCCATCAACGTCCAGTGGATCAACAGCCTGTACAAATAGGCCTGCAGAGTTCCCGCCGCGATCATCGCGGAGAACTAGCCGGCGGCGGAGCATTTCCGTCGCCGGCTTCGCATTTTTCGGGATTATCTGGACTGGGCCGAGGGTGGCGCCTGGCGGACATAGTTCTCGATCGGCTGGGCGAAAGTCGGTGAACCGGCCTTGCGCTCCTTGTCGATATAGCCGGCAAAATAGCTCCAGAAGGAAGCGGCATAGTCGCGGAAATAGGAGTCGGCGACCTCACGCGAGCACAGCCCGCCTTCGACGCAGGAGGAAAGGCGGTTGAGGAAATAGACGATGCGGTCGAAATTGTCGCTGAACTCGGCAAGCGGCATGTCGCCGCCGGTTGCGCTCATCGCTTCGATGCCGATGCGTTGTCTGAACACCTGTTCCTCGGTCGGCGTCGGATTGGCACTGAGCAGATTGCCGTATTTGGCGTTGAGCGCCGCCAGGCGTTGCTTGAGGGCCCGTTGCGCCTGCTGGTAATCCTTGCTTTCCCAGAGCTCGACCAGCGACATCGTTTGCTCGACGCGCTTCTGCTCCTGGTTCGCCAGGAACTGGTAGACCGAAAAGATCAGGGTGAAGATGATCGCCAGGCGCACCAGCAATCCGGACCAGGCATAGACGAGCATGCGCCAGTCGCGATCGGTGAATGGGTTCGCCTCCTTCTTGACCTCGTGATTGCTCACCCACGGCAGGCCTTCGACGGTTTCCGGCAGCGACACCGGCTTCTTTTGCGGCACCGGCGCCGTCACTGCCTGCTGCGTTGCGTTGCCCCCCGCTTTCGTCATCCGCAGCTGTCCAGGTCTATGGTGGCGGACGGGTCGAGCACGATGCCCGGCGTCTCCAGCTTCTTCTTCAGGCAATCCAGCTGCGCCCGCGAAACGATGAACTGCACGTCAGGCGCCACCTGCGCCTTGCCCGGCGACGGCAATGGTTCGACCACGCCGCGTGAGGTGCAGCTGCTGAGATCGACGATGACGGCGGCGTTGCCGGTTTTGGCGATCTGGTCGTACTGGTCGAGAAAGCAGCTCGCCAGTTCGGAATTGATGACGACCTCCTTAGCGCAAAGGCCGCAAGCCTCGTCCGCCGAAGCATTGGCGGCCAGCAGCAGCCCGGCGACAAGACCGGCGGTTGTTGCGCGCCACGAAAATACGATCCTGTTCACGAACGCCCTCATCCGTTCCGTTCGGCCGCCGACAGCAGCGGTCGAAGAATGTTCATTATCAGCCGATTAGGCAAGAGGCCCGGCCGGGCACCTGACCCCGCCTCAGGCGCGCGGCACCGTCTCCATCGGGAAGATCATCACGGCGCCCTTCGACCCCTTGTCGTCGGTGAGCCGCATGGCCGAACGCGTCGCCGGCGCCCTGCCGATATCGGCCAGCATATCGGAGAAGTTTGGTTGTCCAAGTCCGCGCGTTACAGAGACAACGCCCTCTTGCGCCAGGAAACTCAGATCCTGCTTCTCGCTCTGCGGCGGTGCTTCGGTCAAGACGGCGATCATCCGCTCCATGCCGAAGCTGGTGTCGGTGAATTTGAACAGGCCTTCCTCGAGCACGGCGCCTTCGGTCAGGCGCTCGGCAAGAAAATGCTGGATGGAATAGTCGGAGCCGACATAGAGCACGTTGATGTCGACCAGATCGGTCGAACCGTTCCTGGCCAGCACGTGGACCTGATCGTCGGGCGAAACACGCGGCACCGTCGACGGTTCGATCGGCTGCAGCGTGTCGCTATCAAAACGCTTGATCCGGAACTCGACGCTGACCTCTTCCGGCCGATAATCGGAAGCGGCGGCCAGCCTCGACAGGCCGATGGCGCGGAAGATTTTCGTCAGGTTCTTGGCCGCTGCATCGACCAACTTTTCGCGGTCGTCCGGATGAATGACGATCATCGGCGGCTTGCTGCCCTCCTTGAGCGTCATGTCGCCCGAAGCCGGCAGGAACCACAGCGCCGGCGCGTCGGTGGCATCTTCGGCGGCGCCGGCAATGGCGTTCTCGCGCAGCACGGCGAGACGCAGATCTGCGCTCTTGCCCGGCTCGACCAGCGCGATGTGGAACCCTGAGTTCTCCCTGGCCGCCAGATCGTCGAGAACCGAGTTCGCCAGCGCGGCCTCTTTCTCGAGGCCTTTGGTCGCCGCCGGCCGCGCAATCACGAGCTTGTAGTCGACGGCGAGCTCGGCGAGCCGGGCATAGGCATTGGCGGGGATGTCGGCCAGCTTGATCGCCGGCTTGCCGCCGAACTCGACCGGCTTGACCCGGCTTTCCAGGTTTTTCGCCGACTGCACCTGGAGATAGCCAAGCGCGTTCGACAGCGGCGACAGCGCCGAGGGCAATATTGCGAGCCTGCTGCCTGGGGTGAGGCGATGCAGCAGTCCGGCGCCGATCGTGGCTTTGTCGTTCTCGATGACGATCGGCCATTGCATGACCGCGTCTGTCTTGTCGGTGCCGAAGACGCGGGCGTCGAGTTCCCCTTCGAACAGCGGCGTCGGCCGGGTGCGGCCGTCCGCCGAATATTGCTGCAGCACGGCCTGGCCGAGCTGGCGGTAGGTGATGTTGGGATTCTCGGCCAGTTTCGACAGGATGGTGAAGGTGAACAGCCCGAATCGAGGCGCATCGGCCGTGCCCTTGGGCAGCGGCATCTCGGGCGTCGTCTCCACCGTCTGCGCCGCGTAGAAGGCGACCAATTTGCCTTTGGTGGTCGGCTCGGCGCCGGTCGGCGTCAGCTTGAAGGCCGGCTTGCGCTGCCCGTCCTCGTCAAAGCCGCGCGGCGCGGCCGACGCAATCTCGTCATAGGCTTTCACCGCAGCCGCCCTGGCAGCGTCGTCGCCGCCGACCAGATCGGCGAACTCGACCTTGCGTTCCAGCTCGTCGTCGACCTCGGCGGCGCGCGTCGCAGTGCCGGAATGGCAGCAGTCGAATACGGCCCAGATAAAGGCGCCCTTGTCGCGGATAGCGTCGAGCGCGGTGCCGATCTCGTTGTCGACCAGCGCATTGGGCACGCCCGTTTCGCGGTTGACCCATTTGTCGATGTCGGACGGCAAGAAAATCTCGTCGAGGCCGTCCGTCTCGTCGCCCTTGTTCGCCGCCGGCTGCTGCGCGCCGTGACCGGACAAATGCAGGTAGACGAAATCGTCACGCTGGACCCTGGCGGCAAGGTCGGCGAGTGCTGCCTTGATCGCCGCATGTGTCGGCGGTCCGTTGGCGCCTTCGACATCCTTGGCGAGCAGCGCGACGTTTTCGGCTGAAAACTTCACCGGCGCGGGCGTGTACTTCAGGAGGTAATCGCGCACCAGGCCGGCATCGTTCTTCGGTCCGATCAGCCAGTTCTTCTTCGGCAGGTTCGGATAATCGGTGCAGGCAACAAGCAGCGCATGGTAGGTGCGCGCCGCTGCGAATGCCCGAAACGGCACCAGGCCGGCAGCGGCCAGCGCGGACGTGCCGGCAAGCAGCGTCCGCCGCGTCACCTTGATCATGATTGCTTCCCCAAGCCCGATCGAATCTTCAAGCACGGCCAGCCTGGCCGAGGATGTCAGTATTTTGAATATGGGCGTCGCCGGCCAGCCGACCATCGGCTGCGAATACAAACAGTAGCAAAAAAGGCAGTTCGTCGCTATCTCAGTGGAAGAGGCCGGATTGCATGCCTAATGGCAGCGATCGGCACGGAAGCGGCTTGGAACGGGATCATGGCGGCAAGGGATGTACTGACGAAGAACCAGCTTTGCGTTCTCGAGAAACTCGAGGCCGCCAGCGGGCCGCTCAGCGCCTATACGTTGC
Source organism: Mesorhizobium sp. M0048 (assembly GCF_040323405.1). NCBI lineage: Bacteria > Pseudomonadati > Pseudomonadota > Alphaproteobacteria > Hyphomicrobiales > Phyllobacteriaceae > Mesorhizobium > Mesorhizobium sp. M0048. The sequence goes on along the minus strand of NZ_JAMYUV010000009.1, from coordinate 71,025 downwards.
TCGACCAATTGCGCGAGCGCGGTTTTCGCGCGCCGCTGCAGGTCTATCGGGCGCTCGACACGCTGGTGAAGTCCGGCTTCGTGCACAGGCTCGAAAGCCTCAATTCCTTCGTCGCCTGTGCCGAGCCGCACGACCACAGCCATTCGATGACGGCGTTTGCCATCTGCGACAGCTGCGGCCAGGTGACCGAGTTCTCCGACCACGATGTCGGCCACCGGCTCGACGAATGGGTGCGCTCGACCGGCTTCGCCGCCAAGAAGGCGGTGATCGAGTTTCGTGGGACTTGTGCGAAGTGTTTGGCTGAAGCGGCTTGAAGGCCGGTTAGGCCGCAACATAGCGGTGGCGACCTTTTGATGTCGGCAGGACAGAGGGGGCGCGAAAGATCGCTACAGATTACAATTGGTCGGCCGCGGACGTCCGCACGCTAATGCGCCTCTTCCCAGTTGTCGGCGGCGCGGGCGTCGACGTGCAGCGGCACCGACATCGACACCGCCGGCATGGCGGCGTTCTCCATGACGTGGCAGACGACCGGGATCGTCGCCTCGACCTCGGCTTCGACGGTCTCGAAGACCAGCTCGTCATGCACCTGCAGCAGCATGCGGGCGGAAAGCTTGGCTTTTTCCAGGGCATCGTCCATGCGGATCATGGCGCGGCGGATGATGTCGGCGGCGGTGCCCTGCAGGCGGGCGTTGATCGAGGCGCGCTCGTTGAAGGCACGGACCGAAGGATTTGACGATCTGATTTCCGGATAGTGGATGCGGCGGCCGAAAATGGTTTCGACATAGCCGTGCTCGCGGGCATAGGCCTTGGTCGCATCGATATAGTCGCGGATGCCGGGGAAACGCTCGAAATATTTCTTGATGTAGTCGCCGGCTTCCTCGCGCGCGATCGACAGCTGGTTGGCGAGGCCAAAAGCGGAAATGCCGTAGATGATGCCGAAATTGATCGCCTTGGCACGGCGGCGCACTTCCGAAGGCATGCCCTCGACCGGCACGTTGAACATTTCAGACGCGGTGATGGCGTGGATGTCGGCGCCGTCGGCGAAGGCCTGCTTGAGCTGCGGGATTTCGGCGACGTGGGCGAGCACGCGCAGCTCGATCTGGCTGTAGTCGGCGGAAACCAGCTTGTTGCCCTTGTCGGCAATGAAAGCCGTCCTGATCTTTCGACCCTCGACGGTGCGCACCGGAATGTTCTGCAGATTGGGATCCGAGGACGAAAGCCGCCCGGTCGTCGTCGCGGCAAGCGCGTAGGAGGTGTGGACGCGCTTGGTGTCGGGATGGATGAAGCCGGGCAGCGCGTCGGTATAGGTCGATTTCAGCTTGGTCAGCTGGCGCCAGTCGACGATCTTGCGCGGCAATTCATGGCCTTCGGCGGCGAGGTCTTCGAGAAGCTGCGCCGAGGTCGACCACTGGCCGGTCTTGGTTTTGGAACCGCCGGGCAGGCCCATCCTGCCGAACAGGATGTCGCCGAGCTGTTTTGGCGAGCCGATGTTGATGCGTTCGCCGACCAGCTGGTAGATTTCGTCCTCAAGCCGTGCGGCACCCTGTGCCAGTTCGCCGGAGAGCCGCGACAGGATCTGCCGGTCGACGGAGATGCCGCGCTGTTCCATCCGCGCCAAGACCGGCACCAGCGGCCGTTCCAGCCGTTCATAGACCGAGACCAGGCCCTTGGCGGCAAGCCGTGGCTTCAGCACCTGCCAGAGCCTGAGCGCGACGTCGGCGTGCTCGGCGCCGTAAGCCGTCGCCTTGTCGAGGTCGGCCTGATCGAGGCCGACGAAGCTTCTTCCCGAGCCGGCCAGTTCCTTCAGCGGAATGGTCGCGTGGCCGAGCCATTTATCGGCCAGCGCCTCCAGGCCGTGGCCACCGTGGGTGCCGGCCTCGAGCACGTAGGAGATCAGCATGGTGTCGTCATAAGGGCCGACCTCGATGCCGTGACGGCTCATCACGACAAGGCGGTATTTCATGTCGTGCACGATCTTGAGGACGGACTTGTCCTCGAGCAGCGGCTTGAGCAACGCCAGCGCGTCGCGGACCGGGATCTGGTTTTCGACCGCGCCGCCGCCGAGCAGGTCGCCATTGCCGTTCTTATGGGCAAGCGGCACATAAGCGGCATGGCCAGGCGCGACGGCCATGGCAAGGCCGATCAGTTCGGCCCGCATCGGATCGGGCGAGGAGGCCTTAACGTCGAAGGCGACGATGCCTCTCTCCATCGCCTCGGCGATCCAGACCTTCAGCGTCGCGGCGTCGCGGATGCAGGCGTAGGCGCTGGTGTCGATCTTGCGGGCGGTGGCAGCCTCCAGGCGAAGCGCCGAAAGCAGGGATGGGGTGTCGCCTTGCTTGGCTGCGGTCGGGGCTTCGAGTGCCGCTTCGTCCGGCGGCGGCGCGCTCTCGGCGACCGCGGGCAGGCCAAAACCCATATCGGGGCCATGCGCGGTATCGGCACGCTCTATGGTGACGGGAGTGGCTGGAACATCGCCCGCGTCGGTTCCGGTCGCTTCGGCCACGCGGCGGGTCAGCGTCGAGAATTCCATGGTCTTGAGAAAGCCGATCAGCCTGGGGCCGTCCGGCGCATGCAACACGAACTCGTCAAGCCCTTCGGTCACCGGCACGTCGTTCTTCAGCCTCACCAGGTCACGCGAAATGCGCGCCTTGTCGGCATTGGCGATGATCGATTCGCGCCGCTTGTCCTGCTTGATCTCGCCGGCGCGGGCGAGCAGCGTGTCGAGGTCGCCGAACTGTTCGAGCAATTGCGCCGCCGTCTTCGGCCCGATGCCGGGCACGCCCGGCACATTGTCGACCGAATCGCCGGTCAGCGCCTGCAGGTCGATCATCTTCTCCGGCGGCACGCCCCATTTCTCGATCACCTCGGAAACGCCGATCTGGCGGTCCTTCATCGGGTCGTACATGGCAACCGTTGGGCCGACCAGCTGCATCAGGTCCTTGTCGGAGGAGATGATGGTGGTGTCGGCGCCGGCTTCGCAGGCAAGCCGGCAATAGGTGGCGATCAAATCGTCGGCCTCGTAGCCTTCCGTCTCGAGGCATGGCAGGTTGAATGCCCTGGTCGCCTGGCGGATCAGGCCGAATTGCGGGATCAAATCTTCCGGCGGCGCCGAGCGGTTGGCCTTGTATTCGGGGTAGAGGTCGTTGCGGAAGGTCTTCGACGAATAGTCGAAAATCACGGCGAAATGCGTCGGCACGATGCCGACATCGGTGTTGCGGGCGTCCTGCGTCAGCTTCCAGACCATGTTGCAGAAGCCGAGCACGGCACTGGTTGGCAGCCCGTCGGACTTGCGGGACAGCGGCGGCAGCGCGTGATAGGCACGGAAGATGTAGCCGGAGCCGTCGACAAGGAAGAGATGATCGCCTTTTTTCATGCCACGAGGGATAGCGCGGCGCAGCGCCGCGGTCCATGCCAAAGGCGGCTTGCGCCAAGGGTTCCGGCAACACCCTGACAAATGGCGTGCGAGCTTGGCCGGCCCTGGCGCTTGGCCGCAGCTTTGTTCGCTCACGCCTATGTTACAAAAGTGTAATTTTTGTGCCCTTGAATCGCCACGTTCGCAGACACAGATAAAACGCATCGGCAGTTTTCGCCGAAGTCCGGAGCAAGGCCCGTCCCCCGCCTATCCCGGACACTTGCGGCAGCCTATCCCCCCTCTCCGGGCTGCCGCATCGTTTCGAGTAAAGGCCGCCGTGGTTCCCCTCCACCACGGCGGCATTTTTTTGCCGTTGGACAGGAAGCTGTGGCCCAACGGTCGCGGGCTTTCCGTTTCGCCGCATGGACTCTAGATTTGCCGCCAGAATCGAAAGGCCCGCCAGATGTCCGCAGTTTCCCCTGTTCTCGACCGCCTAGACAAGAACTTTGACCAGAGCCTGGAACGCCTGTTCGGCCTGCTCGCCATCAAGTCAATCTCCACCGATCCGGACTACGCCGCCGACTGCCGCAAGGCCGCCGAATGGCTGGTCGCCGAGCTCAAGCTGATCGGCTTCGACGCCAGCTTGCGCGACACGCCGGGGCATCCGATGGTGGTCGCGCATCACGATGGGCCGGCGGGCGCGCCGCATCTGCTGTTTTATGGCCATTACGACGTCCAGCCGGTCGATCCGATCGAGCTGTGGGAAAGCGACCCGTTCGCGCCGGCGGTTAAGGAGATCGAGCCCGGCCACAAGGTGATCACCGGCCGCGGCGCGGCCGACGACAAGGGCCAGCTGATGACCTTCGTCGAGGCCTGCCGCGCGTGGAAGCAGGTGCATGGCGGATTGCCGTGCCGAATCACAATCCTGTTCGAGGGCGAGGAGGAGTCCGGATCGCCGTCGCTGAAGCCGTTTCTCGAGGCGAATGCGGACGAGCTCAAGGCCGATTTCGCGCTCGTCTGCGACACCGGCATGTGGGACCGCGATACGCCGTCGATCTGCGTCTCGCTGCGCGGGCTGGTCGGCGAGGAGATCACGGTGACTGCCGCCGACCGCGACCTGCATTCCGGGCTCTATGGCGGTGCGGCCGCCAATCCGATCCGCATCCTGGCAAAGATCCTGGCCGACATCCACGATGCCGATGGTCACGTCACCATTCCAGGTTTTTATGACGGCGTCGAGGAAACGCCGTCGCAGATATTGCAGTCGTGGCTGTCGCTCGGCGAGACGGCCGAGACCTTCCTCGGCCCGATTGGCCTGTCGATTCCGTCCGGCGAAAAGGGCCGCTCGGTGCTCGAGCTCACCTGGGCGCGACCGACGGCCGAGTTCAACGGCATTATCGGCGGCTATACCGGCAAGGGCTTCAAGACGGTGATCGCCGCGCAATCCTCGGCAAAAGTCTCCTTCCGCCTGGTCCACAAACAGGATCCGGAAAAAATCCGCGCCGCCTTCCAGGCATTTGCCAGGCAGCGCGTGCCAGCGGACTGCTCGGTCGAATTTCATCCGCATGGCGGCTCGCCGGCAATCCAGCTTTCCTACGACTCGCCCTTCCTGGCCAAGGCCAAGCAGGCGCTGTCCGACGAATGGCCGAAGCCGGCGGTAATAACCGGCGGCGGCGGCTCGATCCCGGTGGTCGGCGATTTCCAGACCTATCTCGGTATGGAATCGCTGCTGGTCGGTTTCGGCCTCGACGACGACCGCATCCACTCGCCGAACGAGAAGTACGAGATGAGCTCCTTCCACAAGGGCCAGCGCTCCTGGGCGCGCATTCTCGAGGCGCTGACACGCTGAAATTGCGCCAGACTCAAGTTTTTGTTGATTTTTCGCCGGATCGCGGCAAGGACGGGCACGGTCCGTCGCGCATCGCTGCACGGGGCCGCGACCGGAGAAGACGATGAGCGACATACGTTTCCACAAAAACGATCTGCCCGGCCTGCTGCATTACGATGTCGGGGCGGTCGCCATCGACACCGAGACGCTAGGGCTGAACCCGCATCGCGACCGGCTCTGCGTCGTGCAGATCTCGCCGGGTGACGGCTCGGCCGACGTCATCCAGATTGCGCCCGGCCAGAAGAAGGCGCCGAACCTCGTCAGCCTGCTCAAGAACCGCAGCATCACCAAGCTTTTTCATTACGGCCGCTTCGATCTCGCCGTGCTCTACAACGCCTTCGGCGTCATGCCGGAGCCGGTGTTCTGCACCAAAATCGCGTCGCGGCTGACGCGCACCTACACCGACCGGCACGGGTTGAAGGACATCTGCTTCGAGCTTCTCGGGGTCGGCCTGTCGAAGGCGCAGCAATCATCCGACTGGGCAGCCGAGACGCTGTCGCCTGAGCAGCTCGAATATGCCGCCTCCGACGTGCTCTACCTGCACCGGCTGCGCGACGTACTGAGCGCGCGTCTGGCACGCGACAACCGGACCAGGGAGGCCGATGCCTGCTTCCGCTTCCTGCCGACGCGTGCGAAACTCGACCTGATGGGCTGGGATGAAGAGGACATCTTCGCCCACAGCTAATGGCCTTCTGGCACTTTAACGCCGTCGGCCGGGAGGAATTGAAATGGCTGCGCGAAAACCAATCGAGACGGCACCCAAGGACGGTTCCAAGATCACGGTCTACTGGCAGGACAGCGACGGCGTGATGAACGAGAGCATCGCGCAATACCGTTCGCTCGACCGGCTGAAGGCGGCCGGCGGCGACTGGGACGAAAGCGATGCCGGCTGGTGGGCCTATACGGACGGCCATACGCAAAGGAAGATCGAGCCAATCAGCTGGCGGCCGGCCTCCGACGACCCGGACGCGGACGACTGAGGGTTGTCGCAACGGTCGAACTCGGCGCTGCCCCTCAACCCCTGCCGGGACCTTCTCCCCGTGAGAACGGCGAGAAGGGGCTTGGCCGCAACGCCGGCGATCTCCCCTCGCACCGTCTTTCACGAGGAGAGGGTAAGGGTGAGGGGCAGCGCAACCGAACGACTATTGTGCGGCAACGCGTATTTTGTTCTTGCTTTGTGCCGGCAACTATGCTACTAATGTCGCTATGGTGCTCATTGGCTCCAACAATCCGCCCGCCGAGGCGGGTTTTTTCATTTCCGGCTTTGGCGCTGTCGCGGGCCGCGCCTGCTCCGCAAACGGTTGAATACACTTTACTTCGATTTTTCCCGACTTAACCCGCCCTTAAATCGCCGCATCTAGTCTTCAACCCCAACGCCATAAGCATCGGGAAGACAGCACAGCGCATGGCGAACCGGAAAGACAACCGCATCGAGCCCAGCTTCGAGGCATCGCCGGGGGCGAGATCCTCGGCCGGTTTTTCGGTGAGCGAGGAGGACCGCGTCGTGCCGAGCAACCGTAAAGCCGCTGCAAAGCGCAAATCGACCAAGGCCAAGCCGTCTCGTGGCGGGCGCGGCAAAAGCCGGCGCGGCGTGTTCGGCGTGCTTGGCCGGCTGTTCTACTGGTGCTTCGTGCTGGCCATCTGGGGCGGCATCGCCACTGCCGGCATCGTCGTCTATTACGGCGCGAAAATGCCGGCGGCCACCACCTGGGCCATTCCCGATCGCGCCCCCAACATCAAGATCGTCTCGGTCGACGGCCAGCTGCTTGGCAATCGCGGCATGAGCGGCGGCGAGGCCGTCGGCCTGCACGAAATGTCGCCCTATATTCCCGAGGCCGTCATCGCTATCGAAGACCGCCGCTTCTATTCGCATTTCGGCATCGACCCGATCGGCCTTTCCCGGGCCATGGTGACCAATGTGCTGGGCGGGCATTTTTCGCAGGGCGGCTCGACGCTGACCCAGCAGCTGGCCAAGAACCTGTTCCTGACGCCGGACCGCACGCTGGAACGCAAGGTGCAGGAAGTGCTCTTGGCGCTGTGGCTGGAGCACAAGCATACGAAGGACCAGATTCTCGAAATGTATCTCAACCGGGTCTATTTCGGCTCCGGCGCCTATGGCGTCGAAGCGGCCTCGCGCCGCTATTTCGGTAAGAGCGCGCGTGACGTCACGCTGTCGGAGGCCGCCCTTCTCGCCGGCCTGCTCAAGGCGCCGTCGCGGCTGTCGCCGGCGCGCGATCCAAAGGCGGCCGAGCAGCGCGCGCAGCTGGTGCTCGCCGCGATGCGCGACGAGGGCAAGATCAGCGCCAAGGAGCAGACCACGGCAATGAGCGCGCCGGCGACACGCGCGCCGTCCTACTGGACCGGCTCGGAAAACTACGTCGCCGATACGATCATGGAAGAACTGCCCGATCTGATCGGCGACGTGCGCCGCGATATCGTCGTCGACACGACCGTCGATCTGACGCTGCAGAAGCTCGCCGAGCAATCGATCCGCCGGCTGATCGACCAGAGCGGCAAAAAACTCAATGTCAGCCAAGGCGCGCTGGTGTCGATCGACAATTCCGGCGCGGTGCGCGCGATGGTCGGCGGTTACGACTATTCGACCAGCCAGTTCGACCGCGCCTCGGAAGCGCGCCGGCAGCCGGGCTCGGCGTTCAAGCCGTTCGTCTATATGGCGGCGCTGGAATCCGGCCGCACGCCCGACAGCGTGCGCAACGACGCGCCGATCAAGATCGGCAACTGGACGCCCGACAATTACGGCGGCAAATATTTTGGCAAGGTGACGTTGGCGACGGCGCTGGCAAAATCACTGAACTCGGTGGCCGCGCAGCTAACCATGGAAGTCGGGCCGAATGCGGTGGTCGAGGCGGCGCACCGCATGGGCATCCAGTCCGAGCTGACGGCCAACACCTCGATCGCGCTGGGCACCTCCGAAGTGACGCCGCTGGAACTGACCTCGGCCTATGTTCCCTTCGCCAATGGCGGTTACAAGCCGGACATCCATTTCATCCGCCGGGTCACGACGAGTGACGGCAAGGTGCTCTACGAAAACAATGGCGGCGGTGCGCCGCGCGTCGTCAAGCCCGATGTCGTCGGTATGATGAACTCGATGATGACCGGCACGGTCGAGATCGGCACTGCCAGGAAGGCGGCGTTCGCCTGGCCGGCGGCCGGCAAGACCGGCACCAGCCAGAATTCGCGCGACGCCTGGTTCATCGGCTATACAGCCAATTTGACCACCGGCGTCTGGTTCGGCAATGATGACGGCAGCGCGATGAAAAAGGTCACCGGCGGCGCGCTGCCGGCGCAGGCCTGGCACGAGTTCATGGTCGCCGCGCATGAGGGCGTGCCGGTGCGGCCGCTGCCTGGAACCTGGAAATCGACGCCACCCGACACCATCGTCCCGGACGACATACCGTCCGACACGGCGCCGCCGGGGCCGGTCGCTTCCGTCGGCCAATCGGCGCCATCTACAGCAGCGACCCAGCCGGTTTCGCGTCCCGTGCGTCCTGCCGAGACGGTCGATGCCGGCGGCCTGGCCATGCCGGGCGTCGACAGCGCCACCGGATCGATCAAGCACCCGGTGCCGCCCGGCGACGTCGGCGGCCCGGTCAAGAAGCGGCAGACCTCGATATTGGATATTCTGACGGGCGGCTGAGGCTGATCCCCCTCGCAACCGCGACCGTGTTCCGCTACATGTCCGCCTGGAGACAAGCGACATGGCTGAACTCGACACCAGAAAGACGATCGTGCTGACCGGCGCCAGCCGCGGCATCGGCCATGCCACGGTCAAGCGCTTTTCACGCGAAGGCTGGCGCGTCATCACCTGCTCGCGCCAGGCCTTTGCCGAGGACTGCCCGTGGCCGGCCGGCCCGGAAGACCATATCAAGGTCGATCTCGCCGACCAGGAGGATGTCGGCATCGCCATCTCCGAGATTCGCCACCGCCTGGAAGCACATGGCGGCCAGCTGCATGCGCTGGTCAACAATGCCGGCATCTCGCCGAAGCTCAAGGACGGCAACAGCCGCATGAACTCGATCGACACGCCGATGCATGTCTGGCGCGACGTCTTCCAGGTGAATTTCTTCGCCCCGATCATGCTGGCGCGCGGTCTGTTCAAGGAGCTGGCTTCGGCCAAGGGCTCGATCGTCAACGTCACCTCGATCGCCGGCACCCGCGTGCATCCTTTCGCCGGCACCGCCTATGCGACATCGAAGGCGGCGCTCGGCTCGCTGACGCGCGAAATGGCGCATGATTTCGGCCCGCACGGCATCCGCGTCAATGCGATTGCGCCGGGCGAGATCGATACGGCGATCCTGTCGCCGGGCACGGAAAAAATCGTCGAGACGATCCCGCTGAGGCGGCTGGGCACCACGGCGGAAGTTGCCGACATCATTTTCTTCCTGTGCTCGCAGCAGGCGTCCTACGTGACCGGCTCGGAAATTCACATCAACGGCGGCCAGCACGTTTGAGCGGCTGAGTTTTGTCAATCGTCGGCGCTGCCCCTCATTCCCTGCCGGGACCTTCTCCCCGTGAAGAACGGGGAGAAGGGGGATCCCCAGCGCTGGCGACCCCCTCTCCCCATCCTTGACGGGAGGACCTGCTCCAGCCTGGGATTAATAAGGAAATTGCACGCCGCCGATGCCCGATCAGCTCGCCTGCAGCAGGCTCTCGATATCGGATATGCTGTGGTTGGTCAGCGTCTTTGGAATTTCGGCCGTTAACTTGTCGGTGACCTCCTTGTGCAGTTTCCTGCGCATGTCGCCCAGCACCGGCGGCGGCGCGATCAGCACGATCTCCTTGAATGTGCCGCGATGGGCGAGCTTGTAGAGCCTGTCGGCAATCTCTTCGGCAAAACGCTCCTTGCCGAGACGGTGCCAGTCGGTGTCCTCGACCGCACTGCGGTGGATTGAAGGGCCGTCGCTGTAGCGGCCGGGGCGGTCCGTGCCTTGTTCTCGGGTTGCCGGATTTTCCTGTTCCATCTCGTGCACGACTTGAAGGTCGGGATATTGGACGTCTCCACGGTTCTCGAGGAACAGCGCCTTTTCGCCATCTGCCACCACGATCCACAGTCCGCGTTTCAGTCTGACGTTGCTCATGGGGCGCTCCTTTTTGATTTTCGAACCCACCGCCGGGCCTTTGCCGCAGGGGTGTGACCGGCCCGGGTCCATAGGGCAAACGCGTACCGAGGCGGGAATGTTCCGGCACTCGGACCCGGTGCTCCGACAGGGTCGGCGAGAGCGCGGGCTGCCGTCGATCGCTCGGTCAGCATCCGGCGGCTTAATCTACTAAATTGATAGAATTTAGAAAAATCTGGTTTGTGGTTAGCTCCTCCGGCCGCTAAAAAGGCAGCGGATCAAGGGCTGCAACAGCAGCTTCAATCTGCTCCGCATTTGAATGTGGAATATTTTTCTCTTGGCCTTCATGCTTGCAGAAAAGAGATTGCCTGCTACGAAGCGATGCGCGAGTGGGTGCCTTCTGGTTTTTCGCGCCCCCGCGTAGAACTGACAAAAGGTTCCAGGATTCCGCTCGTCATGCCGCAAGCCACGCCCAAGCTCAATGCCTTTCCCGTCTTCATGCGGGTCGAGGGCGAAGCCGTAGCCATCGTCGGCGGCGCAGAGGAAGCGCTGGCCAAGGCGCGGCTGCTCGCGCAGTCGAGCGCTGAGCTGCGCATCGTCAGCGATGAAACAAGCCCGGAGCTGCTGGCCTTTATCGCCGAGACGGGGGCCGCCCACATCGCCGACGCCTATGATGCGGCACATCTCAATGGTGCGGTGATGGTGTTTGCCGCCAGCGGCGACGAGGCGCTCGATCGCCGCGTTGCCGGGGATGCGCGCCGGCTGGGCATTCCGGTCAATGCCGTCGACCGGCCGGAGCTATGCGATTTCTTCACGCCGGCACTGGTCAACCGCGCGCCGGTCGCCATTGCCATCGGCACGGAAGGTGCCGGCCCGGTGCTGGCGCAGATGCTGCGCAGCCGCATCGACCGCATGCTGGCGCCCTCGCTCGGGCCGCTCGCGGCGCTCGCCGCTTCGTTTCGCGACACCGCCGAAAGACTGCTGCCGAAGGGCAATGCCCGCCGCCGCTTCTGGAGCGATTTCTTTGGCGGCGCGCCGGCCCGAGCTGTCGAGGCAGGCGAGCTTTCGCAGGCGCATGATGCGGCCGTCGGCCTGCTGCTTTCGACAGAACCGGCATCGGGCCATATCGCGCTTGTAGGTGCCGGTCCCGGCGCCGAGGACCTTTTGACGCTGCGCGCCCATCGCCTGCTGATGGAAGCCGACGTGATCGTCCATGACGCGCTGGTGCCGGAGGCGATCGTCGCCATGGGCCGCCGCGATGCCGAGCGCCTGCCGGTCGGCAAGCGCAAGGGCTGCCATTCCAAGAGCCAGGCCGAAATCAATGCGCTGCTGGTCGAGCTTGGCCACGCCGGCAAGCGCGTCGTGCGGCTGAAGTCCGGCGACCCGCTGGTGTTCGGCCGGGCCGGCGAGGAGATGGCGGCACTTCGCGATGCCGGCGTCGCCTACGAAGTGGTTCCGGGCGTCACCGCGGCCTTCGCCGCCGCCGCCGATTTCGAACTGCCGCTGACGCTGCGCGGCGTGTCGTCGTCGATGGTGTTCACCACCGGCCACGACCTCAAGGGAAATTCGCTGCCCGACTGGGCAAAGCTCGCCATTTCCGGCGCGACGGTCGCCGTCTATATGGGGCGCTCGGTCGCCGCCGAGGTCGCCGGCCGGCTGATCGAAGCCGGCCTGTCGCCGGATACCGCCGTCGCCGTGGTCGAGAATGCCAGCCTTGCCAACCGCCGCCGTTTCCACGGCACGCTCGCCGACCTGCCGTCGCTGGAGGCGCGCGCCGACCTCAGCGGCCCGGTGATGACAATCATCGGCGACGCCGTCGCCGGCGCCAATTTCGAACGGTCCGAGCCGCTGGCGGCACACAGGCAGGAAAGCGTGGCCCGTGCTGCCGCGCAAGGAGTGAACCAATGAAAGTCCTGACCGCGAACCGCCTCGCCGACGGCATAGCCGTCTGGTACGCCAATGGCGGCTGGGCCGAGACCATCGACCATGCCGACATCGCCCATGACAAGGCGGCCGAGGACCGGCTGGAGGCGATCGGCGCCAAGGCCTCCGCCAACAACGAAGTGGTCGACGTCAACCTGATAGACGTGACCGTGGCCAACGGCACGGTCGAAGCGGTCCGGCTGCGTGAAAAGATCCGTGCCGCCGGCCCGACCACCCGTCACGATCTGGGCAAGCAGGCCCGTCCGCAAGCCGCCCACGCGGCATAGATGACACAAGCATGGTCCCGATCATGCTCGAACGAAGAAAATAACGGGCGGACGCGCCCGGAAAGACCTGAATATGTACCGTTACGATGAGTTCGACCACGATTTCGTCAAGGCCCGCGTCGCCGAGTTCAGCGACCAGGTCGCGCGGCGCCTTGCCGGCGAGATCACCGAGGACCAGTTCCGGCCGCTGCGGCTGATGAACGGCGTCTATCTGCAGCTGCATGCCTACATGCTGCGCATCGCGGTGCCCTATGGCACGCTGAACAGCAAGCAGCTGCGCATGCTCGGCCACATCGCCCGCAAATACGACAAGGGTTACGGCCATTTCACGACGCGCCAGAACATCCAGTTCAACTGGCCGGCGCTGTCGGACATTCCGGCGATCCTGGCGGATCTGGCAAGCGTCGAGATGCACGCCATCCAGACCAGCGGCAACTGCATTCGCAACGTCACCGCCGACCACTTCGCCGGCGCCGCCGCTGACGAGGTTGCCGATCCGCGCCCCTATGCCGAAATCCTGCGGCAATGGTCCTCGGTGCATCCGGAGTTCTCGTTCCTGCCGCGAAAATTCAAGATCGCGGTGACCGGCGCCGAGCGCGACCGCGCCGCCATTCAGACGCACGACATCGGCCTGCACCTGAAGAAGAACGCCGCCGGCGAGCTCGGTTTCGCCGTCTATGTCGGCGGCGGTCAGGGCCGCACGCCGATGGTCGCCAAGAAGATCCGCGACTTCCTGCCCGAAGCGGATCTGTTGTCCTACTGCACGGCGATCCTGCGCGTTTACAACCTCTATGGCCGGCGCGACAACAAGTTCAAGGCGCGCATCAAGATCCTGGTCCATGAGACCGGCGTCGAGGAGATCACCCGCCAGGTCGAGGCCGAATGGCAGGCGTTGAAGGACGCCGAGCTGAGGCTGCCGGAAGAAGACATCCGCGCCATCGACGCCTATTTCGCGCCGCCTCCGCTTGTCGATCGGCCGGAAGGCGACGAGGCGGTCAAGCTTGCCCGCCTCGACTCCAAGAGCTTTTCCGAATGGCTGGACCAGAATGTGGTCACCCATCGCCATCCCGACTACGCGGCGGTGACCATCTCGCTCAAGGGCATCGGCGAGACGCCGGGCGATGCCTCCGACAGCCAGATGGAAGCGGTCGCCGACATTGCCGAAAAATATTCATTCGACGAGCTGCGCGTCAGCCACGAGCAGAACCTGATCCTGCCGCATGTCGCGCGGGCCGACCTCAAGGCGGTCTATGACGCGCTTGTCGATATCGGGCTGGCGACGGCCAATTCGAACCTGATCAGCGACATCATCTCCTGCCCCGGCCTCGATTATTGCGCGCTGGCGACGGCGCGCTCGATTCCCGTGGCGCAGGAAATCTCGCGGCGCTTCGCCTCACTGGAGCGCCAGCGCGAGATCGGCGAATTGAAGCTGAAGATTTCCGGCTGCATCAATGCATGCGGCCATCACCATGTCGGCCATATCGGCATCCTCGGGGTCGAGAAGAAAGGCGCCGAGCTCTACCAGGTGACGCTCGGCGGCTCGGCCGACGAGAACACCTCGGTCGGCGAGATCATCGGCCGCGGCTTCAGTTCGGAAGAGATCACCGATGCCATCGAGCAGATCGTCGAGACCTATCTCGGGCTTCGGCTGGACAGAAACGAAAGATTCATCGACGCCTACCGCCGTGTCGGTCCTGCGCCGTTCAAGGAGGCGCTCTATGCTGGCGAAGCCAAGGCCGCTTGACCGTATTGTCGACGTCGAGGCCGGCATCGCCGCCCAAGCGGCGGGTCTCGACGCGCTCTACGGCCATCTGAAGCCGCTGGAGATCATCGAGCGGTCAACCCGGGAATTCTTTCACGGCGAAATCGCCGCCGTCTCGTCCTTCGGCGCGGATTCGGCGGTGCTGCTGCACATGATCGCCGAGATCGACCGCACGCTGCCGGTGATCTTTCTCGACACCGGCAAGCATTTCGAGGAGACGCTCGGCTATCGTGACGCGCTGGCCGCCGATTTCGGGCTGACCGATATCCGGGTGATCAGGCCCGACGATGCGGCGCTGGCAAGGATCGACCCGACCGGCAATCTGAACGAGACCGACACCGACGCCTGCTGCGACGTGCGCAAGGTCGAGCCGCTGGCGCGCGGCGTCGAGCCGTTCCGCGCCTGGTTCACCGGCCGCAAGCGCTTCCAGGCGGCGACCCGGGCAGCGCTCCCGGTGTTCGAGGCGGTCGGCTCGCGCATCCGCATAAATCCGCTGGCGCACTGGACGACATCGGACCAGGCCGGCTACATGCGCGCGCATGCGCTGCGTGAAAACCCGCTGGTCGCCTATGGCTATCTGTCGATCGGCTGCTTCCCATGCACGCAGCCGGTGCAACCGGGCGACGACGCGCGCAGCGGCCGCTGGGCCGGGCACGCCAAGACCGAATGCGGCATCCACTTGTCGGGTTTGGAAAGGTCGCTGACTGACGCCTCACTTTAGGGCATATTGATATTCAGCCGGCCTGCAAATGGCGGCTTCCTGCGCTTCCGGTGCTCGCGTACCAAAGAGTACGCTCCGCTCCGGTTTTCGGAAGCAACGCAGTTTGGTCGCTTCGCGCCCGCCTTCGGCTCCGGCTCGGCCTGACCTGAATCTCAACGCACCCTGAGGTGCTTCGCACTTTAGACTCTTTGGACTTGGGAATTTTCTTGATGAGCGACTTGATAGCCGAAAACGGCACGCGGCTGTGGACACCGGATGGGTTCCGCGAGGACGAGTGGGTTCATGCCGAAAGCGCCGAGGCGCTGGTCGGCAATGGCCGTTTCATCCTGCCGTTGCAGGCGTTTCTCGGCCTCGATCCGGAGGTGCGGCGGTCGGCGAAGGAACGCATCGGCGTGCTGCTGCAGCCCGGCGACCAGCTCGACAAGATCGCCGGCCTGCTCGACCAGCTGTCGTTGGTGGCGCTGGCCTTTCCGGCGTTCAATGACGGCCGCTCGTTCTCCAAGGGCGAATTGCTGCGCAGCCGTTACCACTTCACCGGCGCCATGCGCGCCACCGGGCAGGTGCTTATCGACCAGCTGCCGCATATGCTGCGCCTCGGCTTCGACGAATTCGAGATCTCGCACCCGGTGCTGCTGAAGCGGCTCGAGCAAGGCCGCACAGGCGGACTGCCGCTGTTCTATCAGCCGGCGGTGAAGCCGGAGCCCAAAGGCCCGAAATATTCCTGGCGGCGGGTGCGCCCCGGCTGATCTGCTCCAGAGGGCCAGAAGCCTGTCTGGTCGGACCACATTCCCGATTCAGCCTTTTTGCGCCTCTCCGCCTTAGGATAGGCCCATTATTTCGTGATCCGAATAAATGTGGCCACAAGGGAGGATATGGCTGGCAAGAAGATATTGATGCTCGTTGGCGAGTTCAGCGAGGAGTACGAGATTTTCGTCTTTGAACAGGCCATGCATGCGGTCGGCCACACCGTCCATGTCGTTTGCCCCGACAAGAAGGCGGGCGATATCCTGAAGACCTCGCTGCACGACTTCGAGGGCCACCAGACCTATACGGAAAAGCTCGGCCACGACTACATCCTCAACAAGACGTTTTCCGAGGTCAATCCCGCCGACTACGATGCCGTCCACGCGGCGGGCGGGCGCGGGCCGGAATATATCCGCATCGACAAACGCGTGCAGGCGCTGGTGCGGCATTTCCATGAGACGGGAAAGCCGATCTTCACCATCTGCCACGGCGTGCAGATCCTGATCGCAGTCGACGGCGTGGTGCGCGGCCGCGAAGTCGCGGCACTGCAATATTGCGAGCCGGAAGTCACGCTGGCCGGCGGCATCTATATCGATGTTGCGCCGACCGGCGCCCATGTCGACGGCAATCTGGTGTCGGCCAAGGGCTGGCCGGGCCTTGCCGCGTTCATGCGCGAATGCCTGAAAGTGCTGGCCACCGAGATCCGCCAAGGCGAGATCCTGATGCGCGACCAACGCCAGGCGGCTTAAGCTCGGAATTTGGAGCCTGCCGCACCCCTAACGCATGTCGCGCAAAAGTGTGTTCAGCGGTTTTGCGATAAAGAGCGCGTCGCATGAGGCTGGTCGAGCGCGACGCGCCTTAGGTGCGGCGGTGCGCCTACACGGCCATCCGCGCTTCGCGGAACGATACCAGCTTGCTGCGGGTCTCGTCCCACAGCGCCAGCTTGACGCAGCGCAGGCTGTCGAGGAGCGTGACGCGGCCGATCTCACGCAATTCCGGATAGTCCCTCAGCACTTCCGGAAGCCGGTAGCACGGCACCTTGGCCGAAAGGTGGTGCACGTGGTGGACGCCGATATTGCCGGTGATCCAGTTCAGCACCGGCGGCAGGTCGTAATAGGACGAACCGTGCAGGGCAGCGTGCTGGAATTCCCACTCTGAGTCCTTTGTCCACTCCGTCTCCTCGAACTGATGCTGGACATAGAACAGCCAGATGCCGGCCGATCCGGCGAGGATGACGATCGGCAGATGCACGACCAGAAACGCGCCGGGGCCAACGAACCAGATAAGCAGCGCGGCGATGACGGCGATGGCGAGGTTGGTCGACATCGACGACACCCAGGGGGTGAAACCGCCCCGCATCATGCCCAAGGGCAGTCTCTGCTCGAACATGAAAATCCATATCGGGCCAAGGCCGAACATCACCAGCGGATGGCGATAGAGGCGATAGGCGAGCCGGCCTCGCCACGACAGTTGCCGGTATTCAGCGACGGTCAGTGTCTTGATGTCGCCGGTGCCGCGCTCGTCGAGATTGCCTGCGCTGGCGTGATGGGTTGCGTGGGCGCGGCGCCAGCAATCGTAGGGCGTCAGCGTTAGCACGCCAAGCACACGGCCGATCCAGTCGTCGGCATAGCGATTGGCAAAGAAGGAGCCGTGACCGCAATCGTGCTGGATCATGAAGATCCGCACCAGAAAGCCGGCGGCCGGAAGGATGAGGACCAGACCCCACCAATGGCCATAGGCATAGGCGGCCGAGGACAATGCCCACAGCGTGGCGAAAGGGATGAGGGTGATGGCGAGTTCGACGGCGCTGCGACGCCTGTCGGGCTTTTTATAGCGCGACAGGATTTTCAACCAGGCGCGCTTGCTGTTTGCCACAGCTTCGGGGGAAATCATGTTCATCATGAAACATAGGCGGAGCAGGGCGCTGCCGCAAGACGGAGATCACGCAAAGTTACTGCGGGTAAATGTCGCGCGATGCGACGAATCCCGGCCACAGTCGCCGGGCGCGTCGCCGGCAACGGCGCCTACCGACGGCGCCCGCCTGCGACCATGTTGGTTTCGATGCCATCCAGGCGGTCGAGCAATTTCTTCAGGCGGTCGGGAATATCCGTCTCCGTGCGGAATGCCGGCAGGGTGCGCAGGAAGCGCTTGGTGGTCTCATTGCCGAGCTGGCGCCGGATATCGACGGCGAGCGCGTCGTGCTTTTCGCCATTGGTGCGGGACATCTTCCAAAATCCTGTGTCGGCTTCGAAACTCTTCCACAGGAGGAATGGTTCCCGCATTGTAGTAGCCTGGCAAGCAAAGCCGTCGGATACGGTAAAGTTTGAATTAAAATCGAAAAGTCTCCGCTGTTCGCCCTCAAGCCGTGGCCAGCGGCTGCAGTATCGCTTGCCCCTTGATTTTTGGCCGCCAAACCTCGATATCGGGCGCAAATCCACACCATTCGAAAATGACGGGAAACGGCGATGAGCGACCAGGCAAAAGACGAACGCGCGCCCGATGAAGCCGAGAAGACCGAGGCTGCCGCGGAGCCAAGGGAAGGCGGCGTCGACAGCGACTATGAAGCGCTTGTGCGGCTTCTGAAGGAAAACGAAGAGCTGAAGGATCGCGCGCTGCGCGTCGCGGCCGACATGGAGAATTTGCGCCGCCGCACCGCCCGCGACGTGCACGATGCGCGCGCCTATGCGGTTGCCAACTTTGCCCGCGACATGCTTTCGGTGTCAGACAATCTGCGCCGCGCTCTGGATGCCATCCCGGAGGAGGCCAAGGCTTCGGACGATGCCGGTTTCAAGGCGCTGATCGACGGCGTCGAGATCACCGAGCGCGCCATGCTGTCGGCGCTTGAACGTCACGGCGTGAAGAAGCTTGAGCCCGAGGGCGAGAAATTCGATCCGAATTTCCACCAGGCGATGTTCGAGGTGCCCAATCCCGACGTACCGGCCAACACAGTCGTGCAGGTCGTGCAGCCCGGCTATTCGATCGGCGAGCGTGTGCTGCGGCCGGCCATGGTCGGCGTCGCCAAGGGCGGCCCCAAGCATGTGGCGAGCGAAGCGCCGGTGGAGCCGGGGCCGGTGAATGAGCAAGCTGAGAAGGATGCGTAAGTTAGGAGAGTAGGGGAATAGGCAGTACGGGAGTAGGGAATACCGCTACGTCGGGTAAAATAGAGCAGAGCACTTGCCTACTCCGGCCGTTGCCTTCTCTCCCCTACTCAGGCCGCAAACCGCTGCGCTTCTCCGCCATAATAATTGACGTAGCGGGCACCGATCTCCTTGACCGGCATCACCACGAACACGTCGACGGTCGAGAATTCACGGTCGATGACGCAGCCGTCGCCGATGCGCGCGCCGACGCGCAGATAGCCCTTGACCAGCGGCGGCATCGCGGCGATCGCCGCCTTGGTGTTGACGGCCTCGATCGGCATCAGGTCCATGGAACAATAGCGCCCGGCGACGGCGCGCACGTCCCAGGATGAATTCGTCCGGCAGTGGTGGGCAAGATAGGTCAACGCCTCGGCATGTGCCGCCGGCACGGTGCCGTGGAACGACGCGCAGCCGGTCATCACGCCGATGCCGTAATGGTTGATATAGGCCCAGATGCCTTGCCACAGCGCCTCGATGGTGCGCTTCGAGCGGTATTCCGGCAGAACGCAGGAGCGGCCGAGCTCGAGGAACCGCTGGCCGGGATGCCGCGCGATCAGCTTGGTCAGCTCGAATTCGCCTTCGGAATAGAAGCCGCCGGCCGCTGCGGCAATCTCCTGCCGCAGCAGGCGGTAGGTGCCGACGATGCGGCGATGCTCGGGGCCGGAAAGCGAAGTATCGAACACAAGCAGATGATCGCAGAGGGGATCGAAGCGATCGGCATCGCGGCGGTCCTGCATCTGGAACAGGTCCTTCCTGGCACCAAGCTCGTCGTAGAACACCCGGTAGCGCACTTCCTGCGCGGCAGCGATCTCGGCCTCGTTGCGGGCGAGCCGCACTTCGAGATTGCCGATGCGGCCGAGCGATGCGCCTTTTATGACGGCATCGGCGTTCCGGCCGACGAGCAAAGGCCCGCTGGCGTTCGGCCGAGCATCACATTCCGGCATGACTGTATGCACGAGTGATTCTCCTTCGAGCCATCCCTCTTGGCACGGGGATACGGTGTAGGTGCAACAGGATTGTGACAGTACCGTGATACGGCTCTGCGGGCAATACTTCGTCGGCTGGGTAATCTATCAACCGTCTATGTTGTGCCTCAGGCGGCCACTTGCCCCTCGACGGCATGAACCAGGGCATCGGGGTCGAGCGGCTTGGTGACGAAGCCGCTGGCACCGTGAGCGAGCACGGCGTGGCGGGTCTTTTCCTGGCTGTCGGCCGACAGCACCATGATCGGCACCGGCGGCACCGCGGTCTCCTCCTCATGGCGGCGGATGGCGGCGATGGCGTCCAGGCCGTCCATGACAGGCATGTGCAAGTCCATCAGCACCACGTCGTAGCGGTGCTTGTGGCCGGTGCTGATGACCGCCTCGACCGCGGCCTTGCCGTTGCCGACCACTTTCACGCGATGCCCGGCCTTCAGCAGCGTGGCGCGGGCCAGCATGGCATTGATGTCGTTGTCCTCGGCGATCAGCACCGACAGGCCCTGCTGGCGGGCGCCAATGGCATGCCCCGCCTGCGCGCCGCGCCTTTGCAGTTGCGGCTCGGCGATGACCGGCGCGTGGCTGGTCAAAAGCACGCGCAGCAGTGTCTCGCCGCGCACCGGCCTCGCCAGGAAGGTGGCGTAACCATTGGCACGGAATTCGCCAAGCATGCCGCGGTCGGTCGGCGCGATCAGCGTCACTGCCTCGCACTCGGCAAATCCGCTCTGGCGCAGGCGCCTGAGCAGCCTGCCGTCGCTTTGCTCCATGGCAGCATCGATCAGCAGCACGTCACAGCCCTCGGCGAAAGCGGTGGCCTGGGCGGCGGCGGTGGCCAGATCGACCGTGCCGCCATTGGCGCGAATGGTGCGGGCGATGGCTTCGGCCTCGACCGGGTTCTTCGACACGATCACCGCATGCCGGCCCGACAGCGGGTTCTCGCGGATCTGCGGCGCCTCGACGGCGGAAATAGCGGGAATCTCGAAGACGAATTCAGATCCCTGGCCAAGGCGGCTCGACACAGAGATGGTGCCGCCCATGGCGGTCACCAGGCGCTTGGAAATGGCAAGACCGAGGCCGGCACCGCCATGCGCACGGGTCGAGGTGCCGTCAGCCTGTTCAAAGTCCTCGAAGATACGCTCCATGTCCTCCTCGCGCAGACCGGGGCCGGTGTCGGTGATGGTGAAGCGGATGCGGTCGGTGATTTCGGTGCGGACGCGGGCGATGCTTGCCAGGACGCCGCCGCTGTCGGTGAACTTGACGGCGTTGCCGATGAGGTTGAGCAGCACCTGCCTGACCCTGCCGGGGTCGGCGGTGATCAGCTGCGGCACGTCGGGTTCGACATGACAGCCGAGGCCGATATCCTTGGCAAAAGCCCGCGCCGCCAAAAGCTCGACGACATTGTCGGCGATCTCACGCACCGACATCGGCTGCGGTTCGGGATCGAAGCGGCCGGCCTCGATCTTGGAGTAGTCGAGCAGGTCCTCGATTAGCGCCAGCAGCGCGCTGGCCGAGGTCGAGATGGCGCCGACATAGGTCCGCTGCTCGGGCGAAAGGCTGGTGTCGGCGAGAAGCCGGGCCATGCCCATGATGCCGTTCATCGGCGTGCGGATCTCGTGGCTGACGGTAGCGAGGAAACGCGATTTGGCCTGGCTCGCATATTCGGCCCGCTCGCGGGCGGTGATCAGCGAGGATTCGGCGCGCTTGCGGGCGGTGATGTCGCGGGCGATGGCGCGATGCGAAACGGCGCCGCTGTCCTTGTCGCGCACCGACAGCTCGATCCAAGAGAACCAGCGTGGACCGTCCGGCGTGCGAATGGCGACGTCGGTGGAACTCAGGCATTCATGGTCGGAAAAGGCGGCGTCGGGGACGATGCCGACATCGATGCCTAGTTCGGCCAGGGCCTTGCCGGCAAGCTCGCGCTGGTCGGTTTCGACAAGGTCGGCGAAAACCTTGTTGGCGTAGACAATGTGGCCGTCGCGGTCGCGGTGGACGACGAGATCGCCGAGTGCATCGATCAGACCGCGAAAGCGCTCCTCGCTCTCCTGCATCTCCCACATGCGGTCGGCCAGCGTCTCGATTTCGGCGCGGCTGCGGGCGGTGGTGGCATCGAGCAGGGCCACTGCGCGGCGCTCGGTGCGCCTGTTGCGCAGATGCATGGCGAGCCCGGCCATGGCTGTCGCCAAAAGGCCGATGGTGATGAAGATCGGCGCTCCGGTCAAATGCGACAGGCCCGCCAGCACGACGATGGCGACCAGCGTCAGGAAGGACAGGCCTTCGCGGTTGGCGTCGGGCAATTCCGGCGCCAGCGGTGGCGCGGCGACAAGCTGCCGTGCTGGCGTATCGGGGGCCGTCCCGTCGGCCCGTTCGGCTGGTTCCGCCGCTCTGATGCCGGGTTCCGCAATCATACGGAACTCCTGCCAGACAGAGCTTATCGAAGGTTGTGATTGATCGTTCGAATTTTAGCGGTCGCGCTCTTTTTCCCCAAGAGGCTCACATGTCCACCACCACACGGCCGCGGATCTTGCCCTCGACGATGTCATGCGCGGCGCCGATGATGCCGTCGAAGCCGATGCTCGTCGACAGACTGGCAAGCTTTGCGTGATCGAGATCGGTGCCGATGCGGCGCCAGGCCTCGAGGCGGACCGCCTTGGGCGCCATCACCGAATCGATGCCGAGCAGCGAGACACCGCGAAGGATGAAGGGGGCGACGCTGGCCGGCAGGTCCATGCCGCCGGCGAGGCCGCAAGCGGCGACGGCGCCGCCATAGGAGGTCATCGACAGAACGTTGGCCAGCGTGTGGCTGCCGACGGCATCGACGCCGCCGGCCCAGCGTTCCTTGGCGAGCGGTTTTGCCGGCTGCGCAAGCTCGTCGCGTGAAATCACTTCCGCGGCGCCGAGGTCGATCAGATAGGGGCTTTCGGCAGCGCGGCCGGTCGAGGCAATGACGTGATAGCCGAGGCTGGACAGGATCGAGATCGCGACCGAGCCGACGCCACCGGCAGCGCCGGTCACCACCACCGGACCACGATCGGGCACGATGCCGTGGCGCTCCAGCGCGATGACGCAAAGCATGGCGGTGTAGCCGGCGGTGCCGATCGCCATCGCATCGTGCGGGCTCATTCCGTCCGGCAGCGGCACCAGCCAGTCGCCTTTGACACGGGCGCGCCCGGCAAAGGCGCCGAAATGCGTCTCGCCGACGCCCCAGCCGTTCAATATGACCTTGTCACCCTTGCGCCAGTCAGGATTGGAGGACGAGATGACTGTGCCGGCGAAATCGATGCCCGGCACCAGCGGCCAGCGGCGGATTACCGGCGCCTTGCCGGTAATTGCAAGGCCGTCCTTGTAGTTCACCGTCGTCGCCTCGACCGCGACGGTGACGTCGCCCTCCATCAGGTCTGCCTCTGTAAGCTCGGTCACCGCGACCGACTGGTTTTTCTCGGCGTCGCGCGAAACGAGGATGGCTTTGAAGGTTTCGGGCATGTTTTCTCCTCGGGCTTGCAGATCAGAATGTGCGGCGCCAGGCGAGTGAGGTCAATCGCTCGACATTCCGCGCCGCCAACCAATGAGCTCATCGAAGACGACCAGCACGGCACCAACGGAAATGAAGGCATCGGCGAGGTTGAAGACGGCGAAGGACCAGACCGGCGTATGGAACAGGACATAGTCGATGACATGGCCGTAGATTGCGCGATCGATCAGGTTGCCGAGCGCGCCGCCAACGATCAGTGCGAAGCCGATGCGGGCAAGCAGGTGGCCGGGCGGCGTGCGGGCCGCAAGATAGAGCACGAAAGCGACCACCAGAACCGCGACGACCACCAGGCCGGTGTCGCCGAAGGACGAAAACAGCGAGAACGCGATGCCGGTGTTGTAGGTGCGGTACAGCGCCAGGAACGGCAGCAGGTCGAGCCGTTCCTGAAAGGCGAGGCCGGTTTCGACCAGGTATTTCAGCCACTGGTCGAGCGCTATCGCGGCGACGACCAGAAGAGCGTACGGCCTCCAGGACTTCATGGTTTGCAGTTTCACGGTTTGAGATGTCACGATCTGGCGTCCTCCGGGCCGAGCTTCAGCGCGTCGCGCCGGATCTCGAACAGCATGACGCCGGTGGCCACCGCAAGGTTGAGCGAATCGGCGCGGCCGGCCTGCGGTATCCGCAGCAGCTTGTCGCAGCTTGCGGCAAGCTCGTCAGGCAGGCCTTGCTGCTCGTTGCCCATCACCAAAAGCACCGGGCCTTTTGAAAAATCGACCGAGCGGTAGTCGACCGCACCCTTCAGATGAGTGCCGGCGACGAGGCCGGGAAAGCTCGTTCGCCAGGCGAGAAAAGCCTCGGGCGACGCCTTGGCGACGGGCACGGCGAAGATCGAGCCCATTGTGGCGCGCACCGTCTCGACCGAAAAGGGATCGGTGGTCTCGCCGACCAGGATGACGCCCCTGGCGCCGACAGCGTCGACCGTGCGGATGACGGTGCCGAGATTGCCGGGGTCGCGAACGCGGTCGAGTGCTACCCAGACATCGCTGTCCTCGACGCGGATGTCCTTCAGCGACAGCAATTTCTGCGAGAACACGCCGACGACCATTTGCGGATTGTCACGGCGGGTGATGGCGACCAGCACCTTTTCCGAGACTTCAAGTACCGTGCCGCCGGCGGCGACCGTGCGCGCCGCGACCTTTTCGACTGCCGCGTTGCCACGTCCGGCCTTGGCGAAGACCAATGTCCTGATCGACCAGCCGAGATCGAGCGCGTCGATGACCAGCTTCAGGCCTTCGGCCATGAAGGCATTCTGCTGGTCACGGAATTTCTTCAGCGCGAGCGCCTTGATGTCCTTGATCAGCGGGTTGGCGAGGCTGGTGACTTCCTTCACCTGCCCTGGCGCGCCTGCGTGCCGTTCGTACGCACTCATTCAGGCCACCCAGCGCGAGAACAGCGAGGTCGAAAGCGCCCGACCGGCAGATTTCTCGCGGATGATCAATTCGCCCGACTCGACCGTGCCGCCCATGCCGGCGAAGGTGTCGCGCATCAGGGCATGGATCGCGAAAAAAGAGGCGCGGATCGAATAGGCGGTCAGTACCACGGCGAGCGGCTTCGGCGTCAGGATCGCGCGGCAGATATCGGTCAGCGCCGGCAGGTCCTCGAACAACTGCCAGACCTCGCCTTTCGGTCCGCGGCCATAGGCGGGCGGGTCGAACAGGATGATGTCGTAGCGGCTGCCGCGGCGCTCCTCGCGTTCGGCGAATTTCACGGCATCGTCGACGATCCAGCGGATCGGCTTTTTCGATAGGCCCGCCATCTCCTGGTTTTCGCGTGCCCAGCCGATCGCCTTCTTGGAAGCATCGACATGGGTGACCTCGGCGCCGGCATGCGCCGCCACCAGGGAGGCAAGGCCGGTGTAACCGAACAGGTTCAGCACCTTCACCGGCCGTTTTGCCGCCGCGATCAGTCCGGCCATGTGGTCCCAGTGCGAGGCCTGCTCGGGAAAGACGCCGACATGGCGAAACGAAGTGAAGCGGCCGAGATAGTCGATGCCGTCATGCTTCATCGGCCAGGTCTCGCCGAGCGGCGTCTTGGGGAAGCGCCAGCGGCCGATGCCTTCCTCGTCGGTATCGCCGGTGAAGATGGCGTCGGCGCGTTCCCAGTCCCTGGCCGCCAATGCCTTTTGCCAGATCGCCTGGCCCTCCGGCCGAACGATGCGGTAGGGGCCGTATTGCTCGAGTTTTTCTCCGGCACCACTGTCTAGCAGCGCGTAGTCCTGATTGGGGCCGACTTCGAGGATCAGCGGCAGATGTTCGGCGGGCAGCGCGCCATCGCGGCGCGAGAGCATGCGCGGCGCGGCTTTTGGCTCGGACCGGTCTTGCGGTTTAGGCTCCGGACCGGCGGTTGGGCTGGCGTCGCGCCGCCGGACATGCTCCGCCCCGCCTTTTGCGGGCGGTCGGCTGTCGCGGCGTCTGTCGCGAAAAGGTTTCAAGAAGGCGCATCTCCGGACGGCGGCTTGGCCGCTTCTGCCACAGCACATTGACCGGCGCAACAAAAGGGCTGCCGACGTGCGCAGCCGGATCAGCCGCGCCTGATCGACAGCAGGCCGATTGCGAGCGCTATGAAACCAACGGCCTTGAAGCCGGTGACGACCATATGGCCGGTTTCCCAGCGGCTCCGGATGGTTTCGAAATTGCCTGGGATCGGTCCAGGTACCCAAGTGGCCAGGACATCGTTTGCCGGTTTGACCAGCGCAAACCACGCCCCAAGCGCTAGCAGGTAGAGCACGGTGGCGGCCAAGACCCACCAGAATGCCGGACGATCGCTGCGCAGCATCCAGGCGAGGAGGCCCGGACAGACGATTGCCGCCAGGTCCAGCGGTGCGCCGATAATCGCGAAGAATTGGAACTGAGCGTTAAAGACAGTGGTTTCACGCCAGAGCGAAGGCCGCCATCTGGTCAGCCGCGGCACCGATTCCAGCACATGGGCGAAAGACGGCCCAAGGCTGAGCGCCGCGACGATGGCGGTCAAAACCGACCAGAACAACAGAAAACCGCGTATATCCATAATGGCCAGACAACGGCGTCAGGGCGCAGACGTTCCGGTCGGCGATCGTCTTGCTTGCCGTCGAAAGGGCAGGCGCACTATCGTCCATTCAAATTGGGCATCCATCAAACCGGGTTGCGATCCATGTCCCGCGCCGAACGCCTGCTCGACCTGATCCAGATCCTGCGCCGGCATCGCCGGCCGGTCAGCGGCCGCAGCCTCGCGGACGAAATGGGTGTGTCGATCCGCACGCTCTATCGCGATATCGCCACGCTGCAGGGGCAGGGTGCGCCGATTGAGGGTGAGGCGGGGCTGGGTTACGTGCTCAGGCCAGGTTTCATGCTGCCGCCCTTGATGTTCACCGATGAGGAGATCGAGGCGATCGTTCTCGGTTCGCGCTGGGTGGCCAAGCAGCCGGACTGGCGGCTTGCGAACGCCGCCACCGACGCGCTGGCCAAGATCGCGGCGGTGCTGCCGGACGATTTGCGCGAGGAACTCGATGCCTCGACGCTGCTGGTCGGGTCGCGCACCGAGGTCACAGAAGGCATCGATCTCGGCGTGGTGCGGCAGGCCATCCGCGAGGAGCGCAAGCTGAGCTTTGTCTATCGCGACGCCGGCGGCGCTGCCTCCGAGCGCACCGTCTGGCCGTTCGCACTCGGCTTCTTCGACAAGGTGCGCGTCGTCGCGGCCTGGTGCGAGATGCGCCAGGATTTCAGGCACTTTCGCGCCGATCGGATATCCGGCCTCAACGCCACCGAGATGCGCTATCCGCGCCGCCGTCAGGTGCTGCTCAAAGAATGGCGGGCGACGCTCGACACGCCAAGCTAAGGCTGCTGCTCAGTTGAGACTGCTGCCAGAATCTGGCAGTGGCATACGCTATGCTCCTCCAGTCGAAACCATCTGGAGAGCAATTCATGACACCGCCCAATTTCGTCATCCTCTATGTCGACAAGCCTGAGCAAAGCGGCGCCTTCTATAGCGCGCTGCTTGGGCGGCAACCGGTCGAGACCTCGCCGACCTTCGTGCTGTTCGTGCTCGACAACGGCTTCAAGCTCGGCCTCTGGTCGCGTCACACCGTGGAGCCGGCTGCCGCGGCAGCGGGCGGCGGCGCCGAGATCGTCTTTGCGCTGGACACGCCGGGTGCCGTCGACGCCACCCATGCCGAGTGGGCCGGCCGCGGGCTGAAAATTCTGCAGACGCCGACCGACATGGATTTCGGCCGCACCTTCGTCGCGCTTGATCCCGACAGCCACCGGCTGCGGGTTTATTGGCAAAGGGAGTAGGGCAGTAGGGCAGTACGTGACAGGAAACATAGCTGGCGCGGCGCCGCACGATCAGTGCGGTTCCTACTCCCCTACTCCCCTTTCGCTTGCCCGATACACGGCAATGCCGGCGGCGAGGTCCTCGAGGGCTGCGCCGACCGACTTGAACAGCGTGATCTCGTCGTCGTTCTGCCGGCCTTTTTTCTGGCCGCGCGCCAGTTCATAGAGGTCGGCGACAATGGCTTCCGGCTTCAGAACGCCGGAGGCCAGCGGCTGGACGATATCGCCGGCTTCCTTGGTGGCGCCGGCGCGGGTGTCGACATAGACGCGGGCGCGTGCAATCGCGTCGTCGTCGCTTTCGCGCATCGCCGGCGTGAAGCCGCCGACCAGATCGACATGGGTGCCGGACTTCAAGAGTGCGCCCTTGATCAGTGGCATGGTGGTGATGGTCGCCGACGATACGATATCGGCCTTTCCGAGTTCGGCGTCGAGATCGCCTGCTGCTTCGGCCGCAAAACCCTCGGCACGCAATTTTGCCGCGACCTTTTCGGCATTCGACGACGTGCGGTTCCAGATGCGGATGTTCTTGATCGGACGCACCGCCGAATGAGCCTTTGCAAGGAATGGCGACAGCGCGCCGGCGCCGACCACCAGCAGCCGCGATGCATCCTCGCGGGCCAGATAGGAGGCAGCCAGCGCCGAGGCACAGGCCGTGCGCCACTGTGTCAGCCTCTGGCCATCGATCAAGGCCTGAGGCTCGCCTGTGGCGCCGTCGAGCAAGAGGTAAAGCCCCATCACCGCGGGCTTGCCGACAGCATTGTTGTCAGGCGACACGGTGACGATCTTGACGCCGATATGGCCATCGGCCGAGGTGCCGGCTGCGTTGAAGTCGGTCCAGGCCGGCATCAAAAGCAGCGTCGAGGCGGCGCCATCGGGCCGCTCGACAGTGTGATGGTGCCTGACCGGCTGCACGGCGCCATCGCGAAAGGCGGTGCGTAACGTCTCGACCAGCCCGGAAAAGGTCAGCGCGCGGTCGACCTCGGCGGCGGAAATGGTCAGCATGAAAGGCTCCGTGGAGGACTAGGCCGGTTGTGCCTCAGGCCCGAGCCGCGGCTCAGTTCGTCGGCTTCGGCAAGACTGGGCTCTGCGACGCGGTGGGCGCGCGGCTGACCGCGCAGGTTCTCGGCCTCGGCGCCGCGCTGGCGCGCCAGCTTGCGGTAGCGGCCCTGCTTGATCCAGGTCGCCAGGCTGCCGACGATCATGCCGATAGCCAGCGCCAGGAACAGGAAAATGAAGAGCGGCACGGTCAGCGTCAGCGCCGGATTGCCGGGATTGAACGGATCGAGTGTGAAGGCTACCGGTTCGCGGTTCGCGACGGCCAGCGCAATCAGGATGACGGCCAGCGGCACGAAAACCACGATGAGAATGAAGCGATTGAACATGTTTTTCCGTTCGGAAGAAAAGGCAGGAGCGGTGGCGCGTGCCGCGCCTATTTGCCTCCGTTCAGCCTTTCACGCAATTCCTTGCCGGTCTTGAAGAACGGTACCCATTTCTCCTCAACCTCCACGGATTCGCCGGTGCGCGGGTTGCGGCCGGTGCGGGCAGGGCGGTTTTTCACCGAAAACGCGCCGAAGCCGCGCAACTCGACCCGGTTGCCCTCGGCAAGCGCGTCGGTGATTTCATCGAAGATAGCGCTGACAATGTTTTCGACGTCGCGCAGGAAAAGATGCGGATTACGCGTGGCGATGATCTGAACAAGTTCGGATTTGATCATGAAAAGGCTCCCCGTGAAAGCAGTGCCGCCGAAATTATCAGAATGATTTTATTTGGTTTTTCACTCGTCCCAAGCGGTTCCTCAAGGGTGCCAGACGGAAACGAGACCGTCAAGAAACAAGCGGTCCGCTCCAATTTCGTGAAGGACGTCGCCGCCATGGCCGGGCAGGCCAAGCGCAGCGCCGACGGTCTGCGCCATCGCCTTGGAGAACAGGAAACCACCGCGTTTTTCCGTGTCCTTCCATTCCAGCACCTTGAGCTTGGCATCGACCCCCTTGCCTGCAAGCCAGTCGATCGCTTCGGCTTCACCGCCGACCGCGTCGATCAATCTGTTGGCGACCGCCTGCCGGCCGGTGAAGATCGACCCGTCTGCGAGCGCCAGCGCCTCCGGCTTGGTCATGTTGCGGCGCTCGGCGACGATGCCGACGAACCAGTCGTAGCTGTCGAGGATGAGCTTGCGGACCATGGCGCGCTCATCGTCATTGGTCGGCTTGAAGGGAGAAGGCGACGCCTTCAAGGGCGAGGATTTCACCTCCTCCAGCTTGACGCCGAGCTTGTCCATGAGGCCGCTGACGTCCGGGTACTGGATCAGCACGCCGATCGAGCCGACGATCGAGGATTTGCGTGCGACAATATGGTCGGCCGCGGTGGCGATCATGTAGCCCGCCGAAGCCGCGAGCGTGCCGACCTCGGCCACCACCGGCTTGTCGGCGGCGAGCTTGCGCACTGCCTCATAGATCGACTCGCCACCGACGGTGGTGCCGCCGGGTGAATCGATCGACAGGATCACAGCCTTGACGCGCGGCGACTGACGGATGGCCTCCAGCCGCTTGATCAGTTCTTCGTCTTCGGTGATGGTACCTTCGATCTTGACCTTGGCGATGTGGTCGACTGCCGCGCTGGTGAAGTCGTCACCATAGATCCACGCCGAAAAGGCGATCAGCCCGGCTGCGGCGACGATAATCGCCGCGGTACGCCAGAATGTCAGCTTGCGGCGCAAGCGGCGGCGGTCGATCAGGTCGTCGGCTCTCAATGCCATGGTCAGCCTCGTAGTCGGTGGGAGCAGATGCTTTTAAAGCAACCATTCGCGCCCGGCTACCGTTTCCTGACGGGCTTGCGACAAAGGCCTCAGGCATTCGCGGTAAGCCTCAACCTGTCGCGTTCCACAGGCTCTAACACTGTGCGCCTATATCTGGTATGAGGTACAGGCTGCGCTGGGGCCATTTTCGTTGTACAGGGGCGGCTGTCACATTTTTGCGGTTTTCCTCGGCTTTTGCTTGCTTGAGGGCGCCGGCATCCCACCTATAGGGCGGCCTGGCGGGCAGGGGTTTAGAAGAAGCAGTCATGTTAGCGGGACCAATCGAACCGACCAACACCGAGACGGAGTTGGCTCCCAAGGCCGCAGGCCGGGCGCGGGTCGACGCGTTTGACATTGCGCAGCGTCATTCGCGCCGGGTCCGGATCCTGAAGCTGGCCGTACCGCTGGTCGCCGCCGTGATCGCGGTCGCGTTTCCGGTCTATTCCTATCTCATGGCACCCGCTGCAATCGAGGTGCAGGCCGACGGCGGCGCCTTTGCCGATGGCAAGCTGGTGATGGCCAATCCCAAGCTCAACGGCTTCACCAAGCAAAACCTGCCCTATTCGATGACAGCGCTCCGCGCCATACAGGATGTCAGCAAACAGGGCATCATCGATCTGGAAGGTATCAAGGCCAAGCTGCCGATTGCGGCCGACAACACCGCCGCCATCGGTGCTGCGCACGGCACCTACGATCGCGACGGCAACACATTCAGCCTGACCAGCGACGTGACCGTGTCGACCACGGATGGCGTGCTGGCAAAATTTAAATCAGTCTATCTCGACATGGCCGAAGGCACTATGAAGACAAGCGAACCTGTCGATGTCAGCCGCGGCGGGTCGCGGATCAGGGCGGATTCGATGTCGGTCCAGGACAATGGCAAGGTCCTGATTTTCGAGAACAAGGTGCGCGTCGACATCGATCCCGCCAGTTTGAAGGCGGCAGAGGCAAAGAGCGGAGAGACCAATGCGGTTCAGTAGTTCGGCACGGCGCCTCGCCGCGATCTCGGCGTTAACGCTTGGGTTGCCCTTGGGGCTGACCTTCGGGACGGCGCCGTCGCTGGCGCAATCCAGTGCCACCAGCCAAATGTCCGGCCTCAGGCTGTCGGGCGACAAGCCTATCCAGATCGAAAGCGACAAGCTCGAGGTGCGCCAGGCGGAAAGCGTCGCCGTCTTCACCGGCAACGTCAACGTCGTCCAGGGTCCAACCGTGCTCAAGGCCGGCAAAATGACGGTCTATTACGTCAGGGATGCAGGCGCCGCCAAAGGCGCCCAGCCCGCGGGTGCCGCGGCAATGACCGGATCCGCCAACATCGACCATCTCGAGGTCGACGATAAGGTCTACATCAAATCGGACGATCAGGTTGCCACCGGCGACCGCGGCACCTTCGACATGAAGACCGAAGTGCTGGTGCTTTCGGGCAGCAAGGTCGTGCTCTCGCAAGGCGACAACGTGCTTGTCGGCTGCAAGCTTACCGTGCAGATGAAGAGCGGCCTTGCCCAGGTCGACGCTTGCGGCGGCCGCGTCATGATGTCGATCACGCCGCCGGCGAAGTCTGGAGCAGCGAAACCCTGATGACCGGCATATCGTCGCTGCTGGCGCGTCTTCCAGGGCGCGCCGCCAGCAAACTTGCGGCACCGGCCAGGGTCACCGTCGAAGCGGCAAAGTTCAAGGGAACCTTGATCGCCAAAGGGCTGACCAAAAGTTACAAGGGCCGCAAAGTCGTCAGCGGCGTGACGCTGGGCGTGCGCGCCGGCGAGGCGGTTGGGCTGCTCGGCCCCAACGGCGCCGGCAAGACGACCTGTTTCTACATGGTGACCGGCCTGGTGCCGGTCGATGAAGGCACCATCGAAATCGACGGTTTCGACGTCACATCGATGCCGATGTATCGCCGCGCCCGTCTCGGCATTGGCTACCTGCCGCAGGAAGCGTCAATTTTTCGCGGCCTGAATGTCGAGCAAAACATCCGGGCCGTGCTCGAAGTGGTCGAAAAGAGCCGCAAGGAGCGTGAGCGGCTGCTCGACGAATTGCTCGAGGAATTTCACATCAGCCATCTGCGCAAGGCTCCGTCGCTGTCGCTCTCCGGTGGTGAGCGGCGACGCCTCGAAATTGCCCGTGCGTTGGCAACCCGCCCTGCCTACATGCTGCTCGACGAACCGTTCGCCGGCATCGATCCGATCGCCGTCGCCGACATCCAGCAGCTCGTGCGCCATTTGACGGCACGTGGCATCGGCGTGCTGATCACCGACCACAATGTCCGCGAGACACTTGGCCTGATCGACCGCGCCTACATCATCCATGCCGGTCAGGTGCTGACCCATGGCCGGGCCGACGAGATAGTCGCAAATGCCGATGTGCGGCGGCTTTATCTCGGCGAGGGATTTACGCTCTAAGTGCGAAATTCCGGTTCGAGCGGGATTTCCGGCGTAGTCCAGCAGCTTTTTCTTCAATTTTCTGCCTGAAAACGTGTCGGCAGGCGAGTTTTACCGCTCCTCGCCTTGACAAGCAAAAGCCGGGCCAGTTTCTATGCTGGCCTGGAAAATTCCTTCCAGCAGTGCGGGTGTGTAGACGGAGCGTTTGAAACCGAACCATGGCGTTGGCGGCAAAACTACAGCTACGACAGTCGCAGTCGCTGGTGATGACGCCGCAGCTGATGCAGTCAATCCGCCTGCTGCAGTTCACCCATCTCGAGCTGGAACGCTTCATCGACGACGAGATCGAACGCAATCCACTGCTGGAACGTGCCGAACCGCAGGAGGACGCCGCCAGCGACCAGGCGCAGAAGGGCGACGCTGCACCAGAACCAGCTGCCGACGGCGACTGGTTCGAAGCGGAGACGGCGTGGAGCGCCGAGGCGATCTCGGAAAAGCTCGATACATCGCTGGAAAACCTGTTTCCCGATGATCCTGGTACGAGCGAGCGGCTGGGGCCCGACCTGACGGCGCAATGGAAATCGGCGTCCGGCAACGGTTCCACCTCTTCCTCCGACGGCTTTGACGTCGCGGACATGGCGGCGGCTGCCATCACGCTGCGCGACCATGTCGGCGAGCAGGTAGCGCTCGCCTTTGCCGATCCGGCGGCCCGCCTGATCGCCAGCGAGCTTGCCGACGGCCTCGACGAGGCCGGCTACATGCGTGCCGACATGGCCGAGATCGCGGCCCGCCTCGGCACGAACGCCACGGCGGTGGCAAGGGTCCTGGCGGTCTGCCAGACATTCGAGCCCGCCGGCATCTTCGCCCGCGACCTCGCCGAATGCCTGTTGCTGCAGCTTGCCGTGCGCGACCGGCTCGATCCGGCGATGAAGGCGCTGATCGCCAATCTCGAACTCCTGGCACGGCGCGATTTCCAGACGCTGAAGCGGATTTGCGGCGTCGACGAGGAGGATCTGCTCGACATGCTGGCCGAGATCCGGGCGCTCGACCCGCGGCCAGGAATGGCATTTTCGTGCGGTGCCAGCGACGCAGTCGTGGCCGACGTCGAGGTGCGCGCAGCCAATGACGGCAGCTGGACGGTCGAGCTCAATGCCGAGACGCTGCCGCGCGTGCTGGTCGATCACATCTATTTCGCCCAGGTCACGCCACATGCGAAAAACCAGGCGGAAAAGGATTTCCTCGCCGAATGCCTGCAGAACGCCAACTGGCTCACGCGCAGCCTCGACCAGCGGGCGAAGACCATTCTCAAGGTGGCCTCTGAGATCGTGCGCCAGCAGGACGCTTTTCTCGTCCACGGCGTGCGGCACCTGAAGCCGCTCAACCTGCGTACGGTGGCGGACGCCATCGGCATGCACGAATCAACGGTCAGCCGGGTCACGGCAAACAAATACATGCTGACGCCGCGCGGTGTGTTCGAGCTGCGCTATTTCTTCACCGCCTCGATCGCTTCGTCAGGTGGCGGCGATGCGCATTCGTCGGAAGCGGTGCGCGACCGCATAAAGCAGCTGATCGACGAGGAGAAAGCCGTCGATGTGCTTTCCGACGATGCCATCGTCGACATGCTGCGGGAAAGCGGCGTCGACATTGCCAGACGCACGGTGGCCAAATACCGGGAAGGCATGAACATACCCTCTTCGGTGCAGCGGCGGCGCGAAAAACGCGCTTTGGCCAGCGCCGGCCGTTGAGCTCCGACGGAATTTCCACAGCTTTCGCAGTTCATTGACAAGCGGCAACGAAGTGGCTAGAAGCCCGCCCGCATGAGACGGGCTAGCGAGTGGATTTGAGTTCGCCGATGCCCGCACGAGAGATGGTCCGTCACGACGTAGGCCACGGGACGGCCAAGAAGGCGGCTTGTGATCAACCGGAAAGTTCGGATCTAAAATCGGCGCAAGTGACGCCGCAAAAGCTTGTGCGCGCGGACCACGAGTATAAACTCGGGACAGTTTGAAGCCTGAGCAAGGAAGGTCAGTTTTCAGATGACACTGCGCATATCGGGAAAACACATGGATATCGGCGATGCGTTCCGTACGCGCATCAACGACCGTGTCGGGGAAGTGATCGGGAAATATTTCGATCGGGGCTTTTCAGGGCAAATCGTAGTCGTCAAATCGGGGTCGCGCTACACGGCCGATTGCATGATCCGGCTGGACTCCGGTGCTTCGCTGCAGGCGACCGGCGATGCCCAGGATCCAACGCTTGCCTTCGATACCGCGGCAGACCGTCTGGAAACACGACTCAGGCGCTACAAACGCCGGCTGAAGTCGCACAATTCAGGCAATAGCAACGGCGAGCTCACCGACGTCGCCTATACGGTGATGGCGCCGCTTACCGACGACGAGGAGGACATACCGGAGAATTTCGCGCCGGCCATCGTCGCCGAATCGACCATGACGCTGCGGACCATGTCGGTGGCGTCAGCGGTGATCGAACTCGACACCAAGGACAGCCCGGTCCTGGTCTTCCGCAATGCCGGAAACGACCATCTCAATATCGTCTATCGCCGGCCGGACGGGAATATCGGCTGGATCGACCCGTCCACGGCCAAGGTCGCGCAGGGGTAAAAACCAGCCGCACGCGAGCGTGGGGACTGGCGACGGCAGGCGAACAAGGGATTTCAAGCATGGATCTGAGCGATCTCGTCAGCGTTCCGGCAATCATGCCGGCGTTGAAGGCGAACTCCAAAAAGCAGCTGCTGCAATTGCTGTCCGAACGGGCGGCGGCGATTTCCGGCATTCCGGAGCGAGAGGTGTTCGACACCATCCTGCAACGCGAGCGCCTCGGCTCGACCGGCGTCGGCAACGGCATCGCTATTCCGCACGGCAAGCTGGCTGGGGTGAAGCGGATCGCCGGTGTCTTTGCCCGGCTGGAGACACCGGTGGACTTCGAGGCCCTCGATGATCAGCCGGTCGACCTGGTGTTTCTGCTTTTGGCTCCCGAAGGTGCCGGCGCCGACCATCTCAAGGCGCTGTCGCGCATCGCGCGGGTGCTGCGCGATGCCGACACGGTTGCCAAGATCAGAGGCACGCGCGACGCCGTAGCCATCCACGCGCTGCTGTCGGACACGCAGGCCTCGCACGCCGCCTGAGGTTTTGATTAAATCCCTTGAAGGGCCGCCGTGTGCGGCCCTGTCCGTCTCCAACCAGATCGCCGCGCCATATTTGTCAGTTGATGGCGCCGTTGTCAGTGGATAACGACGTTAGTGGATAGCGACCGGGGTCAGATCGTTTTCCAGCGCGCCAGCCAGTGCCCGATCGCGAGCGTCCGAAAGCAGGATCGGCTGGCCATTGGCGGCAAACAGGGCCCACAGTTCCAGCCCGGGCGCGATTTCGCCGAGGCCCGGGAAACGGCCGCGCAGATCGTCGCTCGACACTTTCCTGAGATAGGCGACCGAACCTTCGCCGAGATGGGCGAATTCGCCGCTGGTCATGATGATATTTTCGTTAGTTCTGGTCATTTCAAGCCTCCTTGCCGCGAGACGCCGCTCAAGGCCATCCCGCATGAGAGCTATCGGCAAAAATCAGTCTTTCACCGATATGTTTATTTTTCGTACCAGCCGTTCGGACTCCGGCCGATCGAGATCGATCGACAGAAGGCCGTTCTTCAATTCCGCCGCAATCACCCGCATGCCGTCGGCCAGCACGAAACAGCGCTGGAACTGGCGCGCAGCGATGCCGCGGTGGAGAAATTCGCGCTCGGTGTCGTCGTTCTGACGGCCGCGCACGACCAACTGGTTCTCCTCCGTTGTGACATCGAGATCGCTTTCCGCGAAACCGGCGACGGCGAGCGTGATACGCAGCCTTTCGGTTTTGCCGTCGGCACCGCTGAGGCGCTCGATGTTGTAGGGAGGATAGCTGTCACCGGACTTTGCCAAGCGCTCCAGCGTCTTTTCCATGGAATCGAAACCGAGGAGAAGCGGGCTGGAAAAAGGCGTCATTCGGCTCATGTTACAGTGTCCTCTCAAGAGCGACATAAAGTGGAAAAACCCGGATGGCATTTTTCCCGATGGTCTTGATATGGTCCGCCGCCCGGCAGACTTCAAGCCGTCACACGTCCCGCCCAAAAAGACTTGCCAAAACAAGGAATTGAAATGCCCCAATCCCGCAGGATCATCATCGACACTGACCCCGGCCAGGACGATGCCGTTGCCATATTGCTGGCGCTGGGCAGCGCCGAGCTGGAGATCGTCGGCATCACCGCGGTGGCCGGCAACGTGCCGCTGAAACTTACCGAAAAAAACGCCCGCAAGATCTGCGAACTGGCCGGCCGGACGGACGTCCAGGTCTATGCAGGTGCCATCCGGCCACTGGCGCGCGAACTCGTCACCGCCGAGGAAGTGCATGGCAAGACCGGCCTCAATGGACCGCAACTGCCCGAACCAAAGATGAAGCTGCAGGACGAGTATGCGGTCGATTTCATCGTCGAGACGCTGATGAGGGAGGAGAGCGGCACGATCACGCTGTGCGCGCTCGGACCGCTCACCAATGTTGCGCTGGCGCTGATCCGCGAGCCCAAGATCGGCCCGCGCATCAAGGAGATCGTGCTGATGGGCGGCGGCTTCTTCGAGGGCGGCAACGTCACGCCGACCGCCGAGTTCAACATCTATGTCGACCCGCATGCCGCCGACGTCGTGTTCAAATCCGGCATTCCGATCGTAATGATGCCGCTCGACGTCACCCACAAGGCGCTGACCACCGCCAAGCGCACGAAGGCCTTCCGCAAGCTCGGCACCCGGGTCGGCACGGCCACCGCGGACATGCTGGAATTCTTCGAACGGTTCGACGAGGAAAAATACGGCACCGACGGCGGCCCGCTGCACGATCCTTGCGTCATCGCCTATCTGTTGAAGCCGAAGCTGTTCAAGGGCCGCAACTGCAATGTCAGCGTGGAAACCGCCTCGGAGCTCACCATGGGCATGACGGTGATCGACTGGTGGGGAGTGACCAAGCGGCCGAAGAACGCCATGGTGATGCGTGACATCGACCACGATGCGTTTTTCGCGCTGTTGCTGGAAAGGCTGGGGCGGCTTTAGCGCCGTCTTTCATTCCCCCTTGATGGGTTGGGCGGAGTGCAGTCATTGCCAAGCTGGAACACCCCTCATCCAACCGAGCTTCGCTCGGCCACCTTCTCCACAACGCGAGAAGGGAAAGGTGCCGTTACTTCGCCTTGGAAAATGCCAGCCACAGGCCGCCGCCGACCAGGAAGCTGCCGCTGATCCGCGACAGCAGCTTGACGCGGCCGGCCGACAGCAGGCGCCCGGCGCGGCCGGCGGCCAGCGCGTAGGTCGAATCCGAGACGGCGGCGAAGATCATCGCGGTGAGACCCATGACGCCGATCTGTAACGCATAATTGCCTTCAGGCGCAATGAACTGCGGAAAGAAGGCGCCGAAGAACACCAGCGTCTTCGGATTGCTGATCGCCACCAGCAGGCCCTGCAAAAAGAAGCCGCCGCGCGGTCTTTTTGCCGATCCGTCGGCGTTCAGCTTGCCTTTCGAGCGGAACATCTGCACGCCCATCCAGATCAGGTAGGCAGCGCCGATCAGCCTGACCAATTCGAACCAGTGGCCCATGCCGGCGATCAGCGAAGTCAATCCGATGCCGACGATGGCGATCATGATGGCTAGCCCGGCCTGGGTGCCGGCGACGTTGGCGAGGCCGGCGCGGGAGCCATGGCGTATGCTGTTGGCGATGATCAGCGTGACCGTCGGTCCAGGCACCAGGACGATGACGATGCAGGCGACGACGTAGGTGGCGTAGAGTTCCAGCGACATTTTTCCCTCCGCAGAATGCCGCTCGTGCGGCGTGCTGTCGCGATCAATGCATGGCGATGAGCTGCGTGCAAGTCGGCGAGGCGCCGACAATGCGGAGCTGATTTCAGCAGGCGCCGGCCTGCCATGGCAGCGTTGCCTCATAGGCGGCAGCCGCCCTCAGCACGGAGAGGTCACCGCGCGGCCGCCCGATCAATTGCATGCCCATTGGCCTGCCCCTGGAGTCGAAGCCCGCCGGCACATTGATCGCCGGGCAGCCGCCCAGCGTGGCGAGCGCTGAGACCTGCATCCAGCGGTGATAGCTGTCCATGGCACGCCCGGCCACTTCCCTTGGCCAGAGGGTGGCGACGTCGAAGGGAAAGACCTGTGCGGCTGGCAGCGCAATCAGGTCGAAACGCTCGAAGAGCGATAGCAGCATTCGATGCCAGGACGAGCGCCTCACAGTTGCGGCATGGATTTGCGGCGCGGTGAGGCGAAGCGCATGTTCCACCTCCCACACGGCCTCCGCCTTCAGCAGACTGCGTTTCAAGGGATCATCGTAGTGCACCTTGAGCGCACAACCGCTGCTCGCCTGCCGAAGCGTTACAAAGGCCTGCCACAGCGCTTCGAAGTCGAATTCCGGCGTCAGCGGCTCGGCCTCGAAGGACACATCCGCGAACCGGCCGAGTGCTGCCTCGCAAAGCTGTAGAATGCCTGCTTCAACCGGCAGATGACCGTCGAGATCGCCGAGCCAGGCGATACGCCCGCCGGCCGCCGGCGTTTCCACCCCTTGGAGAAACGAGCCTGGCTTATCATGCGACAGCGGCGCGCGAGGATGATAGCCGGCCTGCACGTCGAGCAGCAGCGCCATGTCGCGCACGTTACGCCCCATCGGCCCTTCGACGCCCATTTGCGCATGAAACACATCAAGGTCAGGGCCAGCCGGCACCAATCCCTGCGACGGGCGGAACCCATAGACATTGTTGTAGGCAGCGGGATTGCGCAACGAGCCGCCAAAATCGCTGCCATCGGCAACGGGAACCATGTCGAGCGCCAGCGCGACCGCCGCGCCGCCGCTCGAGCCGCCGGCGGTCAGCGTCGGGTCGAATGCGTTGAGCGTCTGGCCGAACACGGTGTTGTAGGTGTTGGAGCCGAGCCCGAATTCGGGAACGTTGGTCTTGCCTATGATGATGGCGCCGGCCTTGCGGACGCGCTCGACGAAGAAGTCGTCTTCCTCAGGCACGAAATCGGCGAAGATCGGCGAGCCGAAGGTGGTTCTCAGGCCTTTTGTCAGCGCAAGATCCTTAATCGCGATCGGCAGGCCGAACAGCGATCCGGTATCTCCTCCTCGCGCCAGATGGGCGTCAGCGCTGTCTGCCACGCGCAGGATGTCGGCATGTTCGCGCAATGAAACGATAGCGTTGACCAGCGGGTTCACCGCCTCGATCCTGTCGAGGAATGCCGCGACCACTTCGCGTACCGAAAGTTGCCGGCGCCTGATCCTGTTGGCCAGTTCCACGGCGGACAGGCGGCAGATGTCGCCGGCGGGCGGCACCGCATGCTTCGTTGTCGGGCGCGCGGCTGTCATCCCGCTTTAGCCTGCGGATTTCTGCAGGGCGGCATCGACGTCCCTGGCCAGCGGGATGGCCGGCTGTGCACCGGCTTTCAGGCAGGCCAGCGAACCGGCTGCGGCAGCGCGGGCAAGCGCCTGGTCGAGCGGCAGGCCGGCTGCCAGCCCGGCTGCAAAATAGCCGCAGAACGTGTCGCCGGCGCCGACCGTGTCGAGCGGGGTGATCTTCAGCGCCGGAACCATCAGAAGATCGTCCGGCGTTGCTGCCAAAACGCCGTCCGGGCCAAGCGTGACGACGATGGTGCGGCCGGTTCTCGAGGCATAGTCGCGCATCCGCGCCGGGCGGTCGCGGCCACTCAACGACAGCGCCTCGCCATAGAGGTCGAACTCGGTTTCGTTGGCGACGAGATAGTCGGCCTTGCCGAGGAAGCCGGCGGCGTCGCTATGGAAAGGGGCGGTGTTGAGCACGGTGACCGCGCCGGCCGTCCTTGCCGCGTCAAGCGCCGTCTCGACCGTTTGCAGCGGGACTTCCAACTGCAACAGCACGACATCGCCGTTTTTCAGGAAAGCCTTGGAAAGGTCACCCGGCACGACCGAATCGTTGGCGCCCGGCACAACGGCGATCACGTTCTCGCCGTCGGCGCCGACCATGATCAACGCGGTACCGGTCGAGGCAAAAGTCTCGCCGACGCCGGACAGGTCGATCTT
The DNA here is from genome assembly GCF_040323405.1 of Mesorhizobium sp. M0048. Classification (NCBI taxonomy): domain Bacteria; kingdom Pseudomonadati; phylum Pseudomonadota; class Alphaproteobacteria; order Hyphomicrobiales; family Phyllobacteriaceae; genus Mesorhizobium; species Mesorhizobium sp. M0048. The sequence goes on along the minus strand of NZ_JAMYUV010000009.1, from coordinate 30,072 downwards.
GCCCTCGCGCAGCAGCGCCAGAGCCTCGCCGGCGAAGCTGTCCTTGCCGACTGCGCCGACCATGCGCACCTTGGCCCCGGCGCGGGCGGCGGCCAGCGCCTGGTTCGCGCCCTTGCCGCCGGGGGCAGTAGCGAAACCGGAGCCGCGCACCGTCTCGCCGGGACCGGGCAAGCGGTCGACACTGGCGATGAGGTCGAGATTGATGGAGCCGATGACGACGATCAAGAAGTGCCTCCCGCTAACGCATGCGGGAAGCTACTCCGTAAGATCGCTGCTTGTCACCCTAGCGGTCCTGACATCGCTCCTATCGTTCCATTCTTTGGCTATTCACGAAGAGACCTGTCCCGCCTCCCAGCCGAGGATGGCGCGTTTGCGGGTCAGGCCCCAATGGTAGCCGGTGAGCGCACCGGACTTGCCGAGAGCCCGGTGGCACGGGACGACGAAGGACATCGGATTGGCGCCGACCGCGGCACCGACAGCCCGGCTGGCGCTCGGTGCGCCGATGCGCGCGGCGATCGAGGAATAGGTGCAGGCCTGGCCCATCGGAATACGCAGCAAGGCTTCCCAGACGCGGACCTGGAAGTCGGTGCCGATCATGACGACGCGGAGCGGCTGGTCGGCGCGCCACAGCGTCGGATCGAAAATGCGCGCGGCATAGGGCGCCGTTGCAGCCATGTCCTCGACATAGCTAGCGTTCGGCCAGCGGCTGGACATGTCGGCAAAGGCCGCACGCTCGCCGCCCGGGTCGTTGAAGGCGAGGCCGGCGAGGCCGCGGTCAGTCACCATGATCAGGGCGATGCCGAAAGGCGAGATATGGTAGCCGTAGCGGATGGTGAGCCCGGCGCCGCGCGTCTTGTAATCGCCCGGCGACATCGCTTCGTGAGTGACGAACAAATCGTGCAGCCGGCCTGGGCCGGACATGCCGAGTTCGAACGAAGTTTCCAGCAGCGGCATGCCGGCATCCAGCAGTTTGCGCGCATGATCGAGGGTGACGGCCTGCAGAAAAGCCTTGGGCGACAGGCCGGCCCAGCGGGTGAACAGCTTCTGCAGCCCGGTCGGCGTCTCGCCGACCTCCTCGGCCAGCACTTCCAACGAAGGCTGGTCGCGATAGTCGAGGCTGATCTTTTCGATGGCACGACGGACGATTTCGTAGTCGCCGCCTTCAGGCGTGATGTCTTTCTGAAGGATTGCTGTCGTTTTGAGAGGCATTTGGGCGTTCATGGCAGTATCTCCTTGAGTGCGAATATCGTCCTTCGCGGCGCCGATCACCACCCGAAACTTGCTTTCCCGCGGCATGTACCCAGATAGAGCTGGGCTTTGAATGGGGAGGACGGTCGTGGCTGGTGAAAAAGTAAACCTGACCGGGGCAAAGGAGACTTTGCTTTTGACACTTTACGGCAAGGCGCTGGAGAGCCGGCTGCCCAATTCGCTGCTCAGGGACTACTTTGCCGACAAGGCGGTGCGCAACATCGACTATGATTTCTCACGGCTCAAGGTCGACAACAATCTCGGCATCGGTCTAGCAATCAGGGCAAAGACGCTGGACGTCTGCGTTCAGGACTTTCTCGCCCGAAATCCTGACGCCATCGTGCTGCATCTGGGGTGTGGGCTCGACACGCGCATATTCCGTATCGACCCGCCAGCCGGCGTGGACTGGTTCGACGTCGACTATCCCGAAGTCATCGACCTCAGGCGCAGGCTCTATCCCGTGCGGGATCGCTACCACCTGATCGCTTCGTCGCTCACCGAACCTGGATGGCTGAACGAAGTACCTCGGGATCGCCCGGCCATAGTCGTGGCGGAAGGCCTGACTCCCTACCTGGCCGCCGAGGACGGGCAGCAACTGTTTTCTCGTTTGGTGGGACATCTTTCGAGCGGCGAACTGGTTTTCGATGCCTATAGTCGCCTGGGCCTGAAGATCATTCGCCTCAATTCCTCCTTCCGCGCCACCGGCGCCGAGGTCCATTGGAGCATTGAGAACCCGCATGAATTGGAGCGAGCCGTTCCGAAGCTGCGGTTCATCGAGGACATCCCTGCCTATAAGCCGGAACATGCCGCTCGCATGCGCTGGCTCGCGAAACTGTTTGTTCGCTTTTGGAAATACATTCCAGCATTGCGCAAGATCGGCAGGCTGTTGCGCTATCGGTTCTGAAACGCTGGCTCAGCGCGCCTTGGCGGTCGCCAGAGCGCGCGAAAATGCGGTGGCAAAACTCTCGCGGTCGTCGGGGTTGAGAAAGGCGCCGATCGAGACGGTTTTTCCTTGCGCCTCGACCGCCATTCTGGTGATGCCGATCTCGGCGTGGCGGGCGATCGAAAAGCGTGCCCAGAACGGATTGAAGCGGTGTGATTCCGATTTGCCTGACGGGGCAGTCTTGCGGATATCGAGGCTGGTGCGCGACACCGACACCTCCTCGCGAGCCCGGGCGGCGCGATAATTCGCACGGAAGGCGATATAGACGCCGATCACGTCGAGGCCGAAGAAGCCGAACACCGGCCAGGCGCCGCGCGACAGAAAAAACGCTCCGGTCACCAGCCACCCGAACAGCAGTGCGCCCATCAGGATGGCAAAGCCGGTCTTGCCCAGCGACCGGTGCGGTGTCAGCAGCGCCTGGAAGAATGGCTCGTCGGCCTGAAATGAGGCGTTTGTGTCGCTCATTGGGGAATATTATAGGAAGGCAATGACAAGCCCCAAGCCCAAAAACTCTTCCGCGCTCAAAAAAGACCTGCTGCCCGGCCGCCGCGATGACTCGAACGCCAAGCCGCGTCCGCGGCCGGCGAGATCGCGGGCGCTTTACAGCCCGGCCGAGGTGCATGAGATTTTTCGCCGTTTTTCCGTTCAGCGGCCGGAGCCGAGAGGCGAACTCGAACATATCAACCCCTTCACGCTGCTGGTGGCAGTGGTGCTTTCGGCTCAGGCAACGGACGCCGGCGTCAATAAGGCGACGCGGGCGCTGTTCAAAATTGCCGACACGCCGCAAAAGATGCTGGCGCTGGGCGAGGCCAAGCTCGGCGACCATATCCGCACCATCGGGCTATGGCGCAACAAGGCCAAGAACGTCATCGCGCTGTCCGAGGCGCTGATCCGTGACCATAGCGGCGAGGTGCCTGAGGATCGCGATCAACTGGTCGAGCTGCCGGGTGTCGGCCGCAAGACCGCCAATGTCGTGCTCAACGTCGCCTTCGGCCAGCACACGATGGCAGTCGACACGCACATCTTCCGCATCGGTAACAGGCTCGGCCTGGCGCCGGGCAAGACGCCGGAACAGGTAGAGCAAGGTTTCCTGAAGATCATTCCGGATGAATATATCCGGCATGCGCATCATTGGCTGATCCTGCACGGCCGCTATGTCTGCAAGGCACGCAAGCCGGATTGCCCGGCCTGCGTCATCGCCGATATCTGCAAGGCCAAGGAAAAGACGACCAGCGTGCCTGCACCACTGGTCGAGATCGGGCCGCTCGGGCCAGTGGAAGCAGCTCAGGACCGAGCAGCGGCAACCACTGCCCGCTAGCTGAATCTAAAGTTCCTTTTATGCGGCGACATCCATGTTCAGGAACTCTCCTCGACGAACACCTCTTCGCGCTTCTTCTTGACCGCGGGGAGAAAGACGATGACGAGCACGGCGAGCGCGATGAGGAGCAGGCTGGCGCTGATCGGCCGCATCACGAAGGTGCTTGGGTCGCCGCGCGAGAGGATCATGGCGCGGCGCAGGTTTTCCTCAAGCAGCGGGCCGAGCACGAAGCCGAGCAGCAGCGGCGCAGGTTCGCAGCGCAGCTTGGTCAGGAGGTAGCCCAGCAAGCCGAAGAAGGCGACGGCATAGAGGTCGTAGACATTGGTGTTGACGCTGTAAACGCCGATCGAGCAGAACGCCATGATGATCGGGAAGAGCACGTAGTAGGGGATGGTAAGGAGTTTCACCCAGAGCCCGATCAGCGGCAGGTTCAAGACAATCAACATCAGATTGCCGATCCACATCGAGGTGATGATCCCCCAAAACAGCGCGGGCTGTTCGATGGCGACATTGGGGCCGGGCACGATGCCCTGGATGATCATCGCGCCGATCATCAGCGCCATTACCGGGTTGGCCGGAATACCGAGCGTCAGCATTGGGATGAAGGAGGTTTGGGCGCCGGCATTGTTGGCCGATTCCGGTCCGGCGACGCCTTCGATGGCGCCCTTGCCGAATTCCCCCGGGTTTTTCGAGACGCGCTTTTCGACGGTGTAGGACGCAAAGGCGGCAAGGATCGCGCCGCCTCCGGGCAGGATACCGAGCGCCGAACCGATGATCGTTCCGCGCACGATGGGAGCCGCCATGCGGCGAAAATCTTCTTTACCCGGCATAAGGCCGGAGATACTTCGGATCAGCACGGAACGCTCATGCTCGTTTTCGAGGTTGCGCAATATCTCGGCGACGCCGAAGACGCCGACCGCCACCGCGACGAAATTCAGCCCGTCGGCATATTCGCGGATACCGAGTGTGAAGCGGGGCGTACCGGTGTAGATATCGGTGCCGACAAGTCCCAGCAGCAGGCCGAGCACGACCATAGCCAGCGCCTTGACGACCGAGCCGTGGGCGAGCGCGACGGACGAGACCAGGCCGACGATCATCAGCGAAAAATACTCGGCCGCGCCGAATCTCAGCGCTATCGCCGTCAGCGGTGGGGCAAAGATGGCGACGAGGAAGGTCGACACCGTGCCGGCAAAGAACGAGCCTATCGCCGCGGTCGCCAGGGCTGCTCCGGCGCGGCCGTTCCTGGCCATCTGATAGCCGTCGATTGCGGTGACGGCCGACGAGGATTCGCCGGGCATGTTGATGAGAATGGCGGTGGTCGAGCCGCCATACTGCGCGCCGTAATAGATACCGGCGAGCATGATGAGAGAGGAAACCGGGTCGCCAATCTGGAAGGTGATCGGCAACAGCATGGCGATGGTTGCGGTGGCACCGATGCCGGGCAGGACGCCAATCAGCGTGCCGAGAAGGACGCCGATCAGGCAGAAGCCGAGGTTTGCCAAAGATGTGGCTGTCGAAAAGCCGAGTGCGAGGTTGCTGAGGAGTTCCATTTCATCTCCTCACAACGATAGGGGCAACCACGGGCCGAAACGCCGGAACGGCAGGCCGAGGGCGTAGCTGAAAACGACGAATGCGAACAGCGTCAGGCCGGCCGACAGCACGAGTGCGGTCAGCGGCCTCATGCGGCCGCTACCGAACGATGCGATCAGCGCCGTCAGGAAGATCGACGGGATGAAGCCGAGGCCGCGCACCGTCAGGCCGAAGAAGATCGGAGCAGGCAGGATAAACAGCATGCCGCGCCACGCGATGTAACCGATCGGCTCGCTCTCGAAACGCACCGCTTGGACAAGGATGGCGGCGCCAAGCAGGATCAGCACGATCGCCAGCACCAGCGGGAAATAGCCCGGCCCCATGCGAAAGGCGGTGCCGATTTCGAGGCCCAGCGACTGCAGCGCGAAAAAGGCGCCAATAAAGACCAACAGCGCGGCGCATATGCCGTTGGTCCTGTCGATTGCGAAAGGTTTCATTGCGTCCTCCCGGCTCGCCTCATGGGCGTGCCGATGCCGGTGTAAAAAAACGGGGCGCTGGCGGCGCCCCGTTAAAACCTTAGTCGGCGTACTGGCCGGCCGCTTCGATGATCGGCTTCCAGCGCGCGATCTCACTTTCCAGCTTGGCTTTGAGCGCGGCCGGCGTGGCATCGGCCTCCGGCGACGGCTTGGTGCCGAGTTCGGCAAATCGGGCGACGACATTCTGGTCCTTCAGCGCCACCTGCAGCGATTTCGAAAGGCGTTCGGTGATCTCGGCCGGTGTGCCCTTGGGGGCATAGATGCCGTGCCAGATGCCGACCTGCACCTGGGGAAGGCCGGCTTCTATCGTCGTCGGCACGTCCGGCAGCACATCGAGGCGTTGTGGCGAGGTTACGGCATAGGCCTTGATAGTGCCGCCCTGGATCTGCTTGGTGGTATTGGTCGTCTGGTCGCACATGATATCGACCTGGCCGCCGAGAAGATCGGTCATGGCCGGGGCAGTGCCCTTGTAGGGTACGGTGACCAGCGGCGTGCCGATGGCGCTCATGAACAGCATGCCGCACAGATGCGAGGCGGCACCGATCCCGGCATTGGCAACGGTGATGCTGTCCTTGTTGGCCTTGGCATAGTCGACCAGCCCCTTCAGATCGGTCGGCTCGAGGTCCTTGCGGCCGACGATGGTCATCGGCACCTCGGTGACGAGGCCGACATATTCGAAGCCGTTCAGTGTGTCGTAGGCGAGCTTTCTATAGAGCGTAGCACTGGTAGCCATGCCGATGTGATGGAGGAGCAGCGTGTAGCCGTCAGGCTCGGCATTTGCGACGCGGCCGGCGCCGAGCGTGCCGCCGGCGCCGCCGACATTCTCGACGGTGACCTGCTGGCCGAGGTCTTTCGACATAGCTTCCGCGACAAGACGCGTGACGGTGTCGGTCGGGCCACCGGCCGAAAACGGCACGACAATGGTGATGGTGCGTTCGGGGTAGGTCTGCGCGCCAGCGGCCGACGGATAAAGCATGGCGGCCGCAGCGGCAGCCAACGCGGCGATGAGTTTTCGCATCGTGTTTCCTCCCAGGATATGATTGCCAACCGCTGCGCGGGTTCCTCTAAAACCGACTGTAGATAGAGCAATAACTAGCGCAACCCGACAAATGACAATCGCGCTCAAACGGCAAACCGCACGTTTCTCTGCGCAAATGAGTGGCAAGGTTGGGCCGTGCGATGCCCTTCCTCCAACCTATTCTAGTAGCCGTAGCCGCGCGCCATCGCCGCCGCGAACACCGGGATCAATAGGAAGATCGATGCCTCGGTGCGGACATAGGTGCGAACGGACGCCAGCTCCGCCGCAGGAACCTGGTAGCCGGGACTGATGCTCGCCTGCGTGTTCCAGGATAGGAAACGGATGGTCGGGATAATCGACAACAGGCCGACAATGGCGAAAGCGGCAATCTTTGCCCAGAACATCCAATTGTAGACGTAGAATTCCCAGCCTTTCAGACCATAGACGACGCGGCCGATGCCAACGACGATGATCAGCATGGCAATAATGCCGTAGTGGCGGTCGATGCCGACGAGCCGCTTCAGCGTCGCGGCGGACAAGTCGCTGCGGATCAGGACGAATTCGGCGCCGATGATGCCTGCCAACGAAAACACCAGCAGATGATGGAAGATGGCAAGCACAAGGTCGGTGGTGTCCATGCTGGATTCCCTCTGTCGGACGGCAGCGCCGAAACCCAACGCGCCTGAACCAATACCGGAGAAAAACTAACACCGCCTGGCAGGATTCACATCAGCCTGGAAGATGATCTACACAGCCTTGGCTCTTGTTTTTCACAACGGATTGGATTTCCCGTCTCGTGCGTGTCGCTGTCCCCCTTTTGGAAGACCTGCGTTAGGCACCGGCAACACAAACGAGACATGACCATGGCCAGTCCGCATACAATTGTCGCCCCAGTGCTTGAGACCTCGCGCACGGTCCTGCGGCCGCACCGGCTTGACGATTTCGACGCCTATGTCGCTATGTGGGCCGATCCCGTCGTCACCCGCTTTATCGGCGGGAAGCCGCGCACGCGGGAGGAAAGCTGGATGCGCTTCTTACGCCACGCCGGCCTGTGGTCGCTTCTGGGCTACGGCTTCTGGGCGATCGAGGATAAGGCGACCGGCTGCTTCATCGGCGAGGCCGGCTTTCACGATCTGAAACGCGACATGACGCCGTCGATCGAGGGCATTCCGGAGACCGGCTGGGCTCTGGTTTCGGGCGCGCATGGCCACGGGTTGGCCAGCGAAGTCGTCGCACGGGTGCTTGCCTGGGGCGACGAAACGTTCGGCGCCGCGACGACCGTCTGCATCATCGATCCGGAGAACACCGGATCGCTAAACGTCGCGGCAAAATGTGGTTATGGCGAAGTGCTTCGAACCGTCTACCAAGGCAAGCCGACCATCCTGCTGGAGCGGCAGCCCTGACGGACACCGTCTGGCCTCTGCCTGCCACGTCGTCCGGCGTCAAGTTCGCCTGCCTGAAGATCGCACAGTCCGATTGTGCCGCATGCGGCGTGTTCTGTCTTTGACAGGAGGACGCAAACTCTGCATGAATTTTATCGAGCGGGTCTGAAATCAGGCCACGTTTCTGGCAGGCACCGGAGGAGGTGTCGCGATTTGGAGGAATCCCATGCTGAACAGACGCCGATTCTTGATGAGCACCGCGGCAGCAGGTGCTGCCGGACTCACGGCATCGCATTTTGTCCCCGCCTTTGCGCAGGACGCGCCGCAGCTGCAGATTTTCGTGCCGGCGGCGCCGGGCGGCGGCTGGGACCAGACGGCGCGCGCCATGGACCAGGTGCTGCGCAGCGAAAAACTGATTTCCGGGTCGCAGATCACCAATGTCGGCGGCGCCGGCGGTACTGTCGGCCTGCCGCAATTCGTCAACCAATGGAAGGGCAAGGGCAATGCGCTGATGGTGGCCGGCATGGTCATGGTAGGCGCCATCATCGCCAACAAGGCGGCCAACAACCTTACCGAGGTCACGCCGATCGCCCGCCTCACCGGTGAGTTCGAGGCGCTTGTGGTGCCGGCCGCCTCGCCGTTCAAGACGGCCGCGGACTTTGTCGCGGCTCTCAAGGCTGACCCGACGCAGGTTCCGGTTGCTGGCGGTTCGGCCGGCGGCTCGGACCATATATTGTTCGGCCTCATCGCCAAGACCGTTGGTGTTCCGGCCACCAATCTTTCCTATGTGCCGTTCGCCGGCGGCGGCGAGGCGCTTTCGGCGCTGCTCGGCAACCAGGTCGCGGCCGGCATCTCCGGCTACGGCGAGTTCGCCGAACAGGTCAAGGCGGGTGCGCTGCGGCTGCTGGCCATCTCCGCGGACAAACGCCAGGAGGGGATCGATGCGCCGACGATGAAGGAAGCAGGCATCGATGTCGAGCTGTTCAACTGGCGTGGCGTCTTCGCACCGCCCGGCGTCTCGGACGCCGACAAGGCAGCAATGATCAAGCTGATCGAGACCATGGCCAAGAGCGACGCCTGGGCCACCGAATGCAAGAACCGCAACTGGACGCAGATCCTGCTCACCGGTGACGATTATGCGAAATTCGTCGCAGAAGACACGGCCCGCATCGGGACGATACTCAAGGACCTCGGTCTGGCGTGATGCTCTCGGCAAGGGGTGGCAGCCTGCGCCAACCCTTGCCGACTTTCGCCAGCCGCATGGACATACGCGGCGCCGGAGGTGAAACTACGCCGAGATCGGCCGGGTGAGACCGGTCCAAGGAGAACCGGGCCCAAGGGACCGACATTGGGAGGACGATGATGAGCACCAGCGACCAGCCGGCGCCGCCGCGCCTTGCAGTGCCCGAACTGCTGATCGGCGTCGGGCTCCTCGCCTGTGCGGGTGCGGTTGCCTGGCAGACGCTGGCAATCCCGGTGTCGCCGCTCTATTCCAAGGTCGGTCCGACCGTCTTTCCCTACATCACCATGACCGGCATGGTGATCCTGTCGCTGCTGCTCATCATTGCCGCCTTGCGGGGCGGCTGGCAGCCGGAGGACGAAAAGGCGACGCCGACCGACTGGAAGGCGATGGGCATCGTCGCCCTCGGACTGATCGCCAACCTCGTGCTGATCCAGCCGCTCGGCTTTACCGCGGCATCTGTCATCATGTTCGTTCTCATCTGCCACGGTTTCGGCAGCCGGCGCCCGCTGCGTGACGTGCTGCTCGGGCTGATCCTGGCGCTTGCCGCCTATTTCGGCTTTGCCAGGGCGCTCGGCGTCAATATCGGCGCCGGCTTCATCGAAAACCAGCTGAACGCGATCGTCGATTCGCTTGTCACCATGCTGAGGGGCTGACGCCATGGAAACGCTCGGCCATCTCGCGCACGGATTTTCGGTCGCCTTCTCGCCGATCAATCTCATATGGTGCCTGGTCGGCACCACGCTTGGGACTGCGATCGGCGTGCTGCCCGGCCTCGGACCGGCACTGACCATAGCGCTGCTGTTGCCGATCACCTATCAGGTGGCGCCGGAGGCATCCTTCATCCTGTTTGCCGGTATCTATTACGGCGCCATGTATGGCGGCTCGACGACATCGATCCTGCTCAACACGCCTGGCGAAAGCGCCACCATCGTCACCGCGCTCGAGGGCAACAGGATGGCCCGCTCCGGCCGTGGCGGTGCGGCCCTGGCGACCTCGGCGATTGGTTCCTTCGTCGCCGGCACGCTGGGCACGATCGGCGTTGCCTTTCTGGCGCCGATCGTCGTCAAATTTGCGCTGGCCTTCGGCCCGGCCGAATATTTCTCGCTGATGGTGCTGGCCTTCATCACGGTTTCGGCGGTGCTCGGCTCGTCGTCGGTACGCGGCCTGACCAGCCTGTTCGCCGGCTTCGTCGTCGGCATGATAGGCGTCGACCTGCAGACGGGGCAGCCGCGCTTCACCTTCGGCATGAGCGAATTGCTGGATGGCGTCGACGTCATCGTCGTCGCCGTTGGCCTGTTCGCCGTTGGCGAGACGCTTTACATGGCCTCGCGCCGCTATGCCGGCAAGGACGACATCGTGCCGTTGAAAGGGTCGCTCTACATGACCGCGGCCGAATGGTCGCGCTCGTGGAGGCCATGGCTGCGCGGCTCCCTGATCGGCTTCCCGATCGGCGCCATGCCGGCCGGCGGTGCCGAAATCCCGACCTTCCTCTCCTATGCCATCGAGAAGAAACTCTCCAGACACAAGGACGAGTTCGGCACCGTCGGTGCCATCGAGGGCGTTGCCGGACCGGAAGCAGCCAACAATGCATCCGCGGCCGGCGTGCTGGTGCCGATGCTGACGCTCGGCCTGCCGACCTCGGCGACGGCCGCAATCATGCTGTCGGCATTCCAGAGCTACGGTATCAATCCGGGGCCGCTGCTGCTGACGACGCAGGCCGACCTAGTGTGGGGGCTGATCGCCAGCCTGTTCATCGCCAACGTCATCCTCGTCGTCCTTAACCTGCCGCTAATCGGGCTTTGGGTGCGATTGCTGAAGATCCCGGCGCCGCAGCTGTATGCCGGCATCCTGGTGTTCGCAACAGTCGGCACCTACGGCATCTCGCAATCGCCGATCGACCTCGTCATCCTCTATCTGCTCGGTGCCGCCGGTTTCCTGATGCGGCGTTTCGATTTTCCGACCGCGCCGGTTATCATCGGCATGATTCTCGGGCCGCTTGCCGAAACGCAGTTCCGCCGCGCGATGACCATCTCGAACGGCGATTGGACGGTGTTCTACAAGCATCCGCTGTCGCTGACGTTGCTGACGCTGGCCTTCATCGGGCTGGTTGGACCGCATATCTGGGCCTACATCGAGCACAGACGCATGCGGGGACCGGAGCACGTGCCGGGCGATGCCTGAGCTGTTCGTGACGTCATGACAGACCTGCTTTCCGGCATCCGCATCCTTGACCTGACCAATGTGTTGGCCGGCCCCTATTGCGCCTACCAGCTGGCATTGCTCGGGGCCGACGTCATCAAGGTTGAGACGCCGCAAGGCGGCGATCTGGCGCGCCAGCTCGGCGCCTCTCCGGAGCTCAACCGGGCGGGCATGGGCGCTTCGTTCCTGGCGCAGAATGCCGGCAAACGCTCGGTGGCGCTCGATCTCAAGCAGGAGGCCGACCGCGAACGCTTCCTCGATCTGGTCGCTTCGGCCGACGCGCTGGTCGAGAATTTCCGCCCCGGCGTAATGGACCGGCTGGGGCTTGGCCATGCCAGGCTGAAAGAGGTCCGGCCAAGCCTTGTCTATTGTGCGATATCGGGCTTCGGCCAGACCGGGCCGATGCGCGACAATCCAGCCTACGACCAGATCATCCAGGGTCTTTCCGGGATTATGAGCATCACCGGTACACCGGAAACGGCGCCGCTGCGTGTTGGCTATCCGGTCGCCGATACGCTTGGCGGGCTGGTCGGGGCGTTCGCCATTACCGCCGCGCTGGTCAAGCAGAAGACGACAGGCGAGGGCGCGTTCCTCGACGTCTCGATGCTCGAATGCACGCTTTCTGCGCTCGGCTGGCCGGTGTCGAACTATCTGACGGCGGACGTCGAGCCGCAGCCGATGGGCAATGAAAATATGACGGCCGCACCGTCTGGCGCGTTTCGCACCGGCGACGGCTTGCTCAACATCGCAGCCAACAAGCAGGAGCAGTTCGTCACACTGTGCCGGTTGATCGGTCGGCCGGAGTTGGCGTCGGATGTCCGCTTTGCCGAGCGAGAAACGCGCAAGCAGAACCGCATTGCATTGAAAGCGCTGATCGAGGATGCCTTGACGAGCGGCTCGGCCGCCGCCTGGGAGGAGACGTTCAATCGCGCCGGCGTGCCGGCAGGCCGGGTGCTGACAATCCCGCAGATACTGCAGGAGCGACAGGTGATCGAGCGCGGCATGACGGCGCGGTTCCCGGCTGTGTCCGGGATGGACCAGCCGCTGACCGTGGTGCGCTGCGGCTTCATGGTCGATGGCGAGGCACCTTTGCCGAGCAGGCCGCCGCCGGCGCTCGGCGAGCATATGGGCGAGGTTTTTGCCGGCCTGCCGCCGCGTGCCAGGAAAAGAGCGAAGGCATGAGCGGAACGCAAAACAAGACTGGTCGCGCACGCGGCGAGGAATGGTGGCAGACCGGCATCATCGAGATGCGCCCCGGCGTCATCCGCCTGCGCGGCTATGAAATCCAGGATCTGATCGGCCGCGTCAGCTTTCCGGCAATGATCTGGCTGATGCTGCGCGGCGAACTGCCAAGCGAGGAGCAGGCGGCGCTGCTTGGCATCGCGCTGGGTGCTGCCGTCGACCATGGGCCGCAGGCGCCGTCGATCGCCATCGCCCGCATGGCGATCACCTGCGGCGTCGGCATCAACAGCGCCATGGCATCAGCCGTCAACGTGCTTGGCGATGTGCATGGCGGCGCCGGCGAACAGGCGCTTTCCTTCTACGGAGACATCGCTGCCGAACTGGACGCCGGCATGCCGCTTGCGGACGCCGTGTCGGCGCGGCTCGATCGTTTCCTTGCCGGGGAAAACGGCTATGTGCCCGGGCTCGGCCATCGTTTCCATCCGGTCGACCCGCGGGCGCCCCGCCTCATCGAGTTAACCCGCGACTTTGCCGCGCGCGGCATCGTCAGCGGGCGCTTCGCCGACATCGCCGAGGCGATCGAGGCCGAGGTGGCGCGGCGCAAGGGCAAAAAAATCCCGCTCAATATCGACGGCGCCACGGCCGTCATCTACGGCGAGCTCGGCTTCCCGCCGCCGCTGACGCGCGGCCTTTTCGTGCTGTCACGCTCGGTCGGCATCCTCGCACATGCGTGGGAACAGTCGCAGGAAAGCGACCGCAACAAGGGGCCGCTGCCGCGCGAATGGCTGTGGGCCTATACCGGCATGCCGGTGCGATCTTTGCCCGAGGGCGACGGCGGCAAGTGAGATTTCGGTTCAAGTGACGGCGGCAGGCGCTGTGGCCAATTCCATCCCGATCCAGTCGTGATAGCCTCGATCCTTTACTGAGCGTGATCTTTTCCGAAAGCCGGATTCTTTTTTTTGGAACTATACTCCAGCTCGGGAATCCTGACGTTCCTCACCAGCGTCGAGAGATCCGGCTCGTCGATGAGCACCGCCGCGTCGGCCGGCGCCAGCCACGCACGCTGACGCGTCTTGGATTCTTCCCAGTCGGCAAGTTCCTCGGTTACCTCCAGCAAATAGACGACGACGTCGACACGGACGAAGCGGTTCGCCAGCCGCTTCCAGTAGCAATAGGTGCCGGCCGGCTGTTTCAGTGTCTTGCCGAGAACGCCGGCTTCTTCCTGTGCTTCGATGGTGGCCGCCTTGCGGCCGCTCTTGCCCTTCATCGGCCAGCCCTTCGGTACGATGAAGCGCCTCGTCGTTCGCGATGTGACCAGCATCACCTCGACGTCGCCATGCTCGTTCAGCCGAAACGGAATCGCCGCGACCTGGCGAATCCGGTCGCCCTTCCTTGCCTTGCGTACGACCTTCTTCTTGCTGGCTGCCATTCGATAATCCAGTCGAGGCGGTGCCCAAACGGCAAGGGCAGCGTTGCAAAGTCGGCCGCTTTCAATGGGCCGCAAGCGGAGCGGTTTCACAATATATAAGTCGGCTAAATAAATGAAAGGGCCGGTCGTCAGCGGCAGGTGCTGACAAAGCCGCTCCCCGACGGCAGCAACTGGCAAGTTGGCCTCATCTGCGGCACCTCCTGCCGCTCCGGTGTTGGGATTTGGCGATCCTGGGCACGGTACTGCTGTTGCTGCTGCTGGTATTGCTGCCGCCGCAGCCTGTTCTCCAACATCTGCAACTGGTCCTGCTGGATCAACACGTTGCGGTCGGCGGGACTGACGACCTGTGCCGATGCAGCAGGATTTACGCCCGACAGCATCGCCGAAGTCAGCATTGCCGACCCTAAAAACGTCAATAGACGAAGCCGTGACATCCATTCATTCCCGCACAAAACCGATCTTTCCTTAATATAGGGCTTTTGTCCGGCGACACCATGGCCGCCGCTGACTTGAAGCGGATTGGAAGAGGCATTTCGGCTTCGGATGCTCGTCGCGTCAATCGACTTCGCGCAGCCGGTATCCGACGCCGGTCTCGGTGGTGATATAGCGGGGCTGGTCGGGCGTTTTTTCGATCTTTTGCCTGATCTGCCGGACGTAGACTCTGAGATATTGAACGTCGGTGGAATCGCCCCAGACCTGCTTCAGCAGGAATTGGTGGGTGAGAACCTTGCCGGCATGTTGTACGAGGATGCGGAGGATGTCGTATTCCTTCGGCGAGAGCTTTATCTCCTTGTCCTCGACCTTGACGATGCGCTTCACCAGATCGACGGAGAGGTCGCCGGTCTGGAACACCGGTCTCTCACCCTGCTGCTGGAACTTGTGGCGAAGCGCGACGCGGATGCGTGCGACAAGCTCGTTCATACCGAATGGCTTGGTTACATAATCGTCGGCGCCGAGTTCGAGGGCCGAGACGATGCCGGCCTCATCAGTGCGGCTGGAAAGAATAACCACGGGAATGTCCAGGCCATCATCCCGCCATTTGCGGAGCAGCTCATGCCCGCTCATGTCGGGCAGGCCGAGATCGAGCAGCACAAGGTCTGGCTTTTCCGTCTCGATGAGTTCAATCGCCGCCCTGGCGTTCGGCGCCTCGCTGATCGCATAGCCTTGGCTGCCAAGCCCGACGCGAAGCAGTTTCCGGATCGGCGGTTCGTCGTCGACCACCAATATCCTGACGTCCAGGCTCGTCATGGCAGATCGTCCATATTTTGATGGCCCGCCTCGGGTTCGCCGAGATTGGGCAGTTCCGCCGGCACCAGCTGCATCTTGATCGTGAAAACCGCCCCCGAGCGGTCGGACCTGTTTGCCGCCGAGAGCGTCCCGCCCATCGCTTCGATGAAGCCGCGGCAAATCGACAGGCCGAGCCCGGTGCCGGCACGCACCTGGTCACCCTTGCGCACACGGTAGAAAGTGTCGAAAACGCGCTCCAGGTCCGCTGGCGGAATGCCTGGTCCCTCGTCCATGATCTGCAGGATGATGAAGCCGTTATCGGCCCAGGCCTGCAGGCGGATCGTCGAACCTGGCGGCGCGTATTTTGCAGCATTATCAAGGAGGTTGAACAGCACCTGTTCGAACAGAACGGGGTCGACCCGCAACATCGGCAGATCCGATGGGATGTCGATCTCGGTCTTATGCTCGCGGACGATTTTGCGGGCCCGATGCAGAGCTGAGCCGACAATGTCGCCGAGATAGTGAAAGGCGTAGTTCGGCTCCATCGTGCCGGATTCGATCTTGGTCATATCGAGCAGATTGGCAATAAAGCGGTTAAGCCTCTCCGCCTCATCGAGCACGGTCGACAGCAGTTCCGTCCGGTCCTGCTCGGGAAGCGCGGCCTCGAAGTCCCTGAGTGTTCCGGCCGCGCCCATGATGGCGGCAAGCGGCGTTTTCAAATCGTGGGAAATGGAGGTGAGCAAGGCCGAGCGCAGACGGTCTGCCTCGGCCGCAAGCTTGGCCCGGTCAACGTCGGCGACGAGCTGGATGCGCTCGATGGCGACCGCCGCCTGGTCGGCGAGCGCATCGAGCAGACGCTGCTGCTCGGGTGTCAGCAGCGGACCTTGCTTATCGTTGTCGAGGCCGACAACGCCCACCGCCGTGCGTCCGGTTCGCAAGGGCAGATAGAGGCGTTTTGCTCCGGGCAGCGTGTCGGCGCCGCGCCCCGCGGCGCGGTTATGCTCCCAGGCCCAGCGGGCTGCTGCAATGTCGGCCTCGGCCAGCGTGTCGTCGGGTGGGTAGCCGGCTTTGACCGCAATTGTACCGTCCTCCGGCAGAAGCAGCACCACGCGCAGCTTCAGCATCGAGGCGATCTGGAAGGCAGTCGCCCAGAGAACGTCGTCGAGCGTGCCAGCACCGGCGAGCTTCTTTGAGAAGAGATAAATATCTTCAGTGGCGCGTGCCCGCGAGCGCGCAGCGACCGCCTGACGCTGCACGCGCGCTGTTAGATTGCTGGCAATGACCGCAACAACTAGGAAGACAGCCAGCGCAACGATGCTCTCCGGATCCTCGATCGTCAGCGTGTAGCGTGGTTCCAGGAAGAAATAGTTGAAGGCAATGGCGCTGATGAGGCAGGCATACAAAGCCGGCCAGAGACCGCCGGTCACAGCCGACGTCAGGACCCCAATGAGAAAGATGACCGCCAGGTTGCGGACGTCGAGAAACTGGTCGAGAAGGACGGCGAAGGCGAGCGAGCCAACAACATAGGCCGTGGCCCTGAGATAGGGCCAGATCTCGAACTGCCACTGCTCGTCCGCCGCCTTGACGGTCCTCGACGTCGCCTCGGCGTTGCGTTCGTTTCCCGAAATGACATGGACGCTGATGTCGCCGGCATTGCGGATGAGATCGTAAGTGAGCGAGCCTTCGATCAATTCCCGCCAGCGCGATCGGGTCGGCCTGCCGATCACGATATGGGTGAAGTTGTTCGCCGTCGCATGCCGAACGATGTCTTGCGCGACGTTCTGACCCGGAATGGTCGTCACCTCGGCACCGAGCTGCTCGGCAAGGCGCAGCTGCGTCGCCAGCCGATCCTTGTCCTCCTCGGGCATGGCAGCTGAACGAGGGGTATCGACATGAAGCGCCGTCCAAGGGGCGCGGAGCCGGTCGGCCAACCTCCGCGCATAACGTACACGGGCCGCCCCGCCCGGACGCGCATCGACGCAGACGAGAACCCTTTCCCCCGCCGCCCAGGGCCCGGGTATCGCGTGGGCCTGCATATGGGTCAGCAACTGCTCGTCGACCCGCTGGGCAGTGCGGCGGAGCGCCAATTCCCGGAGCGCCGTCAGATTGCCCGGCGAGAAATAGTTCTCGATGGCGCGCTGGGCGGTGCTGGGGATGTAGACCTTGCCTTCCTCAAGCCGCTTGATCAGATCGTCGGGGGTGAGGTCGATGATCTCGATGTCGTCGGCCTGGTCGATTATGGAGTCGGGGACAGTTTCCCGCACCCTGACGCGGGTGATCTGCGCCACGACATCGTTCAGGCTCTCGACGTGCTGGATATTCAGGGTCGTATAGACATCGATGCCGTGCGTCAGGATTTCCTGGACGTCGAGGTAGCGCTTGGGGTGACGGCTGCCGGCGACGTTGGTGTGGGCGAGTTCGTCGACCAGAACCAGCGCCGGGTGCCGGGCGAGGATGGCGTCGAGATCCATCTCCTCAAGGATCCGCCCCTTGTAATCGATCTCAAGGCGAGGAATGACCTCGTAGCCTTCGACCAGCGTCTGGGTTTCTTTGCGGCCGTGCGTCTCGACGATGCCGATTACTACGTCGACCCCGTCGGCCAGCCTGGCGCGGCCCGACATCAGCATCTCGTAGGTCTTGCCGACACCGGGGGCGGCGCCGAGAAATATCCTCAGGCGACCGCGCTCCTCTCGCTCGGCATGCTCGAGCAGCGCGTCGGGAGAGGGCCTGGTTTCGGCGGTGCGGCTGTCGTCTGGCATAAGGGTCAATCATGAACGGCGCCGGCTTCGGTGTCGATCCCGGCGCCGGTTCCTTTACCGTTTCATCGCATCGTCCAGCGCAAGGTTGAGGGCCAGCACATTGACTACCGGCTCGCCGATGAATCCCAATTCGCGATCCTCGACATGGCTGTCGACAAGCGATTTGATCCTGGATTCATCGACGCCCCTGGCCTTGGCCACCCTGGCGACCTGAAAATAGGCCGCGTCGGGGCTGATATGCGGATCGAGGCCGCTGCCGGACGTGGTGACCAGATCTATCGGTACCGGCTGGTTCGGGTTTTCCGTCCTCAGCCTTTCGGCGTCAACCTTGATGCGGTCGATCAGCTTGGGATTGGTCGGGCCGAGATTCGAGCCGCCCGAGGCGGCGGCATTGTAGCCGTCGCCGGCAGCCGAGAGACGGCCATGGAAGTAGCGGTCGCTTTCGAAAGCCTGGCCGATCAGCTCGGAACCGACGAGCTTGCCGTCCTTCTCGATCAGGCTGCCATTGGCCTGGCGCGAAAACAGCGCCTGGGCAATGCCGGTCATGCCGATCGGATAGACCAAACCCGTCAGAATGGTGAAGAAGACGATCATGACGATTGCGGGCCTGATTTGATTGAGCATCGACGTGGTTCCTTAGGCGAGACCGAGAGCGGTGATGGCCATGTCGATCACCTTGATGCCGACGAAGGGGACGACGACGCCGCCGAGGCCATAGACAATGAGATTGCGGCTGAGCAGCGCACTGGCGCCGACCGCGCGGTATTTGACACCCCTCAGCGACAGCGGGATCAGCGCGATGATGATCAGCGCGTTGAAGATGATGGCCGAGAGGATAGCGCTCTGCGGCGTCGCCAGATGCATGACGTTGAGCGCTTGCAGCGGCCCGGCAGTTTGGCCCGGGGCGATGTAGAAGACGGCGAATATTGCCGGGATGATGGCAAAATACTTGGCTACGTCGTTGGCGATGGAGAAGGTGGTCAGCGAGCCACGCGTCATCAGCAGCGCCTTGCCGATTTCGACGATCTCGATCAGCTTGGTCGGATCGCTGTCGAGATCGACCATGTTGCCGGCCTCGCGCGCCGCGACCGTGCCGGTGTTCATGGCAACGCCGACATCGGCCTGCGCGAGGGCCGGCGCATCGTTAGTGCCATCGCCGCACATCGCGACAAGTTTGCCTTTGGCCTGCTCGTCGCGGATCAGCTTCAACTTGTCCTCGGGCGTCGCTTGGGCAAGGAAGTCGTCGACGCCGGCTTCCGCCGCGATCGCCGCCGCGGTCATCGGATTATCGCCGGTGATCATCACCGTGCGGATGCCCATGCGGCGCAATTCGGCAAAGCGTTCTGCGATGCCGCCCTTGACGACGTCCTTCAGATGGACGACGCCGAGGAGGCGCCCGTCGCGCTCGACCGCGAGTGGAGTGCCACCCGATTTGGCAATCTCGTCGGCGATCGCCTGAAGGTCGCGGACGGTGTCGTTGCGCGTACGGCCTGTGGCAACCGTCGAGAGGTTGACGTGGGCAAGTACCGCATCGACTGCGCCCTTGCGGACCGAGGAGCCTTCCAGATCGACGCCGCTCATGCGGGTTTGCGCGGTGAAGGGCACGAAAGTCGCGTGCAGGCTTGCCATGTCGCGGGCGCGGATGGCGTATTTTTCCTTCTCCAGGACGACGATCGAGCGGCCTTCCGGCGTTTCGTCGGCAAGCGAGGCAAGCTGGGCCGCGTCGGCCAGTTCCTGTTCGGTGACGCCCTTGACCGGACGGAATGCCGTCGCCTGGCGGTTGCCCAGCGTGATGGTTCCGGTCTTGTCGAGCAGCAGCGTGTCGACATCGCCGGCCGCCTCGACGGCGCGGCCCGACATGGCCAGCACGTTGAAGCGCACCAGGCGGTCCATGCCGGCAATGCCGATCGCCGACAGCAGGGCGCCAATTGTGGTCGGGATCAGGGTAACGAACAGGGCGACCAGCACCGTCACCGAGATATAACCGCCCGAATACGAGGCGAAGCTCGGGATCGTCGCCGTGGCCAGCACGAAGATCAGCGTCATGCCGACGAGCAGGATATTGAGCGCGATCTCGTTGGGTGTCTTCTGGCGCTCGGCGCCCTCGACCAACGAGATCATGCGGTCGAGGAACGTATGGCCGGCAGCCGCGGTGATGCGCACGCGGATCCAGTCGGACAAGACCTGGGTGCCGCCGGTCACCGCCGAACGGTCGCCGCCGGATTCGCGGATGACCGGTGCGGATTCGCCGGTGATGGCCGCCTCGTTGACCGACGCCACGCCTTCGACCACCTCGCCGTCCGAGGGGATGATGTCGCCGGCTTCGACAAGCACGATGTCGCCGACCTTCAGGCTGGTGCCGGGCACCAGTTTGAACTTGCTGCGGTCGCCATCGTTCAACAGCTTGGCCTGCGTCTCGGTTCGCGCCCGGCGCAGCGAGTCTGCCTGCGCCTTGCCGCGACCTTCGGCCACCGCTTCGGCGAAATTGGCGAAGAGCACGGTGAACCACAGCCAAATGATGATCTGCAGCGTGAAGCCAAGATCGCCGCCGCTGGTAGCGAGATCCTTGACGAACAGCACGGTGGTGAGCGCCGAGACGACGGCGACGACAAACATCACCGGGTTTCGCATCAAGGTGCGCGGGTTCAGTTTTCTGAAGGAACCGCCGATAGCGGGCCACAGAATGCGGGTATCCATGATGCTCACGGATTTCGACGGGCTCATTTGGTAGCTCCAGTGTCGATTTTGTTGACCGGTCGATCGTGTGCCGAACGAAGGTGCGGCGGCCCGTAAGCCAGCAGCCAGATCATGATCAAGGCTGCCGCAATAGCGAGGAATGTGGACAGCGTCGGGAAAGGAGGGGGCGTTTTCTCCCCCTCCGGCTCGGGGCGATGCCGGACCTTCCGAGGTATGATCTTGAACCAGGGCATGGCCGTTTCAGAATGTCTGACCGTGAATCATCGCCAGGTGCTCGACGATCGGTCCGACCGCCAGGGCCGGGAAGAAGGTCAGGCCGCCGACGATCAGGATGACACCGGCCAGCAGGCCGACGAACAGCGGACCGTCCGTCGGGAAGGTGCCGGCGGAGGCAGGGACGGTCTTCTTCGCAACTAGCGAGCCAGCAATCGCCAACGCCGGAATAATGACCAGGAACCGGCCCATCAGCATGCCGATGCCGAGCGTTACGTTGTACCAGGGCGTGTTGCCGCTGAGGCCGCCAAAGGCGGAGCCATTGTTCGCCGCGGCCGAGGTGTAGGCATAGAGAACCTCGGAGAAGCCGTGCGGGCCGGCATTGGCGATGGAAGCAACGCCGGTCGGCAGCACCACCGCGATAGCGGTGAAGATCAGCATTGCAAGCGGCAGGCAGAGCACGGCCAGCATAGCCATCTTGACCTCCTTGGCCTCGATCTTCTTGCCGAGATATTCGGGCGTGCGTCCGACCATCAGCCCGGCGACGAAAACGGCAATGACGATGAACATCAGGATACCGTAGAAGCCCGCGCCGACGCCGCCGACAATGACCTCGCCGAGCTGCATATTGATGATGGGGATCATGCCGCCGAGTGCGGTGAAGCTGTCATGCATGGCGTTGACCGCGCCGCAGGACGCGGCGGTGGTGATGACGGCAAACAGCGCCGACAGAGCGATGCCGAAACGGCTCTCCTTGCCCTCCATGTTGCCGCCGTCGACGCCCAGCGCATGGACCAGCGGATTGCCTGCGGCTTCCGCCCAGTAGCAGACGGCAACGCCGGCGATGAACAGCACGCCCATAGCCGACAGAATTGCCCAGCCCTGGCGCTGGTTGCCTACCATGCGGCCGAAGACATTGGTCAACGCCGCGCCGAGGGCGAAGATCGTCACCATCTGGATCAGGTTGGAAATTGCATCGGGATTTTCGAAGGGATGCGCTGCATTGGCGTTGAAGAAGCCGCCGCCATTGGTGCCAAGCATTTTGATAGCGATCTGCGAAGCGACAGGCCCGACTGCGATGGTCTGCTGCGCACCTTCGAGCGTCGTCGCGTTGACGTAGGCAGCGAGCGTCTGCGGCATGCCGAGATAGACATAGACCAGAGTCAGGACGATGCAGAACGGCAAAAGCAGATAGAGCGTGCAGCGGGTCATATCGACCCAGAAATTGCCGATCGATTTGCCTGAGGCCCTGGCAAAGCCGCGGATCAATGCGACCGCAATGGCGATGCCGGTCGCCGCCGACAGAAAATTCTGCACGGTCAAGCCGGCCATCTGCACGAGATAGGACATCGTGCTTTCGCCGCCGTAGTTCTGCCAGTTGGTGTTGGTCATGAAGCTGGCGGCGGTGTTGAAGGCCAGCCCAGGTTCGACGGCGGTCATGCCGGCCGGATTGTAGGGCAGGCCGCCTTGCAGCCGTTGCAGCACATAGAGCACCAGGAAGCCGGCCAGGTTAAAGAACAGCAGGGCCGCCGCATAGGAGGTCCAGTGCTGCTCCTCGCGCTCGCTGGTCCCTGATATGCGGTAGAGTCCGCGCTCGAGCGGGGCCAGAATTGACGACAGGAATATGCGCTCGCCGCTGAAAACGCGATACATGTAGCCGCCGAGCGGCTTGGCCAGCAGAGCGACGATCCCGCAATAGACGAGGATCTGCAGCCATCCGTTGATCGTCATGGGTTGGCTCCTTGCCAGCGGAGATCAGAAGCGTTCCGGGCGAACGAGGGCGTATGTCAGGTAGGCGAGAAGAAACAAGGTCACGGCGCCGCCGAGGATATAGTCGAAAAGCATGTTGCGATCCCCTAAACTTACAGCTTGTCGCAGGCTTTGATGTAGCCAAAGCATAGAGCAAAGAACGTGATTCCAATCGCGACAACAACTATGTCCACCGCGCATTTTCCTTATGTTGTATTTATTGTTTACTTTACCAAACTACCAAAATCGGTCGCCGCATCATATCAGCGGCCGGAAACATCGCTTCGGCGAATATGGATCAAAGTGCCATAAAGGGTCGAGACGGGACGCGGAGCAAAGAAATCAAAATCCCATAAGGATTTCGCCGCCTCGGCGCTGGCCACAGCTCAGGAGGGATGTGCACACCGGCGCGCGAAGCTGCCGGGGCTCAGTCCGCGCGGGTGTAGATCACCGCGTAATCGTCCGCATAGGCCCGCTTCCAGCCCAGTTCGTCGAAGAACGGAATGCGGCTGTCGTCGGCAGTCAACAATGCCCAGCCTATCGTATATTTCTCGAGTTGGGCTTTCAGGATCGGCTTGCCCCGGCTGTGCCCAGTCTGCTCATCCGTTTCCGTAAAGCCATTCAGGAAGAGCTGATCCGCGCGGCCGTCGATAAACGTCCTGATGCCATGGAAGATCAGCGTACCGCCGAAATCGTAGGAGTTCAGCAGATTGCCCGACAGATTATGGGATTGGGCGAAGGCCAGTGCGTCCCTGGCCGAGGTCTTCTGGCTCGGCGCGACCGGATAGGTCGTGAAGGCGGCAGCCGCCAAAACCAGCAAAACGGCAAGTCCAGCGCAAATCCTGGAAAATTGCCGTGCGAAAAATTGTTCAAGTCCGTCGCGCTTTTCCGCCGCCCATTTCTCGGTTGAAAGCGCTGGATATTGTTGCGCGACCTCCACGGCAAGGACCACCGGGACAAGAAGAAAGAACAAGTACATGAACCGTATGTGGGTGAGATAGGCGTGCAGCGTGAAGACAAGGAACAGCGCCTTGGCCCAGCCAATGCGCAATCTCGACACGAGCAGCCCGAAAAACGCCACCAGCAGGGCCACCTCCTGGAGGGTGTGCCGCGAGGCGTCGAAGGGTTGCCACTCCGCAATGTAAGGCACCGCCTCATTGCCATAGGCCACCGTGAACGTGGCGAGTATGGCCTTGACGCCATAGGGATTGAACAGGCTGACCAGCGGGCAAAGCAGCCCGAAAGCGATCCACTTGGCCAGCAGCCGGGGGTTCGACAAGCGCGTGCGCATGACGAGATCGAGGCCGGCGAAGGCGGCGATGACGAAACCGAAGGTGAAGGTGGCATGGAGATTGGTCCACAGGCAAAGCAGCGTCAGCAGCCACAAAGGCGGCGCTTTCTCGTTGCGTGCGGCCTGGAAAAGACCGGCGGTCCAGATGACGATGATGGGCAAGGTAAAGATGTGCGGCCGGGCGACATAGATTGGCCCGATCAAAAGCGCGAGAACCAGCGTCAGTCCTATCGCCAGCGTCGGCTTCAACCACGCGCTGAGATACCACGACGTCAAGAAGATCGTGAGCGCGATTACTGCAGTCGCCAGCAGCACCACGCCGTTCCAGCCGCCGGCTTCAAAGGCAATTGCAAGGAGAAGCTGACTAAGCCATTCCTTAGCGATCCATGGCTGGCCGGCAAAAGTGTAGGAGTAGACGTCGACGGTGGGGAATGTGCGGCTTGCCAGCATATCCATGCCGACCTTGATGTGCCACCAGCTATCAGGATCCTGCAGGAGGGACGTGGCAAAGGCGAGGAGCGCCGCCGCTATCACGACCGCCGCCAGCAGGCAAAATACCAACCTCACATGCCGTATATCGCCTATCGACGGCTTCGCCTCACCAGATATCCCGCGCATATGGCATCCCTGAGCCGCGATAGCGGAAGGGATAGGCCGAATTTGTTAGAAAACCGATAAGCTGCAGGATTGCAGCCACACCCCTGTACCGCCCGTCCGACCGACTCGGCGGCTCAGCCCTCGGCCTTGAAGTTCTTGGCTTCCTTCTCGACCTTCTGGCTGTCCTTGCCGTGCTTGCGCATCAGATCCTTCGCCTGCTTCGGCGAAACGTCGGTGGTTTCGGCCAGGCGCAGCGCTTCCTTTTCATCCGCATCGCGCGTCTTGCGGTCGGCCATTGCGGTTTTCTTGTCAGCCATTACGACGCTCTTATGCTTTCGGCGATTTCGTTCAGCACCTTGCGGTCGGTGCCGTGGCGCTTGATCAGCGTGCGTGCCTGATCCGGGGTGATGCCCGCTTCCTCGGCGAAGTGACGTACCTCGTAGTCTTCGCCGCCCGCCACTCGTGAGCGGTCGCGACTGTCGGTCTTGGTTTTGTCGTCGGCCATGGCAGCTCTCCTCATCTCGACGAGAGCATAACGGGCAAGATTTCAGCGAGTTCCTTCGAGCGTGTCGCTCAATTACCGCCTTCGGGCATGACCCGGCATGAGCAGCGGTTTTGTTCAAAGCAAGGGCTTGGTGCCAGGACGGCCTTCATGCACAAACAGGCTGGCCTCTTTGGCGCTGCCAACCGCCCGCCACTGCTCCTGGCGCAGCCTGATGTTCGTTCCAGATTATTTTATTGGGACCGATGGTCGAACACGACGCCCATGGTCCTACCAACGGCCGTCATGACGATAAGCTCGACCAGATCGTCGTCACTGTTGCCGCAGGCCGGGGCCGTCCTGCGAACGATGTCCAGCATCGCCCTCGTCGATATGGTGTCGCCGGCACCGAACCGTGAAAGCGCAGATGAAACAAGCTCTTGGGCCGTCAAGTCGGCGACAGTCACCCTCTGCACCACGTTCATTGGCTTCCTCCCACCATGAACTCTCTCCGGGGAGAATGATACGCCGAACGTCGCGTTTCGCCAGCAAAATGGTGGTCCTACCAGCGCGTGGGCAGCGACCGAAATCGGCGCTTTGCGTGAGGCAATCCGGGTGCGAGGCGGCAAGCGCTTTTTGTGGCATGCCACCTCGCCAAACACCGATCCTGACGGTCGGGACGGGTCTCAATTTTATTTACCTGGCGGTCTGACGCTTGGCATCGTGGTCTGCTCGGTTGCGGCCGAAGTTGGCGCAGCAAGAACCACGGTGCGGGCAGGACCAGGACGGTTCGTCGTTTCACGGAAACGCCGAGCCGGTCTGTCCTTTTTTGTTTGACGCAATTCCGGACGGAAAACCGTTCACACGTTTTCCTGGAATTGCTTGTCTTGTGACTCTAGGCGGCTAGGTCGCTCGGAAGCTTGCCGCCATTCTCGGCCAGCTTTTTCATCAGTGCGTCGTGCAGCCACAGATTCATCGTTACAGTGTCGTTCATATCGCCGGTGTAGTTCAGCTCGTGGGCCAGCTCCTTGCGCTGCCGGAGCCAGGGTTGCAGCCGGCCGGATCGGGTAGGCGCCGTCGACGCGCAATGGGCGAGGGAACGGTCAGCAGCCAGTTTTGCTGACGCGGACCAGAAAAATCATCTAGATTCGTGTTCGCAATTCGCTGAGAGGAACGAAGCCATGACAGCAGTCTCGCATCCGACAGGCTCGAACGTTCGCCGGTTTGGGCAGAGGACGATCCGTCGGTCAAATGGCCGGCGCTTTCGCGGTTTGCGGCGGGCAGGGCACTACCCAGTCCTCGGTCATTGTCTACGAGATCGAGCCCGGCAAGCGGCTCGGCTGGCAACACCCACGCCACCGAAGAGACGCTTTCTTTGCGGCGGCGATGTTCACGCAGACATTCGATAACATCATGCTGCCGCCGAAACGAGAATCACCAGGCCTGCGGATTGCGGACTCGGAGCTGAGATGAGCGCGCGCGCGGCCGGCAAGCGGTTTGGCGTCGTTACGCGCTCGCGTCATGGGCGGACCAGCTGATGGCGCCCGTGAAGGTCGACCCCGCCAATGTGCGCGAGTTCAGGGATGCCGAAAGCTTCCATGCCTGGCTTGGCGAGCATCACGACAGCGAGGACGAAGTCTGGATCAAGATCCATAAGCTCGATTCGGGGCTGCCGTCGATCACGCCGAAGCAAGCCATCGACGTGGCGTTGTGCTGGGGCTGGATCGACGCGGTGCGCAAGGCGTTCGACGGCAAAAGCTATCTGCAGCGCTACACCCCCCGCGGCAAGAAGAGCACCTGGAGCCAGATCAATGTCGACAATGTCGCCCGGCTGATCGAGGAGGGCCGGATGACCGAGCACGGGCTGAGGCAGGTCGATGCGGCCAAGGCCGACGGCCGCTGGGCGCGCGCCTACAAGAGCGGCAAGGAGATGAAGATCCCCGACGACCTCCAGGCGGCAATAGACGCCGAGCCCAGGGCGAAAGAGATGCTGGCAAAGCTCAGCGGGCAAAACCGCTTCGCGCTCGCCTTCCGCATCCACAACATGAAGACCGAAGCCGGGCGCAAGAAGAAGATCGCGGCGTTCGTGGCGATGCTGAAGCGCGGCGAGACCATCTATCCGCAACGAAATCGCGATTCTGGATAAACATTTGGCCGCGTTTGTGTGCTGCGTCTTGTGCTTGTCCCTTGCGGCGACTCCCAAAATGCGGCCGGCTCAGGCCCATCTCCGATCCTGGCGATGTCGCAGACGATTGTTTTCGACGAGCGTCGCCCGGCACTTCGACACCATCTCTCATTCGTTTAGTGGATGCAGGAAAAAGTCTCGTCCTCACAGTCGGCATAGTATATTAGCAGGCGCTGTTATGAGGTTTTTGCCCGTTCAGGAGCCGACTGGCACGTGGGCCGTGTTTGATGCGACCGTGGACGTGCCTGCGGATTTCGCTGGCAGTTGCCTTATCGGCTTGCCGCGGCAGCGGGCGGAGTGGCTCGCAGCAAGAGCCAATCGAGATGCTGCAAAAGGCACTTCGATTTGCCGGTTGCCAGTTGCCGGACCGGCACAAGCCGCGGTTCTTAGACTTAGACCGATCGGAGAGATTCGATGATGCACGAAAGGGCAATGGCGGCTGCGTTGGCAGCCAGGAACCAGGAAGCAGACATTCGTGGTGTCTTCGACATCACCAACAAAACCGATGCGCCAATGGGCTCTCGCCGATTGGGCGAGGCTATCCACTTTGTCGCCAATGCACCCATCGTTGGCTATGATGTTCACGCCGCCGTCATCAGATATGGCCCACTCGGAACCCCCGGCCTCAGAGCTACAGATTGCGCACAGCTGTGGGAGAAGTTCGGCGAGGCCTTGCTGGAACACTGACGGGCAGGCCTTTGGCGCGTATGGCACCACGATTGTGCAGGACTTCCTTAGGGAGAACGACATGGAAGCCTGGCGGGTGATATTGCAATTAAATTAGGGTGAGCGCATATTTTTTGCCGGCTGGACTCGCAACCGGCCAGGCCCGGCGGCCGGCTGCCGACGGGCCGTCAAGCCGGCGACAAATGGTGCCGCAGGCCCGACGGTCCCCTTGGCAAGATCGCCGGAACCAGGGCATGATGCGGCGGCAAAACGGGTTTGGGGGAATGATATGCCTAAGGTTTCGGAGCTTTTTTTCAAGACAGCCATCGTCTTTCTTATTCTGGGAATTGCAGCTGGCCTGCAGATGGCAATTTCAGGCGATCACGGCGCGTTTCCGGCTCACGCGCACATCAACCTGCTGGGATGGGTCACCAGTGCAATATTCGGCGGCTATTATGCGCTGAACCCGGCGAAGGCTGCCCGCAGGACGGCGATGATCCACTACGGCGTGTACAATCTCGGCCTGGTCGTGATGCTGCCGGCGCTTTACCTGATGCTGCAGGGAAATC
Organism: Mesorhizobium sp. M0048; assembly: GCF_040323405.1. Taxonomy (NCBI): domain Bacteria; kingdom Pseudomonadati; phylum Pseudomonadota; class Alphaproteobacteria; order Hyphomicrobiales; family Phyllobacteriaceae; genus Mesorhizobium; species Mesorhizobium sp. M0048. The sequence continues at coordinate 1,610 of NZ_JAMYUV010000009.1, read as the reverse complement.
CGGCGCTCGAGCCGATCGTCGCCACCGGCTCAATGATTGTCGCTGCCGCCGTGCTGATCTTTGCCTTCGTGGTTTTCTCCGGCGAAACAGAGCGCTCAGTCTCGGGAATACCAGCGGTCCCGCGGTAGACGGGGCGGCGATAGTGCCGAGCCTATCAATGCCCGTGCTTCTGGTGAAGCGCGGGCCGATTGGTTGTAGGCTGATCTGAGGCAAGAGTGCGGGGAGATGAAAGCCGCTCAGTAGCCTTCGCGCGCCCCTCTGCCTGCCATGCTGCTTATCGCGGCCTTCATTTTGGCGTTGTGCCTGCGTCCCCAGGAAGGTGAAAATATCGACACTTCTTGGATCTTCGCCGAAACGACTGCCTTGTGCTTTTGGGGCGCGACGCCCAGCGAGCGCAGGTGCGACGTTGATGCAGCCTTGTTGTTGGCGACGCAGCATGACGGGGTCATCGTCAAACGACGGTAGAGCGCGCGGACCTACTGTTGCGCGAGCCGGTCCCCGAGCGTGTTTGCTTCGGCCAATCTTGCCAGCGATTGTTCGACTTTCTGCGCCGAGGCGTCTGTGCGCTTGATGTGCCGTATCATTTGCTGCCTCAGCAGCGCGAGCCTTGCGACGCGATATTCGTCGCCGTATCTCGCAGTTTCAAGGTGGAGGGTCGCGAGCATCATGGGTCAATTCTTCCGATCGATCTTCGTCATGCGTTCCCGGGCCTCAATCACGCGTTTTTGCTCAGACCGTATGCGGTCGCACAACGCGAGATTGACGGCGACACAGCCATCGTTCAACAACAGTTCATTCGCACGCTTCAGCGAGCGCTCGGCCCGTTTAACGCGCAGCCTGGCATTGGCCAGTTCGAAGCTAAAAATATCAATCATCATCATACCGCTTCGTTTGCGGTCCCTTCGATTGTTAACCGGCGTCGATCCCATTTGTTCCGACTGCACGCGGCGCAGCGCCAGGAAGGAGCTTGTCTTTCGCCCGTGCTGGGCCGTTCGCGATGGCGGGGCATGCTAGGTGGGCGGGCTGGTGCAAGGCGAAGGTGTGAAGGCCTGGCCCGTAATCACGTTCTGTTCACTCTGGCTAATGTAAGCTGGCCGCCTAGAATTCGCCGCGAAGCTGTTTGACGCGGAGCTTCACGCCAGGCTTGACCCACTGCGCCGCGAGCACAGCCATGTGGTCACCGTGGCTCGAGTGTCAGCAGATGTGGTAAGGGTGAGTGTCGGCGAGTAGCAGAGGTCCAGCAACAATGACTTTGAGGCGAACCAGAGCTTACGGCACATCCGGCTTGGTTCTAGCGGTTTGCACTGTGTTTGCTTGGCAGAACGCCGCTGCCGCTCAAAATTGCGACGCCGCCGCGACGCCTGGCGTCAATTGGCAAGAGTGTGACAAGAAGCTTCTCATCCTAGACGGACAGGACCTGAGCGGGGCGAACCTGTTCGGTGTTGATTTCACTTCGACCGACCTCAGGAACACCAATCTCCGTGCGGCAAATCTTGAGAAGGCAACGCTTGTGCGTGCTTCCCTGGCCGACTCGACCGCCAAAGGCGCCCGGTTCGACAGAATCGAGGGCTACAGGACCGACTTCAGCCGTATGGACGCGCAGGGCGCTG